>JBMOFP010000165.1:0-13502 GCA_049318805.1 Bradymonadia bacterium
TCATGGGCCTCTGAGTCGAATGGGCGAGCAGCATCGCACACGACCCGCCGGCGATGCCCCTCCCGCGCGGCGCGGACCTGCGCGATACAGAGCGCAGATGGTCTCGCCGATGTCGTTTCTTCGGAAGAGATTCCGCCGGAGTTTGGAGGCCCGATTCTAGCAGGCTGCTGAAAAAGCAGCCTGCCCGGGCCAGGACGGCCCGGCGGAATCATCGAGGCTTTGAAAAAGCCGAATGATTCCGGGAGTGAAGCCGAATTCACTTCGGCGGAGCGGGGCTGAAAAAGTCCATGGACGGACTTTTTCAGCGTCCTGCTAGTGGCGCTTGACACCGGGGACACGTCAGAGCGCCGAGCGCTTCGACGTTGAGGGCGAGAGCGGCGCGGCCCGTCTGGCGACGTTGGGATCTCCAGTTCGTGGCCGGAAGGACCGATACCTCAGCGCGCCCCGTAGTCCGGATCGAGGCAGACGTTGGGCGAACCACAGTTCTCGCCCCCCACCGGACAGGGCAGGCACTCGTCCCCGAAGGGACAAATCTGACCGGGTTCGCACGGCACCAGGTTGAAGACGCAGGTGTAGTTGCAGCCGTCGGCGCCCGGTGTGTCACTCGGGCGACTCTGCGTCGGATCGCAGTCCCAGGCGCCCTGGCACCGGATGGGGGCGGGATGGTCGAAGCAGTCGGCGGTCGTCACACACTCGCCCGACGGGCGACACTGCTGGTACCCGCCCGCCCGGAGTTCGCACCACGCGTCCTCGGGGCAAGCCTCGGCGTCGCAGCAGAAGATCGGTGTGATGCCGACGCGGCAGGTCCCGTTGAAACACCCGAGCCCTGACTCGCACTCACAGGCCGTCGCGCAGGTGGGGTTGGGGTTTGGATCTTCGGGCTTGCAGACGAGGTTGCAGCCCTCGCCGAGGGGCGGGTGGACCTCGCATTGCCAAGTCCGACCATCGCAGCGGCAGGTGTCACCGATGGCGTTGCCGCAAATGGCCGCGGGATCGTCACAGTCCCCGCCCGGCTGGATACCGACGCAGGGCAGCGGGCACGGCGGCAGGCCGTCTCCACACTCGCCGCCCGCGCCGCCCGTCCCGCCGGAGCCGCCCGCGCCGCCGACCATGCCGCCTGCGCCGCCCGCGCCGCCCGCGCCGCCCGCGCCGCCGGAGCCGCCGGCGCCAACGACCGCGCCGCCCGTCCCGCCGGCGCCACCGCCCCCTGACCCACCGCCTGCGCCGCCCGCCGTGCCCCCGGTGCCGCCCGTGCCGCCCGACTGCCCAGCATCCTCTCCGCCGCCGTCATCGGACGAGCAGGCCACCCCGCCCAGCAGTGCCGCGGCCACGAGGATTGCGCGCACGTTCGTTTTCATCGGGAAACTCCGCCCTCGAAATTCAGGCCGGCTCGACCCTACTTCATCTCACGCCCGACCGGTGGGTCCGCGCGAGTCCTCGAGAGACCCGCGCCCAAACGAGACGTCGGGCTCGAAGTCGGTGATGGCGCCCACCAAGACCACCTGCGCGCCCGGTTGAGATTGCGGTTGGGGTCGCGGCTGACTGCCGCAGGCCGCGAACGACACGGCAATGGCCGCGAGCATGAGCCTCATGGAACCTCCTCGTCGAAAGACGTCGTCGCCGACGGAGACCGGGGCAGCCGCACGCCCACACCGCCGCAACGAGATGGACGGGCAGCCGTGGCATGGACGTGGCGCCAAGAGGGGACATTACGAGAGAGGCGAGTTGGGCCAACGATTCGAGCGATGACACATCGAGAACGGAAACCACAGCAAAGGAGGGCCCGACATGTCACTTCCACCCACACTGGTCGAATACCTCTCCCGGCACGGCACGCGATACACCCTCGAACACCACATGCATTCTCTCGGCAGCCTCGAGAGCGCCCGGGAGGTCGGCGTCGATGAGGAGTCGCTCGCGAGAACGGTCGTCCTCGGAGACGAGCGCAGGTTCGTGCTCGCGGTGATCCCGGCTTCGAGGCGACTCGAACTCGAGCGCGGCGCAGTGCCCCCCATCGGGGCCGCCTGCGGCCTTCCGACCGTGATCGATGGGAGCCTCGAGGAGCTCGACGACGCGATCGTCGCCGACATCGCCTCGGAGAATACGACGCTGCTCGCCGCGCTCGCGACCCGCGAACGCCTGAAGGCCCGGCTCGTCGCCGTCTCGTGCGCGAACGGGTCCCCGGCCGGTTCGGGGCGGATCTGGCTTCAGCGAATGCGCCGCGAGCTCGCCTCGCTCTCGAGCGCCCTCGAGGGCCACATGGAAGAAGCGGAGCGCACGGGAGGGGTCTTCGACGAGATCCTCGAAGTGGCGCCGCGCGGTGCACACGAGGTCGAGCGATTGATGGTGGAGAACGCGGCGCTGCTCGCGGAATGCGCGCGCCTCGGAGCGAGCCGGCTGTTCGGCCGTTTCGAAGCCCAGCGCTCCCGCGGCGCGGACCTCGTCTTCGATGCCTTCGGGGTCGACATCGGCGGCGGTTGACCCCGCCCGGCGTCGCGGTCGACGGCGACTCAGTCGCGGTCGGCGAGGATCCTGAGCGCCGTGTTGCCCTTGGAGTCCGTGATGGGCTCCCAGCGGATGTCGGCCGGCGCCCCGGCGCGGCGAAGGCGGGACAAGACCCGCTCACCCTTCACCTGGGCGAGGTCGCGCAGAACCGCGCGGTACTCGGCGAAGACGAAGCCAGCGCCCGCGCGCATGGCCTGGGTCTCGGGGGTTCCCGTGTCGGAGGCGACCTGGGCGTCGAGCTCGGCGAGGCGCTTCACGTAGGCCTCTTCCATGCCGAGCTCGATCTGCAGCTCGTTCACGAGCACGGTGTGAAAGACCTTCGCCGCCGGCAGCGGTGTCGCGATGGTGCGATCGACCTCGGGGATCGACTGCCACTCTTCCTCGGACACCATCTCCGTCATGTCGAAAGTGTCGATGATGAAGTTGCCCGACGCTCGCCTCGAATCGGGCACGTAGAACTGCCGGGCCTGGTCGAACCAGAGCGCTCGGGCCATGGTCCCGGCGGCCTCGAGCTGGCGACGTTTGATCTTGAGACCTTCGAGCTCGAGGGCTTTGCCGAGGCCCAGGAAGTCGTCGGGCGTGAGCGGCGTGAGGTTGCGGAAGCCGTCGGCGTTGGCCGTCCGTTGGACCTCGACGAAAGCATTGAAGCCCGTCAGACCGTCGGACGGCGCGAGCGCGCGATAGGCGTCGAGGAAAATGAAGGTCGTGCGGTGCTGGCCGAGCTCGGGGCGCAGTGAGGTCTGCCAGAGGGCAAACGGTTTGACGTAGTTATCCAGACGGGTGTCGGTGGCCCCGACGATCGCGCGTTCGAGATCGTCGAAGGGCTCCGCGAGCTCATGCAAGAGGGCGTCGACGGCCTCGGCCACGGCGCGACGACGCTGGACACCGTCTGAGTCCGTCGGGGCGACCGCGCCGGGAAGGAGCTCGTCCACCTTTTCGATCGTGGCTCGAGCGTCGAGGGCAAGCAGGCGCTCGAGCGCCGCCTCACGCAACAGGTCCCCTTCGACGTAGGCGCGCAGTCGCGGCGCGGTCTCCGAGGCCAGCGAGCTGAGCGTGGGGTCCAGGCGCCCCGCCGTCGTCGCCTCATCGAGAGCGGCGAGGAGCTCGCGCGCCCGCTCCCGTCCCAGCTCGTGCAGGCGCTTTACGGTCGACGCACTGGCCTCGTTGAGGTGAAAGCGGCTTCGGACGCTCCGGAGGCGGGCTTTGGGATCGAGCAGCAGGACAGCCTGACGCCCGGCCAGATCGGGCAGGGCGCCGGCCGCCACGAGCTTCTCGTAGACGGCCTTGACGGGGGCGAGCGCCTCCTCGGCGAAACCCCACTTCACCTTGCCCCGGCGGATGCCATCGTCGAGCGTCTCGAGGTGCGTTCCACCCTCGGTGCGCACGTCGACCTTGTCGGTGCGTTTGATGCCATCGGCGTCGATGCCCGTGTCGAACTTGGCGCCGACGAGCAAGCGCCGCACGACGCTGTCGCTGTCCCACCGCGCCCGCGCCCGGAGCACCATGCCGTGCGCCAGGAGCCGGAAGTCTGCGGTGTCGTAGTAGGCATCGTCCATCTTGTCGGTGCCCAGAGTCAGTTCGCGCCGGTGCGTTTCGGTGTTCACCGCGAAGCGCTCGGACTCCAGCGAGAGGACCACATACGGGAAACTCTCGCGCAGCGCGTGCGCGTCGCTGTCCCAGGGCATCGAGTCGAAGCCGAAGTCGTAGCTGAAGGCCTCGAACGCGGCCGTCTTTCGCAGGCGGTCGTATTCGGTGCGGCCGCTCGCGTCGGGGCGGGTGAGGAGGTCGCGCAGCGCCTGGCCGGTGATGCCCTGGACGGCGTAGGCGCCCTCGAGCTCGACGTTGTCCCGCGCCCACCCGCCCCCGGTCGTGGCCCCAAAGGTGGTGCTGTCGATGTAAGGGCGCTGACTCAGGTCCGGCGTGCAGCGCTCCAGGACTCGGAAGGCCAGTCGGTCGAGCGTGACCGGGCCCACGAAGGGCACGGCGTCGAGCTCATCGAGGGAGTCGAAGAGGTCGTCGTCGCCCGTACCGGGCAGGCCATCGGCGCCGTGACGATGTTGGAGGACGGCGGCCGCCGCGTCGCTGTGCAGGCCCGCGGCGCGCAGGGCGTCGAGGTCCTGGGTGGACTCGTTCACCAGCTTGAGCACCTCGATGAGCTGGCACTCGGAGTAACGCCCGTCGGCTTTGAGCGCGACGCCGCCGAAGGCGGCTTGGGTATCGTCGCCCGGCGGCTCGGACGGGGTCTCCGAAGGCGCGCAGGCGGACGCGCCGGCCAGGGCGGCCAGCGGCAGGCCGAGTTGCCTCAACCGGTGAATGAGGGCAGCGAGGGAACGATTCATGGGCGCCTCCGAGACAGCGACCGGGCCGTGGCAATTCTCGTGCCGAACCAGAGTGGAAAGCGCAGGCGCCCGGTCAGACAGGGCGCAGGCGGTCCTGAGCGTCGACGCGCCGCCTCATCGCGCGTCGCAGTCGGCAGGCGAGAAGAGCACGCCGAGCGGCGCCGTGATGTACCCGGGCACGGGCAGGTCGAGGTCGACGACGTCGGCAGCGCCCGCCTCGATGCGCAGACTGCCGAGGCGCGCGTGCAGCCGCTGCATCGCTGCGGTGGGGTTCGCCCGGTCAGTGGAGGTGGCTTCAGGAAAGAAGACCGGGTGGAAGAGCGCGCGGGGGTTCCCGCCGAGGGCCGCCGTGAACGCACCATTCCAGACCATCGTCGGGCGCGGCGCGTTCTGCGTCGCGAAGAGGTAGCTGTAGGTCGGTGCGCGCTCGACGATGTGGTCGCTGGCGGTGTATCCGGCGCCACGGTCCGCATAGGCCGCCAGGGCGACATCGACCTGCAGACAGGCGCCCGTGGGGTTCTCGACGCGGAACCGCTGTCGGTGGAGGACCCCGTAGTTGCCGAAGAGGACCTCGGCGGAGTCGGCCGGGCGGGCGAGGGCGCGCACCGACTGCGGCGCGGTCAACAGGGACCTGCCCTGGACCTGGTCCGGGCCGGAGAGCACGACGGTGTCTTCGCCGCGGACGGCGTCTGCTGCGTAGAGGCCGGCCGCACGACCGTAGCCCTTGCCCTCGAACCACCCCGGCCACTTCACGTCGCCGCGAGCCCAGGTGCCGGGGGTCGCGAGTTTGCGCTCCGCGCCGCCGACGACACCGATTCGGGGGTAGGCGCAGCCGCCGTCGAGGGTGACGTCGAACCGCCCCTCGACCAGGGCGTTGGCTGCGGACGTGACCTCGAAGACGACCGCAGGGGCCGTCCCGCCCAGGGTGACGGCGCGGACGGGTGTGTCGCCGAAGAAGTACTTTCGCGCGATCACGGCGCCCAGCCAGTCGGTCCGACGGGTGGCAGGCTCGCCCCCGTGAGACCAGCCGGAGGTGCCTACCTCGCCGCGAACGACGGCGGTCGGTGGCACGGCTCGGTCATCTGCGTCGGTCTGCACGAGCGCGACCACGAGGCGTCGCGGCGCCGGGATGTCGACCGCCAGGATGTGGGCCAGGTAGACAGAGAAGTTGCGCAGCCCGCCCGGAGAGCAGCCTTGTGCGGCGGCGACGGACGCGTCGTCGCCTTGCCAGACCGGCGCGGGGGCACCGGGTCCGCGGCTGGGCGTCGAGTCCGCTTCGGAGGGTCCTCGGTCGAGCAGCAGTCCCGTCGAAAAGACGTGTTCAGGGTTGTTGCTCACCCACATGGGCAGACCGTCGATCTCGTGCGCCGCAGGCTCGAGCGCAGAGAACGGCGGCGCCCGCAGGGGCTTCGGTCCTGTGGTCTCATCAGCCTTCGACTTCACGGTCGACGTCGATTCGCCTTCCACCCAGGTGGTCTCCGGCGACGCTTCGGGGGCCGGGTCCGCACAAGCGCAGAGCAGGCCGGCGAGCGCAGCGGTGACCCACCGCAGGACTTCGCGGCGAGGCGAGCGGTTCATCGGCAGGGCTCCACGTTCGAGAGGCCAAAGACACGGGCGAAAGCCAAGGCCGCCTGTGCCCGGGAGACGGCGCTGTCCGGACAGAAGCGACCGGGCGCGCAGGTGCCCAGGCCGCCGGTCGGGGCGAGCGCCTCGACGACGCCGGCCGCCCAATGGCTCGCCGGCAGGTCCTCGTAGAGACCGCGCGGGGAGATGGGCGACGTGCGAGAGGCGCGGGCGAGCAGCGCAGCGAGCTCGGCCCGGGTGACCCTTTGGTCTGGACAGAACTTGTCGGCCCCACAACCGCTGATGATGCCGGCGGCTGCGAGGGATGCGATGGCTCCGGCCGCCCAGTGCCCTGGGCTCACATCGATGAAGCGGCCTTCCGGCGAGACGCGGCGCGGTGCGACGATCCGGGCCAGAATGACGGCGGCTGCGGCGCGCGTCAGACCATCGCCCGGACAGAAGAGGTCGTTGCCGCAGCCGGACCAGTATCCGGCGGCGACGCCGGCCTCGATGGCGCCGTGCGCGGGGTGGTCGGGACCGACGTCGGCGAACGTCGCGCAAGTCGGCGCGGAAGGCACGCGGACGGCGCGCATGGCCGCAACGTAGTCCCGCGCCACGCGCCACGCGAGCCAGTTGCCGCCCCGTCCGGGCAGGACCCAGGGGGTGTACGCGTAGTGGGCGGCGGTGGCGTGCGTGCGGGGAGTGATGGAGAAGCCATCGAGGGAGGTCGACG
Source organism: Bradymonadia bacterium (assembly GCA_049318805.1). Classification (GTDB taxonomy): domain Bacteria; phylum Myxococcota_A; class Bradymonadia; order UBA7976; family UBA1532; genus CANLBD01. The sequence continues at coordinate 7,141 of JBMOFP010000165.1, forward strand.
TGCGGCCGAGACGCCACGGACCGGTGCTGCTCTTCGAGTCGTCATACAGCGCACGGAACGTCTGCGCGGCGCACCGGAGTTGAGCCCGAAACCCGGCGAACCGGGGGTCGCATGCGCGGCCGTCCGGGCAGCCGCAGCCCATCAGCGCGCTGAGTGTGCCGGCTCCGGGCCGCGAGGCCGAGCCCACGGCGGACGCCTCGACCTGCATGCGGACGGTCAGTACCGCAGGGTTGAGCCCCTCGTTGCGTGCGGCCTCGACGATCAGGGCCGCGGCATCGCGGCCGTCGATCGTCGCGCCCCGCAGCCACGAGCGGCCCGTACCGGGCACCTGGGCAAAGAAGGCGCGCAGGCCTTCAGCGTCGATCCAGTCGACGTCCGTGAAGAACGCATCGGACATCATATCGTTCTGCGAGAACGCGCTGGGGACGTCCGACGACTTCAAGACGAAGTCGTCGCCCGATGTTTCGGACCGACCCGGCACGCTCGTGTCCTCCGGCATGGGAGCGGCGCACGCGAGGAAGCACGACGTGAGCATGACCACGAACGCGAGCGGCGCCCTCATCGGACGCTCTCATCGCCCGCGCCGCCGTCCGAAGTGCGACGGCCCAGCCGCGCGATTGTCCCGCGCAGAAGAGACAGGCTCCAACGCGAGGAGCGGCAGGCCTGCCCACCGCCCCGGCGCTCGCACTCGGCCACGTAGTCGGGCGGAAACGGCCCGAAGGCGTTGTTGCCTTCCACACAGTAGGCGGTGTCGCGGGCATCGAGGTGCGCCCCGGCCGGACACACGCCCGTCCCTCGGGCGTTGACGGCCAGACCCAGGGCCCAGCGGTCCGTTTCGCAGGTCCGGCCGCCCCCCCAGGCCTTGCACTGGGCGACCATGCCGCGGGTGAAAGGTCCCCACGCGTGTGTGCCCTCCGTACAGAGGGCGCCGCCCTTCGTCCCCACGTTCAATGGCGAGTACCCGGTCGGGCAGGCGATGGCCCCCAGATCGCCGGCGCGCAAGGGGTTGCGGCCGGTGTCGGGGTAAGCGTCGCAGTGTTCGTCCCCGAGCGCGCGCGTCGGGTCATGGGCGCAGACGAAGCGGGGGAAGTCCTCGGTGCTCCAGGTCGGGAAGACGGCGACCGTCTCGGGCTCACCCGCCGGGCGCTTGAAGCCCGCGACCGCGGGGTAGTCGACGTCGACGATGCGCCCGTCGGCGAGTCGGTCGAAGCCGGCCACGACCTGCACCCGCGCTGCCCCGGCGCTCGCGGAGAAGCCGCGGGCCGTGGCCTCGGGATCGCCCATGTCCAGACCCATGAGCTGAGCCAACTCGACGACGTGCTCGCCCTGCATGCGGGCGCAGCCGTGGGATACGGGCCCGCGCTGTAGGCGCCAGGTCCCGTTTTCGGCGGTGATGGGCCCGTGGAAGGCCAGGTTGCGGTCCTGGTCATACTCCAGGTACGGGAACCCACCCCAGGGTGTGCCGCGCACCGGGTCGCTCGGCGTGAATGGGTAGGCGCTCACGTGAGGGTAGTCGCCGGGGAACGCGTTCCGTGAGCCGGTGGGGGCGCCGCGCTCGTCTTGCAGGCGGGCCGTCGAGATGGGGTAGACCACGGACACCTCGGTGCGGCCGTCTGCCCGAGGCGACGGGGTCGCCCAGTAGGGCAGGGGGGCCGACCAGCCTTTGGGCAGAGTCCCCGTGATCCGGACGGTGTGACCCTCGAGGGAGAGCACGGCGCGCCAGTCGTCGAGCGTCGGGAGCAGACCCGCGTAGATCCAACGGTGGTCGGCGGTCGCGTCGAGGCGCTTCTCGGCCGCGTCGTCGAGCGTCGGACTCAGGACCGCTTCTTCGGCGGACGGTGGCGTCGCACATCCGAGGCTGAGGGCGGCGAGTACGGCGTAGTGAAGAGGTCGCTTCATGTCTTCTCCGGAGTCGATTTCGAGAAAGGTCTTTGTGGCGCTTCAGCGACAGTCGGCGGCTCGACACGCGAGCGTGTCGCCTGCCCAGAGCTCACCGCACCCTGACTCCGGCGAGGTGCAGTTGTAGAGCGACCCCGCCGAGCAGCCGAGCGCCCGGCCCGCGACCTCGCAGGAGCCGCCCTGGGGCACGCGGTAGGTGCGGGTCGCACCGCCGCCCGGTGCCGCGCCGCCGCCGCCGGCCGCGCCGCTCGGCGTGCACCCGCAGGTCAGGACGTCACCGGCCCACAGCCCGGCGCAGGAGCGCGGACCGCTGGTGTTGCGGAGCTCGCCTGCGTCGCAGCCCAGTGCCTGCGACGCGCCCAGGCAAGTCCCATCCGGCGGCACCGTGTAGCTGCGGCAGTCCGGTGCGGGCGCCGGGGCCCCGCCGCCGCTCTGGCAAGCCGCGGCGCCGCAGGCGAGTGCGTCGCCCGCCCAAAGCGTGTCGCAGTCGCGGCCGGCCGAGGTGCAGTTGACGAGCGCCCCGGTGCTGCAGCCGAGAGCCTGGCTTGCGTCCCAGCACGAGCCGCCCCAGCCGACGGTGTAGCGGCCACCGGCGCCGTTCGAGCCGCCGGCGCCGGGCGCCGCGTTGCCGCCCCCGTCGCACGGCCAGGCCCCGCCGGCACCGCCGCCCATGTACTCCCAGTGCCAGTCTTCGGACGGCACGGTGCGGGCGAAGCCGAAACGAGCACCGTTGCGCGCGAGCCAGGTGTAGACCCCGGACTCGTGGGTGTTGAGGTCCAGGGCGTAGCCACTTTGGTGGTTGCTGTAACCCGGCGCCGCGGCCAGATTGCAGTTGTTGCAGTCGCATCGCACGTAGCAGCCGTAGAGGTGCCGTTGCTCGCCCTGGGTGCGAAAGCCGCTGATGATGCGGACGTAAACACCTTCGCGCGCGGCGGCTTGCTGCATCTTCCAGTAGGCCTCGGCGGTCTCGCGCTCGACGGGTTTGCCGTCGACGGTGACCACGTCGATGGAGAACGCCCGACCCGACTCATAGCCGGTGTCGCGCCGGGCGACGCAGCTCAGCGTGCCGGCCTTCTCGGCGAAGTCCGCGGTGTCGAGGGGCGCCTCCTCGTTGGTTTCGTCGGTCAGGGGCGCCGCGCAGCCGCCGAGGCTTGCGAGGAGGCCGACGGTGAGGAGAGGGCGGAGACTCTGGGCGGGCATCGGGACCTCCGTGTGGACGTACCACCGGACCAATGCAGGCACCGTGCCCGCACTAAACTACCAATGGGTATATATTGCGGCGGTCCGAGGCGAGACTTTGAGGTCTCGGACCCGTGGCGAGCGGACTTGACACCCTGGCCTCGTGACCTCGGATCGGCCGACCGAAGAGTCGAAGTCCGCCGCGCCCGACCGCGCCCGGGTCGCCGACGACCTCCTCGAAGGCCCTACGACTCCGCCAGACGAGCGCGGCCTGGGCACGCGCCCCTGCGGCCGCCTGCCGGGACGGTGCCCGTTCATCCGTGGGGAAATCGATGACCAGTCGTGCCGTCCCGTCCCGGTTCGGCCGTGCAGGTCCTTCCGCACGCCTGCGCGCCCCACTCTGGGTGGTCCGCGGCCTGGAAAGAACCTGATCCGGTACCATGGCGTCCTCGCGCCCGGCGCGCGTGCGGTCGGAGATCGTTCCGGGGCCGCACCGTTGCAGACGTCGCCAGGGGGTCGACGGCACACGTCTCGCGTGACGCCTTCTGCCCGTCACCGAAAGAGCGCGGGCAGATCGTCGTCGCAGGTGGTCTCGGCGTCGACGCGGACGAGCCGGACCGCGTGCGCCGCGTCGTCGTCGACCCGCCGCGACGGCAGGTTCGTCGCAAAGACCGCGTTGTCCGCGCCGAGTACGCGTTGATCGCCGTGGAGGGCGGCGTCGTGGCCGGAGAGCGTGTCCCCCGTCGGCCTCAGCTCGAGCGCCTGGCACGCGCGCTGCGCCACATACATGTGGTAGGTGACCCCCGTCGCCGAGAGCGTGACCGTGAGACCGGGGTGACCATCGGCGTCGACGTCGCGCACGCGGGGGTCGTCCGCGGACTCCGGCAGCGCGTCGAACGGGCTGTCTCCCGCGTCGTAGCCGAGGCCAACGCAGGTCTCTTGCTGCCGCAACACCAGCTTGGCCTGGACCCTTCGAAACTCCGCGGGCGTGACCATCGTGCCCAGGGCGCGGATCACCTGCGGATCCACGGAGAGCGAGAGGCCGGCGGTCTGTCCCATGTCCACGGCGCAGCGGGTGCTGCGCAGCTCGATCGCCTCGGGCTCGGCCTCGCGGCGGACGACCTGTACGAGGGTCCACGTCGTCGAGTGCAGGCTCTGCTCGCCGATTGGGGTGGTGGTCGTGCGGGCGTCGTGAAGCTCCATCGCCCAGGTGCCGAGAAGGGCCGCGACTTCGGGGTCGTCCGATGACACGGCGGCGCCCGCGTCGCTCGCGGTCGGGTCGGTGTCGGTGCGGGTTGATGCGTCCATCGCGTCTGGCTCCGGATCGGCGATCACCGGCAAGCGGACCCTGGGGATGGCGGCCGCCGGCGGGTGGGGGGCATGGCAGAACACACAGCCGTTGGCCGTGTTGCTGAAGGCGCTCAGGAACGCGCCGCGATCGCGGCCGAGGGCGGCGTACTCCGCGAGGACCTCGTCGAGGTGGTCGCGGGTGTCCTGCACCATCGGGCGGAAAGCCCAGGTGTCGGCGCCGGGCGCGGCGAGGGCGTCGTCCAGGTAGCTGCGGGCCCGGTCCGCGTCGCCCACGCGGGCGTAGGCCTCGGCGAGCTGGAAGCTGAGCCCGGGCCGTGCGTAGGGGGCGCGCCAGGTGTTGCGGGTGCAGAAGTCCGCACCCTCGCAGCGGTAGGCGTCGAGCGACGCGATGGTGCGCTGGGGATAGCCGGTGTCCAGCGGCAGTCCGATCGTCGTGCCCCCCAACGTGATCAGGTTGACGAAGCCGCAGTCGCCTACTCTGGAGAAGGCACGATCCGCCGCGATCTGCAGGCGCGCCCGATCGCGCGAGAGCCAGGCCAGGGCGATCTCCATCGTATCGGCCCAGAGGGGCAGGTTGGCGTTGCCCGGCGCGAGCCGCGCAGCGTTCTCCAGGGCCGGGAGGATGCCCGCCGCCAGCCCCTTCACGTCGTTCTCCAACAGCGTGGCCATGGCGAGCATGCCGCGATAGGCCTCCATGCGGCCGGCCCACTCCCGGTTCTCGGGCAGCGCCGCGACGGGGGCGGCCGCGATGGCCGCCAGGCGATCCACGATGGCAGGCCGGAGGTCGAAGCGCGTCTGCAGACCGGTCCAGAGCCAGTATTCGCCACATTCGAAGATCCCGGGCGCGGGCAGGGACGTGCAGTCCTCCGGCCAAGCGCCGGTGAGGTCGGCCAGCATGGGCGTGGTCCAGAGCTCACACGATGCGGTCGACTCGGCGCCGGCATCGGCGGTGCGCGTCGACTCCGCATCGCCGCAGCCAGCCGTCAAGGCGGCGACGGCCAGCAGGGTATTTGCCTTCATGTCTCCTCCGGGTGAGTCCCGTGGGAGACTAATATGTACTCAAGAGTAGATTGTCAAGCCGGGGACTTCGAGGTGTTTTTCGGTCGGGCTCTGGGGGGCGCCGAAGGGCCGGGGACGAGGAGGAGGTGGGCGAGTTCACGGGTGTGGTCCTCGCGCCAGAGGCGGTCGCCGAAGTCGCCCGCGGCGGCCCGGACCAGGTTGGCGGACACGATCTGCAAGAGCGCCGCGCGGGCCAGGATCGGGGACGCCCCGGCGCTGATGACCGCCATCTCCAGAGCGGCGATGAGGCCGGCAAGCTCCTCGCTGGTGGTGCCGTGCCCGGGGTCCTCGCGCGTCACGAGGGCGCGGAGCACCAACTCCACGACCGGGCGGCGCCGCTGCGCGAAGTCGACGAGATGGTCGACCAGGCGGTCGACTCGATCGGCCAGCGTGTCCTCGACCCGGACCGAGGTGATCACGAGCGCCTGGATCTCACCGAACGCCCGCTCGAGGACGGCGAGGTACAGGGTCTCCTTGGTGGGGTAGTGGTAGAGCAGCGAGGGCCGTCGGATACCCGCGCCCGCGGCCACGTCGGACAGGGCCACGCCGTTGAACCCCGCGGCGCCGAAGAGGCGCTCGGCGGCGTCGAGCAGGCGCTGTTCGGTGGGGACGGAGACGGAAGACTGGGTGGGTCGCGCCATGAAACGACCTTACAGGCACAGAGCTGGCGGTGGAATGGGCTGCATTTTTTGGGCTTGAAAATGTACTGATGGGTACATAATTTGCGGCCCGGAGGTGCGAGATGGCCCGATTGAATTCCGGGAGCGCGTGGGCGCTCTCGATGTCGGCCGCCCTTGCGTTGGCGGCCTGTGGTGGGGATTCCGGTGGCACGGACGCGGATGCGGGTGGTCAGCCGAGCGCGGGTGGTCAGCCGAGCGCGGGTGGTCAGCCGAGCGCGGGTGGTCAGCCGAGCG
>JBMOFP010000166.1:0-13254 GCA_049318805.1 Bradymonadia bacterium
GTGCACCTCGGCGGCGCGAGCGCCGCGGCGGCGGTGCGGGCAAGGGCGGCGGCCGCGACGCCGCGCGAATTCGGCGGGGCGGACGGCGGGCTGCGCTTGCGTCGGCACCCGCGTGGCGCGATCCTGCTTCCGGTCTTTGGAAAGAAGGCGGGCGCGCGGCCGGACGCGCGGGGGACCAGCGCTGATGCGGCGGGGCGACACCGGGATCCGAATCCGGTCACCGGTCAAGGCTACGGCGTCAATGATCCGCCAGTTCGGATTCACGGAGAGTGGTCCCTCGGCGACATGAAACAGGCGCTGTTGGGCCATCCCCCGCGAGGGCTTGGGAGTCCAGACCTACATCACGCCGGACAAATGCCCGGTTCTGGGATTCACGAAGTTTTGCCAGTGCTCCACAGAGGCAATCCCGCGTTCCATCCAAACACCTTCAATCAAGGAGTCACCCCCGAAATGCGGATTCAAGACCGACAATTGCACTGGTGGTATCGGGCCCGAGAACAGGGTGCTGATGACCTTCTTCCGAATTGGGTGTACGACGATTGAGCTGGAGAGAGCACGCCGTGACGAAGACCGAGTTTGATTCCCTAGTGCAGGAACGAAAACGCCGCCGACCACTTTGGTTCGGGCTTCAGCAGGACGAGGCCGCCACCGAAGATGAGGTCCGTCGAGTGGAAGCAGGCATCGGGACAAGACTGCCCGTACAGTATCGAGAGTTCCTCACTACCCATGGGGCGGGCATGTTCGCGTTCCTGAAGGTGCTAGGTGTGAAGCCTGGGACAAGCTGGGAGTTGGCAACGCATCGAGAACGACTCCCAGAAGATTTCTTGCCGGTGGCAGACCTCGAGACCGGAGACTATTTTGGCCACAGGATCGTTGCTGGGCGATGCGATGCAGAAGTGTTCGTTTGGAATCATGGCACTCAGTCTGTCGAGCCAACGAAGTACTGCTGCTTCTACGACCTCGTCGCCGCGGTCGGGTTGAATTATTGACGGCGCTAGCCAGATCGATCCCCCCACTCTATTGCGAGCGTTCTGGGGCTGATTGCGACGTTTGCGGTGCACAATCGCGCGGTTCAAGGTCCGCTCGAGGCTGGATGCGCGGTCTTCAACATGACGAACTTTCGTATTGTGACTCCGCGCCTCCCTCAAGCAGTCCACTACGGTCAGTAGGTGAGAAATGACTAAAGAAGAACTTGCGGAGCTGGTTCGGAGAGTTATTGAGGTTGATGGGACCGAGCAGGAGATCGACGCCTGCATCAAGGCCATATCGAATGCTGTCCCGCATCCGAGTTGGACGGACCTCGTCTACCACAACGACCGAGACCTGTCCCCGGAAGAGGTCGCCGAAGTGGCGCTCGCCTACAAACCGATTCAGCTGTAGCTCGACTCACGCTCGTCCAGTCAGTCGGACGGCTTCTCGCCGGCGCAGTTCACTTCATGCGACCGTCGCAACGGAGTCGCCCTCCGTTTCGCTCTTCTGCCTCACGCGGCGGGTTGACGACGCATCGCCCCGAAGCCACGGCCAGTCCCAGGATGGGCTTCGTGGAAGCCAGCCATAGTGCGATAGGCAGCCGGAACGAACGTTGTAGCCTCGGGTGGCGGGACATCCTCACGTGCGGGCGGCAGCAAGGTGGGCAGGCCGGATGGGACTCGCTTGGAAAGGAGCTGGCGGCTGACCTCACGACCCAAGACTTCGCCGAGCAGGCTCGGGACGGCGTTGCCAATCTGGCGCTGCGCGTCGGCGAGGCTGCCCACGACGACGTAGCCGTCCGGCATGGTCTGCAACCGGGCAAGTTCACGCGAAGAGAGACGCCGCGACGTCCAGTGAAAGGGCCCGATTGCGGGTCCAGGCTGCGCGGTGAGAGTCCATGAAGGCCGGTTCTTCGCGAGCTTAAGCAAGAAGGACCAATAGCGTCGGCGCCAGCCGAACAGCGGCAGACCGGCACCACGCTCGGTGTGGTGAAGGTAGTTGGATCCTTCCGGAATAGACGGGAGGAGCGCCGCCCAGCGTCCCCGCACCTTGAGTTCATCGAGGTTGTCAGGAATGGCGAGATCCCCGAGGGCATCCCAAGCCGTGCGATAGGTCGAGCGTCCGCCAAGGCGAAGATTCTCGTCGTCGTCCGCATGAAAGTTCGCGTCTGGGAACGTGAATCGTTCACCTTCCCGACTGCCGACCAGAATGATTCGCTCGCGGGTCTGGGGCACACCGAACCAAGCGGCGTTCAGCACCTTTGAACTGACCCGATAGCTCGTGCCCTTTCGAGAGTTGATCCTCTCGATTTCGTCAAGAATGAGCCTGTACCCCTCTTCTTTTCCGCTGAAGTTCAGACCGGCAACATTTTCCAGAATGAACGCCTTCGGCAGCGTGTCCTCAAGGACCCGAAGGTACTCGTGAAGTGTGTTCGCACGGGCATCGTTCAGTCGGCCGGAGTCTCCGCTCGCCCAGAATCCGCTTTTGCTGAACGGCTGACAGGGTGGACCCCCGACGAGCAAGTCTGCCTGACCTACGACCAGTCGTGCGGCAGCGAGAATCTCCGCCGAGGTGACCACCTCGACCGGCCGTTCGATGACCTCCCACGAGTAGCCGCGAGAGACGTTCGCGCGCAGCGTCTCGCAGCACCGCTTGTCCATCTCCACAGCAACGGCAGTCCGAAGGCCTGCGGCGTGCAGCCCGAGGTCCAGGCCTCCTGCGCCGGTGAACAACGAGATTACGGACGGCTTCGTCATGAGCAACCTCCACGGCCGCGTATACTGCATATCCGTTCAGCTGTCACCAGGAAGTTGAGGGCACCCGCCAGGCTCAGGTAGCGCGACCCGCCGGTGTCGGCGATGATACCGCCATGGCGACGACAATCGGCGAGTTGGACTTCGAGGAGCCTACGCAACAAGGCGGTTTGATCCCCTACGCACCTGACTTCACGCCAAGCACCCTCGGAAAACACCTCAGTGAGGACAAGGTCCTGGAGTGGTTGCTCAGCGCCGCGAATCGCTGCGACTTCAGGAGTGCGCTCGCAACCGACATCGGCTCGACATGCCTCGCCCACATCGACGATCCGACGAACCGGCGCGACATGGCCTCCCATGTCGTCCAAGCTTTGGGCAACTACCAGCTTATCGATGTAGACGAATACGACCGCGTCACGCTCACTGCGGCGGGCAAGTCTCTCCTTGACGCCCCAGGCGACCAACGAGATGCGCAGTTTGCGAGGCACATACTGTCCATGTGCGGAGGGTACAGACTGGTCGAGGCGATTCAGCGCCATGAACTCCGCGGCAGCCGTCCGACCATGGAAAGTCTGAACCGTGAGCTTGGTCTCCACCCAACGGAGAAGAGCATCTCGTCGATGCGCGCCTGGCTGGCGAAGGCGGGCGTTCTGTCTGGTCGCGGCACCTACTCCGTTTTCGGTGATGCGCTAGCGGCGCTCGTCGGATCCGGCGTCACGCGTATGCTCGGAATGAGCCCGGCCCAGGTTGAGTTTCTCCTCGCCGCTCGAATACTCAACTTGCAGACAGGGGGTGACGCCCTTGAAGCCCCGGACGTGAAGAGGCTCGCAGAAACGCGCGCGCCCAATGTACCAGTGCCATCCAAAGCGTTGGGCTCTTTCGTGCGGCGTCTCGTCGACGCCGGACATGTAGAACTGGTCGAACGCGCGCGAGGCAAAGGTGGTACGCGGGTTTGCCTTCGGCTGACTCTCGGTGCCTGCGAGCTCACCGACGATCAGATTCGGTCTCTCCTCGCGCAATCGGACGCTGGCATGGCGCTCGCCGACCTCGGAACGATTGAAGGTGCGCTGGCTGAACTCGCAGCAAACTCGGCCGAGCAGCGTGGTCGCGCAGGAGAACGCGTCGCCGTCCACATTTGCTTGATGCTCGGTCTTCGCGTTACGGGGTGGCGAAATCGGCTCCCAGTCGAAGTCGACCTGACCGCCGAGCGGGAAGTGGGATTTAGCTATCAACGCTGGCATGTCCAGGTGAAAAACATCGACGGCGATTTGACCGCCGACCGTGTGGATCGGGAGATCGGCGCTTCGGCTGGAACCGGGGCAACGCACATTCTGTTCGTGGTTCCGCGAGGCGGCATCACGCTCGCGGCGCGCGCCGAGGCCCTGATGAAGAGCCGTCTGACACATCTGCATATCTACTGGCTGCTTGCAGATTCCCTCGGCGCGAGCACGCCAATCGCCATGATCCGTGCGCTGGAGAACCAGCAGGCTGTCGTTGTCCGGGAAAAGCGACGAGAGGCGGAAAGGCGTGAGCGCTGATGCTGAAACAATGGGTCGGACCCATGGCGACCGACCCATATCCCGGACCCCGTTCGAGCAGCACTGGTTGTCACAGAGTGCTGGTACCTCGGGCGCGACTGACCAGGGAGGTGAGCATGCGCGCAGCGACGACGTGGCTCAACGTGCTGTAGGCGCCTCGATATGCCCCAGTGTGCGGGCCGGGCGCAAGCGTGTCGGGAGGTTGCGCGACGGTTCAGGCGCCGGCGCGCACCCACCGCATCCAGGTCTGAATCGCAGCGTGCTGGTCGGTCTGGGGGGCGAGCATCGTCAGCATCGTGAGGTCCAGGTCGGGCAGCAGCGTACTCCGACCGACCTGGGTGTACCCTTCGCCATCGAGGGCGTGCACGGTGAGCGCGCCACTCCGCCAGATCCAGACCTCACGAACGCCGAGCGCGGCGTAGATCGGCAGCTTGTCGAGCGCATCGCTGGCCATGACGACCTCGAGCGCGAGGTCTGGCGCCTCGCCGTCCGAGCGACCAACGAAGTAGCACTCGTCCGGCTCCACGCCCTTCTTCAGGAGTCGGCTCTTCAGCGTCCACGAGCCCATCCCCGTCACGGGCACGTCGCGGAGCATCCCGAATGCCTCGATGAGCCGCGCAAGGTTCGTCTTGGTGCGCTCGTGTGCACGGCCGGGGCTCATGATCTCCAAGTCTCCATTCACAAAGGCGTATCGTGGAACGGGCGCGTCCCGCCTCGACTTCAGCAGTGCCTCGTACACCGTCCACGGGACGTCGGAGAGCAGGACGACCGCGTCGTGCTCCGGTGGCTCGGCGACGAAAGTGTCGTCTGTTCGGTCGGCATCCGGCGTTCGCGTGAGCATGAGCGTGAGCGTAGCCGAAACGCCTGGTCGCGTGAAGGCACGCCTGGAGTCCGCGGGCCCGCGCCGGTTGCGTGCAGGGATGCATCGTAGGCGACACGTCGCGGGCGTGCACTGTCTCCCTCGGTCAACGCACTTGGGCACCGGGAAGTCGGCTCGACAGGCTCGCGGTCCGGCTGTCCACACCCGAGTGGCGGGCAGACGTCGTGCTTGGCCAGGGCCGGCCTGACCGGACTCTGCATCGCCGCGATGCCCGTCGGTCGGGACCAGCAGGGGGTCGAAGCGAAGTACAGCCAGCAATGACAGCCAACGCTCCGCACCGAACCACCCGCGCCCCACCACCCGCTGTTCTCCCGCGCCGGCCCTTGGCACTATCCGCCGATGCCGCGCTTCGATCCCCCGCCCTGCGCCCCACCGCCCGCCCCGCGCCCCCGGCACGCACTCATTGCGCTCGCCGCCGCGCTCTGCGCCTCGGCCTGCGGCGGCGGCCACCCGTCCCCCGCGGCGCAGCGCGATGCCCCCCGCGACCTGCGCGCGCCGGCCTGGGCGCGCGCCACCGGCGAGCGCGACGGCGCGGCGACGCGCTTCACGTGTGAAGGGCGCGGCCCGTCGGAGGCGAGCGCGCTGGTGGCGGCGTCGGTGGATTGCGACGACCAGCTCTGCCGCGCCTGCGGGGTGTCGATCGAGGCGGTGCTGGAGTCCGAGGAGACGCTGGAGGGGCAGTCGGTGCGCCGCCGCGTGGTGGAGCGCTGCCGCATGACCCGCGCGCAGTCGCCGCCGGTGGAGCGCAGCGCGGTGGCGTGTGAAGGGGGCACGTGTGTGGCCTGGCTGGCCGTGTCGGTGTCGGACAAGCTCCGCGCCGAGACCTGCCCGCCGAGCACGGACGGCGCCTTCGCGGACCCTTCGGCCTGTCAGTCGACGCTGGAGGCCTTCGCCCGCACGCCGGGCTACTCGGCGGAGAGCTTTCGCCGCCGCGTGGCCCTGATGGACCGCGCCCAGGTGGAGTGCGCGTCGATCGATGTGCGCCCCACACCGCTGATGACGGCGCTGGACGCGAAGCTGAAGTCGGGCATGCGCGCGTTCAACCGCCCCGCCTCGCCGACGCCGTCGTGGCTGGACGCCTACTGGCTGGCCCCGGACCCGGCGCTCTGGCAGTCGCACGAGGAGGACCCGGGCTTCGTGTCGCGCCTCGCCCGATTGCGCGGATACCTGGCGCACAAGGTCCTGGTGATGGACGTGGTGGAGGCGAGCGAGGTGCCCGACCTGGACACACCGCTCGCGCTCGCCCGCTTGACCTCCGTCAGCGAGGCCCTGCCGCCCGACCCGGCTTACGGCACGGTGCGCGGCTCGCTCATCGCCGCACGGGCGCTGGATGCGCGCGACCACGCCGGTCGCATGAGCCCGGGCGTGGATCTGCGCGCGATTCAGGCGGTGCTGATGGCGCAGTACGACCCCGCGACCCTCGCCTATCCCGAGGACGCGACGCTCGCCGCGGTCTTCACGGTGGGGGGCGTCATCGACGAGGGGGAGTGGGCGTGGCTCCGGCGCGTCCCGGCGCGGAGCATGGCGCACCGCATGGCCCTCGAGGTGCTGGACCACGAGGTCGAAGGTCGCCGGGAGGCGCGCTTCGACGAGGCCCTCGCGCGCGCCCTCGACGGGGCCCCCGCGACGTCCCGTCAGGACCGTCTGGAGCATCTGCTGCCGGGGGACCTGGAGTTCTTTCTGCGTGTGGAGCCCAGACTGCCCGAGGACCTGCGCGCGGGCGTCGACCTCGACTTTCTGCTCGAGCAGGGGGCCCGCGGGGCGTCTCGACTCTCGCCGGCGGTGCGTCCGGCGTGGGCCTCGCGGGTCGAACGCGCGATGCGGACACTGCCCACAGAGCCCGAGGCCCGCGCGCGCCGGTGTTTGTCCCTCGACGACACACTCCGCAAGCTGGCCGGTCTGGGCGGCCGCGCGACGGGCCACGGCGAGACGCTGTGCGCGTGCCTGGAGGGTCCGCTGGCTTCGGAGTCGCTGGGTCTGGTGAACAAGAGCGCGCTGTATCGCCGCGCCCTGGTCGAGGAGCTCGCATGCGTCGCCCCGCTGCGCTGACGGGCGCGCTGGTCGCGCTGCTCTCGGCGCCAGCCGCAGTCGGCGCGCCGCATGAGGCCGCGTCGCCAGAACCCGCGAGTGCCAGCGCCGAGCCGCCGCCACCATCCGCTCCGGTCGGGCCGTGTCAGTGGGACCCGGTCTTCGCGCCGCACTTCACGCTGCCCTCGAACGTGGCGGTCTACGACGCGCGCTTCACCTGCCCCGGGCACGCCGAGGGCACCTACACGCTGCGCGCGGCGCCGCACGGAGGCGCGGAACCTACGGCGCCCAGCGTCGGAGAGCGCGGCACGGTGCGCGCGAACGGCCGCTGGCCGCGGCACACGAGCGTTCAGCTCGTTGTCGCCCCGAACCAATACTGCGCGGGCCTGACCCCAGCACTGGGCGCCGAAGTCGCGCTCACGCCGGACCCCGACGGCGAGCTCCGTCTGACGGTGCCCGTGGAGCTGGCGGTGACCTTCGAGGGCACGGGGCCGCTGGCCGCGCTCAACCGGACGGACCGCGTCACGGTGCGCTGCAACGCCTGCGCGCCGCGCGGCGTCTCGGGGGACGTCGGGCTGTACGAGGGGCGCGCCCGAGTGTCGCAGCTCGGACCCGCGACTCGACTCCGGGTCGAGGTCGACAAAGAGCGCTTCGAGTGCGCGCGGCGTCTGGGGCGTCTGGATGTGCGCTTCTTCGTGGGACCCGACGACGCGAGCATCGCCGCAGCGATTCGCCCGGCGCTCGTGCTCTCCGCGCTCGACCTGGCGCTCCGCCGTGATCCGCGCCGCCCCGACCGGCTGTCACTCGACATGCCCGCGCCCTACGCCGCGCTCTGCCGCGCCGCGCCGAAGGGCGGCGGCCGCGTCGCGTGGGAGGTCGGCGGCCGCGGGCCACTGGCCGATCTCGGAGGCGGCGGCCGCAGCTTTCACACGCTGGTCTGTCGCTGAACCTCGTCCCGCCCATGACTTGAATGGTGCAGATCGCACCATTTCACCGCTGACCGACGCGTTTCCGTCAGCGCCCCCGCCGCACGGCGCCGAATCTCCGTCACGTCGTCCATCTCAGGGTGGTGCTTGCATCGCGGAAGCCGGCCATCCTGCGATAGGCAGCTTGAACGAGCGTCGTCGCCGCTGGTGGCGGGACAGTACGGACAAGAGCGACGGCGCGGCGGTACGGCACCGCCATGGCGCGAAAACCCGCATCGCTCGCGCTTGCGGCCGTTCGCATCGTGATGCAGCGTTCCGTGCATTCTGATGCATGCGCACCACCGTCGACATCAGTGAGCCCCTTCTCCGCCGCGCGCGCGCTCTGGCCGTCGCGACGGGACGCACCCTGGGCGAGGTCGTCGAGGACGCCCTGCTCATCGCCTTCGACCGTGCGGAGCGGGTCGACGTCGGTCCGCCGTTGCCCGTAGCGCGCCCGAGCACGCTGGTCGAAGGAGCAGACCTCTCACCGAGAGGCTTGAAGGATCTGCTCGCCGATGAGGACGGAGCACACACGCCCTGATCCTGGTCGACGTGAACCTCCTGGGCTACACCTTCCAGCCCGCCTCGCCCCACCACGAAGCGACGAGAGGGTGGAGGCGTTGCGCGGAAGCCCCGGGTGGCGTGAGCTGCCGCGCTCCCCGCAGCCTCACGCGCCCTTGCGCATCGCCCTCATGTCCGGCAGGCCGGAGCCCGCGGTGTCGACGCCCAACGCATGCACCAGGCCGGCGTAGACCTCTTTCTCTTCCATCTCGCGGCCCTTGTCGGGCGCGCCGGTCTGCGGGTCGAAGCCATAGGTCAGCCCCGTGTCCGGATCGACGCCGCCGAGCACTGTGTTCCCCTTCACACGCGGCGAAATACACAGCACGCCGTTGTTCAGGTGGTGGCCCGAGCCGAAGTCCTCGGCGCCGGCGGGGCGCGTCTTCGAGCGGCCGAAGTCGCTCGCGAGGTAGATCATGGAGCGGTCCCAGAAGCTCTCGCCGTTCGCCCACTCTTCGCCCTTCAACAGCGTGATGAGGGCGTCGGCGATGCGGTAGACCCGGTTCCACATGAAGGCCTGCACCGAGCGGTTGGCCTGGTGCGAAAAGTCGAAGGAGATCGGGGGGTTCCAGATCGAGTTCGGCGGGAGACCGCCCCCGCGCCCCCCGCCGAGCTGGATGTCGACCTCGTCCGCGATGGCGATGTTGCCGTTGGGCCCGAGGGTCACGGAGACCGAGAGCCGGTTCTTCAAGAGCAGGTACGCCATCGCCGCCTGCGCCTCGAGAGGGTCACGCAGCAGGTTCGGGAACACCCCGGCCAGCCGCTCGGCGTCCGGTGAGGCGCTCAAACCGAAGCGGGCGAGCGGGTACTTCGCGCCGTCGGGCACGAGCAACAGCTTGTCGATGAGGTTCTCGGCCTCGAGGGCCCGGACGGGGTCGCCCCGCAGATGCTGCCAGTGGGCGAGGCGCGGACTCTTCGCGAAGACACGAGGAAACCGCGACTTCGCCTCGAGTCGGTCGCGCAGCGCGCGCGCACGCTCGAGCGCGGAGCGGCTCGGCGCGTCGGCGAGCCCGCGGGCCCCGTCCAGCGAGAGCGGCCACGACGCCGGGTCCGCGACGGTCTCGCCGTAGGCCCAGGTGGGCAGCGTCTCGTCCAGACCACGACGCGTGTAACTCGTGCCCCCGACCAGGTGCACGTTGGGCAGCGCGAAGCCCTGACCGAAGGTCGAGGCCGTGACCTCTTGCAGCGTGCGCCCCTTCCACGCGTCGTTGCCCGTCACCGCGCGGTGTTGTCCCACGGCGTGGTTCACGCTCGTGCGTGTCCACGTGGTGACCATCATCTCGTCGCGGTGCTTGCGCACGAAGTCCGACTGAACGGCCTGGAAGGCCTGCGGTATCGGGCCGAGCGCCGGGCGGCTCTGGTCGACCGCGCGAATCGGGCTGCCGTCGAACTGCTGGACGAGCGCGTCCTCGAAGCAGTTGATGGTGTCGGCGTTGCGGGACTCCGAGCGCTTGATGGCGAGCGCGGCGTCGATGATGGACGCGCCCCCGAAGCAACCGATGACGATGAGGAACCGCGGATCGTTCGACGCGGCGGCCTGGGCGCGCGCGTCCGGCGTGTGGCCGCCGACCGCCCCGAGCGCGGCCGCGCCTCCGAGTCCCTTGAGCAGGCCTCTGCGGGTCAGATGCATGTCTATCTCCGTTCCCGGCGGGCGGTCGGCATCAGTAGAAGAGGGCTTCGACGTGGGTCGCCACGGCGAAGCAGGTCATCACGGCCCAGGTGCGTGTGGCGCCCTCGCCCGACTCGGCGACGGCTTCGTCGTAGAAGTCGCGCGCGACCGCGCTCTCGTCGGGCGTGGGGTTGCGCAGCAAGAGCCCGCGATAGAGGCCCTGTGTCACCTGGTCCAGCGTCGAGTCCGAGGGGCGAGCCGCACCGCGCAAGGGTGCGAAGAGGCCCGCGCCCGAGGTGTCGAGGTCGAGGCGCGCGCGGGCGCCGCAGGCCGAGAGCGCGACACGATCGGTGGCGATGGGCGCCGTGATCGGCGAGGTGGGCAGCGGGTTGAACATCGCCTGCACGTAGGGTTCCACACCGCCGAGCGCGATCCGGTGCACCTCGTCCGCGCAGTCGTACAGGCCGAGCTCGCGGCACACGTTCTCGCGGGGCAGGTCCAGCGCGGTCGCGAGGTCGCGGGCGTAGACGGCGCCGGGCTTGGCGCGCAGTCGCGCGACCATGGACTCCAGGGGCCCATCGGAGCCTTCGGGTCCAGCCGTAGGCGCGGCCGTTGGCGCCGCGGTGGGCGACGCAGGGGTGCCGCCCGCACCGCCGTTCGAGGTCGACGGGCTGCCCTCTTCGCAGCCCAGCGTCAGCGTCAGCGAGAGTGCGACAACGACCGCGGCAAGGGGTTGAGTCTTACGGCACACCGTAGGCCTCCGTATCGATCAGGTCGTGGAGCATGCGCTCGACGCGATAGGCGTGCTGCCCGCGCAGGTCCTGCCAGAGTGTGGTGAACTCGGCGAGGTCGCGCGGGCGGGGCGACTCACCCAGAAGCAGCGTCCAGTACTCGCGCACGATGTTCTGCACGAAGGCGTCGCTGTCCGATGCCACCCGCCCCCACTCCACGACGTTCGCGACGGGCTGCCCCATGAGCATGCCGGCCTCGGGTGTGTTCGTGACGTTCTCGCCGTCGATGGTCGTGAAACGTGCGAGGCGCGCGGGGCTGTAGGTGAACGGGTAAGCGCCGTTGCCCAGCCCCACGGGGCCGTCCCCGTCGCCGCCGCCGATGCCCTCGTAGCGAGAGAACGGGTAGGTGAGCGGGTCGAGCGTGGCGTGACACGCCGCGCACGCCGCGCGCTGGACCCCCTTCGCGTCGTGGTCGACCGGCTCGTTGGGCACCGAAAAGAGGCCCTCCATCCGCGCGATGTCGAAGCCCAGATAGGCGCGATACGCCTGAGCCGCCGTCGTGCGGGGGATGCTCGTGAACATCGTGTTCGACATGAGGAACCACCGCGAGGTGATCAGGCCCGCGCGCTTGTCCGGCGCCACGAACTGACCGAGCTGCACGCCGCGCTCCTGGTACTCCTGGATGAGGTTCAGCTCCGGCAGCTTCACCCACGCGCCGTTCTCGTCCTTCTCGACGAAGTACGTCGCGCGCAAGAGCTCGCGCACGTCGCGGTCGCCCGTGTGCGCGTAGACGAAGAGGAGATAGTCCTGGGTGTAGTCCGCCAGGGGGATGTCCCCGGCCTCACCCAGGAAGGTGTCTCCGGACTTCAGCGTCGCGAGCGGCGTGATCTTGTCGTTGGCGAGGTTCCACACCGCGCCGTTGGGGCCCGACCAGTGCGCCGTGGTGAGGCACGTGTCGAGCAGGCTGTGGAGCGCGGGCCGCTGCGACTCCGCGGGCAGGGCGGTGAAGTCCTCGAGCTCCGTCCAGCTCGGCGAGCGGCCGCAGAAGTCGATCCAGACCTTCTTGAAGACGTAGTCCGCGTCGAAGCCGCAGACGTCCCACCCGTTCTCCGCCGCCTGCGCCGCCTGGGCCGGCGTGCAGTCCGAGTAGCCCGGTGTGCTGTCGGCGTTCGCGGGCTCGCTGCCGGCCATCAGCTCTTCCGAGTTGGCGAAGCCGTCCTCGTCGGCGTCCAGCGCCTCGACGGCGTGCAGCGCTTCAGGCAACGCGAGCACGAAGTCCTCGGGCGCGAGCGGACGGGGTCGACCGGGGGCGAGCTTCATCTCGACCTGGGCGCCGTAGGCGTTGCGCGCCGGGGGCGCGAGGGTGTGACAGGTCGTACAGGCCGGCAGCGCCCCTCGACACGACGGGGCGTCCGAGTACACGCGGCACAGCTCGGCCGGTGCGTCGGGGAAGGCTGCGGCCGTGCCCGGCAGCAGGCCCAGGGCCCACGCCGCCAGCACCGACCGTCGACTCGAGGTTCTCTGCATGCTCGACCTCCGACCCGGGAGAACCCGTAATGTAGCGAGTGGTTGCGGAGGCGTCGCGAAAGTTCGACCACGCGCGAGTCATCAATCACCCAACAAGGGGTCCAGGGGTCTTGGAGCGAATCAGCGATGCGCCAAGGTGCGCGCGCCGCCCCGGCGCGCGTCCGCCCTACTCGGCGATGGGCGAGAAGCGCATCACCCCCCCAGTGATGCGGGTGTCGAGCGCGAACCCGCTCAGCAGGCCGAGCTGCGTCACGTAGAGCGCCCCGTCCGCGCCCACCGTGACCGTGCTCGTGCTGTCGTCCGTCGTGGGCTGCCGCGTGACCAGGGCGCCCGTCGCCCGCTCGACCACCACCAGCTCGCTCGTCGCGGTCGACGGCAAAGCGATGGTCAGCAGCGATTTTTCCGAGGGCTCGAACCGTGTCATGGTGCCGATGATGTGCCGGTTCGTCAGGGTCAGGACACTGGACCAGACGGCGTCGTCGGGCAGGAAGAGGCGCCAGACCTCTTCGGCGCCCTCGTACCGGATGAGGTCGGGCACCTCGGTCGAGAACAGGTTCGCGAACTGGACCTCCCACGCGTAGTGCTCGCCGTCGTTGAGCACCGGCGAGGCCCCGAGCGCCGGACCGGAGAGCAACGGCACCGTGAGCGCGGGCGCACACCGCGCGGGGTCGGCGTCGGCGTCCCGATTCTCGTCG
>JBMOFP010000167.1:0-13199 GCA_049318805.1 Bradymonadia bacterium
GTCGCCGCGACGGTCTTTGCCGCCAGCGCCGCGGTCGCGTTTCTCTTGACGCGTTGGGCCGCGACGGTCGTTTAGGCGAGCCCGACGCTCAGCCGGACCAGCGCACCCAGCCGAAGTGCGCGGTCACCAGGATCAAGGCGCCGAACGCGATGCGGTACCACGCGAAGGGCGCGAAGGTGTGCGTGGACACGTACCGCAGCAGCCAGCGCACGCAGAGCCAGGCTGAGACGAACGCCGTGACGAGCCCGACGCTCCACGGTCCGAGGTCGCTGGCGGAGAGGAGGTCGCGGTGCTTGAGCACGTCGTAGGCGCCGGCCACGAGCAGCGTCGGGACCGCGAGGAAAAACGAGAACTCGGTGGCCGCGCGCCGTGAGAAGCCGAAGAGCATGCCGCCGATGATCGTCGAGCCCGAGCGGCTCATGCCGGGGACCAGCGCGACCGCCTGCGCGAGGCCCATCTTCAGCGCGTCGAGGGGGGTCATGGCCTCGACGTCGTCGACGCGCGGCACTCGGGTTGCCGTGCGCCGCTCGGCCCACAGAATCACGAGAGCCCCGACGATGAAGGCCGACGCCACGGCGGTGGGGTTGAAGAGCGCGGCCTTCAGCGCCTTGCCGAAGGCCAGCCCCAACACGGCGAGCGGCAGAAAGGCGATGGCCACGTTCAGCGCGAAAGCGCGCGCGGGGCCGCCCCGCACAAGACCGAGCAGCGTGCTCGCGAAACGCGCCCGATACTCCCAGACGATCGCCAGCACGGCGCCCGACTGGATCACCACGTCGAAGAGCTTGCCCTTGTCGTCGGTCTGCCCGAGCAGGTGACTCGCGAGGATGAGGTGCCCCGTGCTCGAGACCGGGAGAAACTCCGTGACCCCCTCGACGAGTCCGAGCACCAGCGCCGCCCACAGCGGTTCCACAGCGCGGTCACCGACTCCAGAGGCGCGCGTCGAGCCACAAGATGCCCGTGGCCCAGTCGAGGCTCAGCTCGGGCGTGTAGGTCCAGCGCCAGGGGGTCGAGGGGTCGTCGTTCCGAACGATTCCAAAGTCCGCGTTGACATACTCCACGTAGCTCGACGCGCTTCCGGTCGTCAGGTAGCCCTCCCGGAACGGCGTCATGTGGGTCGCCGCCTCCTGGTAGTGCTCGACGGGGTCCGGCACGGACCCCTCCGGTGAGATGAGATGGTAGTAGTTGGAGTTGCCGCGCCCCGAGACCACCATCACCCCTTCGCCGAGCGTGTCGCCGAGCGCGATGGGCGGCTCCTGGAGCGTCACGAAGAGGTGCTCTTGGGTGAGCGCGATCACACGTTCGTTCGTCGCGAATCTGGAGGGGTCGAAGGCATACAGCGCGCGGCCATCGGCGGTCCCCACCACAATGCGTCCATCCGGGAAGCGGGCGAAGCCGAGTGTGTCGCGTCCGAAGCCGGCGTCGACGGGGAGCTGGTAGATGCCCTTGTACTCGCCGTCCACGGTCCAGCGGTGGATCTCCCCATTCAGGCCGCCATCGCCGAGGACCTCGCCCGTCGAGACGTAGAGCAAGTGTTTCGGCTCGGCGCTGCGTTCCGGGTCGTAAATGCGGGGGCCATTGGGCGCCACCATCTCGAACTCGCCGAGCGCCGCCCCGTTGGCGTCGTAGGTTCGGATCGTCGGCTCGAGGTTGTTGTTCCGGCGGAGCACGGCGGCCAAACCGCCCCCGGCCGCTTCGGGCAAACGAACGAAGCCCCGCACTCCCTGCCCGGCGCCGATGGGACGCCAGAGACCCAGCGCGCTGCCGTCGGACCCGTAGGCGATCAGCCCACCGCCCGTGCTGCCGTTGGCGACGAGCACGTCCCCGTGCACCTGCACCTCGATGCGTGCATTGCCGCGGCAGCCGCGCGCATCCCAGACTTCGACGTCGATGCCGGTCGGCCCAGAGGTCCAGGGCCACGGCAGGTGGCCTCGCTGCGTACCGCCGGGGGAGTACAGGAAGCGACCGCCATTCCGGGGCGTGATGATCCCCCCGTCCACGGGCGTGGCGCGCGCGCCGCCGCCCTCCGGCAGCGTGAAGGCAATCTCCGCGACCTCGCCGCGGGCGATGGGCGCCTCGTCGGACAGACGCAAGTCGACCTGGAGCGGGGCGCAGTCGGGCATGGCGTCGGGCTCATCGACACCGATGACGGGTGGACCGTCGGTCTCGACCCCGGCGTCGCGAGAACCGCCTGCCTGGCCGCCCCCCGTGCCGCCGCCGACGTTGCCGCCTGCCTGGCCGCCGCCCGAGCCGCCATCGCGGCCGCCGGCCGCGCCGCCGCCCTCGCCGCCGTCGAAGCCGACCTCTCGCGGGCCGCCGTCGTCCTCGATGGGCTGGCAGGCGAGCATCGAGACGACGATCGCAAGACCGCAGACACTCGTTCGTTTCACCGGGCGCTCCTATCTCCAATGGCCAGGGGATCGAGCCAGGTCACGCTGAACGCACGGGCGAC
Source organism: Bradymonadia bacterium (assembly GCA_049318805.1). Classification (GTDB taxonomy): domain Bacteria; phylum Myxococcota_A; class Bradymonadia; order UBA7976; family UBA1532; genus CANLBD01. Next base: position 2,450 of record JBMOFP010000167.1, read on the forward strand.
AGCGCCGGCTTGAGGTTCGTCCCAACGTTCGTTCGGCAAGCCGGGCGGCCGTAGGGTCAGGTCAGGGTCGTGGGTTCGAATCGGGTCGAAGCTCGAGTGCGAGAGCCACCCGTCGCGGAAGCGCAGCAGGGTCTCGGGCTCCAAGTCACCGAGGTCCCCTTCGCCCAGCATTTGTCCTTCCGCGCTCCAGTGCACGAGCCGATTTCGACCCCTGCTGCCGTTCTGCGCGGTGACGAAGCCGTCGGCGTCGCCACCGCCCACGAGGTAGAGCTCGTTGAAGTCGATGCCGGTGTCGAGGAAGACGCTGACCGGGGAGCCCAACACGTAGAGCTGGTCACTGCGGACCCGACTCGCCAGCACGCGGTCCCGGACCACGGCGAGCCCGTACGAGGCCCCTTCGAGCCCTTCCGGCGCAGGGAGGACGTAGGCGTGGGGCATGCGCAGTTGCCCGTCCAGGTCCCACCGATACACCCGGAACTCCGAGGCGCCGTCGGCCAGGATCTCGTTCGTGCTCGGGTCGAAGGCGAAGTGACGCGGGGCGCCGAGCTCGTACAGCACGTCGTCGTTGGGATGCGTGGGGTCGAAGGTCGTCACCGTCGTGCCGTCGGAGAGGCGAACCCGCTCGAAGCCCTGGAGCTGACCGACCGATGCCCGGAACGAGACCAGGACATCACCGGAGCCGCCGGGCATCGGCGCGAGCGCGGTCACGCTCTGCCCGGGTCGCTCGAAGACCCGCCCGAGGGGGCGGCCGTCGCTGCCCCGCGCGAAGACGCCGCCGTTGTCGTCTCCGATGAGCACGTCGCCCCACATCGGAATCGAGAGGTCGGTCGTCACCGTGCACCTCGAGTCGACCGTCGCCGTGAGCGTGACCCGCGCCGGGCCGGTGAAACGCGGGCCCGGGAGCCCCTGCGGATCCTCTGGGCCACCCCCCGCGACGTACATGATCCGCGGGCCCTCGGAGGGCCCCATGACGCGACCCCGGTCCACGCTGAGGGTGTAGGGCGCCGACGGGGTGAGGGTGACGGCGAGCTCGATGACGTCCGATCGGGTGAACGGCCCCGCCTGCGACGGTGCAGCTTCGAAAACGAACGCCTCGGTCGACTCGGTCGGATCGCACACACGGAGTTCCGGCGGCCCGGGAGCCCCCCCTATCGGGGTCGTGGGCGGCGAGATCGAGCCACCCTGTGGTGGCGTCGGCTCACCGCCCATCGGTGGGGTGTCGGTGCCGCCGATGGGCGTCGACGTGCCGCCGACCGGCGCAGGCGTGCCGCCACTCGAGGCCGCATCTGGCGGCGACCCATTGTCCGCCTCTTCGCCCTCGATGGGCTGGCAGGCGACAAAGGCCAGGGCCGCCGCGGCGGCCCTGCTCAGAAGGCGAAACCCCATGTGCCCCCACTCGGCGTCAGTGTGACCGTCGCGGGCGCGTCGAAGTTGCGCAGCCCGTCCACGGCGCCGTAGATCCAGAGGCCGGTGAAGACCAGCAGGCCCCCCACGTACAGGTCCTGGTAAGTCGAGGCGAGGTCGGGGTCCTTGAAAGTTCCCCCGGCCAGGAACCCGCCCGAGGTCTTCTGGCTCTCGAAGAGGGCCAGCCCGATGACACCCGTAGCGAGCGCGACGGAGTCGAGGGCCGCGAGGACGGCGCCCTTGGTGGCCTGCCCGTTCTGGAACTGGCCCGAACCGAACGGCAGGACGGCGACGAAGCGACTCTTGGCCTGCGGGGGGGGCGTCGGGGCCGCTGCGGGGGGCGCGGTGTCCTGCGCGCGCACTTCGGCGGGCGTAGGACCGGTCGCGACACGCCCCGCCTTCACGCGACGAAAAGTCGAGACCATCTCGGGCGGGAACACCACAGGGTCGAGCTCGGCGTTCGGGTCGAGCTCGAGCAGCGCCGACCACGCCTCACGGGCGCCCTCGGACTTGCCGAGGACGTGTTTGCACGCGCCCAGATGTCGCAAGACCTGCGCTTTGTCCGTCGGTTTCAGGTCCGTCCGCGCCCGCAATGGCGTGAGCTGCTCACACGCCCGCGCATGCTCCCCGAACGCATAGGCGTCCAGCGCCTCGGCCACCGCGGGGTCCGAGGGCGCCGGGGCCGCGAGCACGAGGGCCGGCGCGGCGAGCAGCAAGGAGAGCGACGGCATCGACGGGGGCTCCGCTTTGGGCGCCGCATGGTGGCAAGAGCGGGCGCAACGGGTCAACCCGTCGGGTGGGCAGTGGAGCAACGGCGCACCTTTGCAGGTGCGGTGGACGTACTCCAAAACGGTCGCGTTCAAGGGGCCGACGGATTGGCACGAATGTCGCAGCTGCGTATGCTCGCTGGCCTGGAGACGCAGAGACACATGAAGATCCTCAACATCGTAGGCGCCCGACCGAACTTCATGAAGGTCGCGCCGTTGATGCGGGCCTACGCGCAGTTCCCGCATATCGAGCCGCTGCTCGTACACACCGGGCAGCACTATGACCCGAAGATGAGCCAGCTCTTCTTCGAGGAGCTGGGCCTGCCCCGCCCGGACTTCAACTTGGAGGTCGGCAGCGGCACCCACGCGGACCAGACCGCGCGCATCATGATTGCCTTCGAGCGACTGTGCCTCGAGGTCAAGCCCGACTGGGTGCTCGTCGTGGGTGACGTGAACTCGACCATCGCCTGCGCGCTCGTGGCGTCCAAGCTCGGCATCCGCATCGCGCACGTGGAGGCGGGGCTGCGATCGAACGACCGGACGATGCCCGAGGAGATCAATCGCATCCTCACGGACGCGATCAGCGACCTGCTCTTCGTCAGCGAGTCCAGCGGGCTCGTGCACCTCGGTCGTGAGGGTGTCGATCCGGGCCGAATACACTTCGTCGGCAACGTGATGATCGACAGTCTGCTCGCACATCGAGACCGGGCCGAGCAGTCCGACGTGCTCGAGCGCCTCGGGGTCGCGAAGGGACAGTACGCGCTGCTCACCTTGCATCGGCCCTCGAACGTCGACCATCCCGAGACGCTCCTCGGCATCCTCGAGGCGCTGCGCGTCGTCGACCAGGACATGCCCATCGTCTTCCCGGCGCACCCACGCACCGTGCAACGCCTCGCCGAGCCCTCCATGAAGGCGGCTTTCGAGGGCCTGCGTCAGCTCAAGATGGTCGCGCCCCTGGGGTATCTGGAGTTCGTGAAGGCCACGGCGAACGCCGGCATCGTGTTGACGGACTCGGGCGGCGTACAAGAGGAGACGGCGGTGCTGCATGTGCCGTGTCTCACGCTCCGTGAGAACACCGAACGGCCCGTGACGTGCACGATGGGCACGAACCGACTGGTCGGCACGTCGCCGGCCCGCATCATCGAGGGCTATCGGGCCGTGTGCCGCGGCGAGGTCAACCTCGACGCCGTGCCCCCGCTGTGGGACGGCAAGGCCGCGGACCGAGTGGTCGAGATCCTGGCGAGCGTGGGATGAACCGGAATGTGTTGCTGGTCACGCCCTACTTCCCGCCGGTGACGGCGAGCGGGGCGAAACGACCGTTGCATCTCGTCCGCAACCTGCCGGAGTTCGGCTGGAACCCCATCGTTCTTGCGAGCCCGTGCGAAGAAGGCCCCGGAGATGCCCACCTCGAGGCGGCGATCCCCGCAGGCCGGTCTGTGTCGCGCGGCTACTGGAGCGGCCTGCGGGGCCGCTCTACGGACACGCCCGCCCCCCGCAAGCCCTCGAAGCCCGGTCGATTCGCGGCGCTCAAGCGGAACAATCACTGGAAGTACCTGACGCCTTTCGACCGGTTCCTCGTCGACACGCCCCATGGCATCCACGAGGCGCTCCGGCTGATCGACACCCACGCCCCCGAGGTCCTCCACGTCATCGCGGACCCCTGGTCGGTGTTGCCGGCGGGGGACGTCCTGCACACGCTGACGGGGCTGCCCCTGGTGGTCGATCTGCGTGACCCCTGGTCTCAGCACGACGGCAAGATGGCGCTCCGACCCCAGATCTCGCGCGCTTTCCTGCGCTGGTACGAACGTCACGTCTTCAAACGCTCGGCCTGTGTCGTGCTGAACACCGAGGCCGCGCGCGACGCCTACATCGAGGCCTATCGCGGCATCATCCCCGCGGACCGATTCCACGCCGTGCGCAATGCCTACGACGAAGACCTCTTCGATCCGCCGGAGGTGACCCCCCCGGACCCCGTCTTCACGGTGATGTACTTCGGCACCTTTCGTCTTTTCGTCGAACCCGAGGCGCTGCTGCGGGCCTTCGAGCGCTTCGTGAAGACCCATGAAGTTCCGGTCGGCACCGCTCGACTCAGATTCGTCGGGGGCTTGCGGCCCGAGGACCACACACGCATCGCGGCGCTCGGCCTCACCGGCTTCGTCGACGCCGTGGACGCCGTGCCGTTTCGCAAGAGCCTCGGCCTCCTGCGCCAGGCGGACGTGCTGTCGTTGGTGATTCAGCCCGACTGCCCGCTGCAGATTCCCGGCAAGCTCTACGACTACCTCGGGGCGAGGCGCTTCATCCTCGGCCTGTCGGCCAACACCGAGGTCAACCAGATCCTGGCGAAAACAGGCGCGGGGGTCGGTGTGCCCTGGGGGGACGACGCGACCGCCGCGGACCTGCTCGGCCGGCTTTACGCCGCCAAGCGCGCGACCGGCTCCATCGGCTTCGACACGCACCTCGACCTTGCGCCCTTCAGCGCCCGTGCGCAGGCGGCGGCGATGGCCGGCATCTACGAGGCGGCGACCCGCGCGCGTCGATGAGCGGCCCCTCGACACCGGCCGATGGCGCCGCGCTCGCCCGCGGCGCGGGCCAGGTCACCGCAGCCAATCTGGTCGTCGGGGCCAGCAACCTGCTGCTGCTGATGCTGCTCACTCGCCTGTTGTCTCGCGACGACATGGCGGTGGTCCTGCTGGTCTACCTGGTCGCTGAGGTCGTCGGGGTCCTGGGCACCCTCGATCTGCCCGCGGCCATGGTCTACTACGTGTCTCGGTTGCCCCCTTCGCAGGCCCGCGTCGTGGGCCTGCGCACCGCCGCGTGGCTGTTGCGCGGCGGCATCGGCGTGGCCGCCGGCCTGATGGTGCTGAGCCCCTTCGCGGGCGACCTCTTCGCCCAGCCTGGGGTGGGTGAGGTATTGCCGTGGCTCGCGTTCGGCATGCTCGCGGACCTGCCCGGCCAGGCGCTGCCGGGCTTCCTGTTGGCGCGTCGGGCGACCGGCGCGTACCTGCGCTCGATGTTGCTGTACCAGGGGATGCGGTTCTTCGGCATGGTCGTGCCGGCGCTGCTGGGCGCGCCGGTGTGGGTGCTCGTCGCGTGCTTCGCGCTCGCGTCCTGGGTGCGACTGGCGGACCTCGCCCATCGCCTGTTCATGGTCGAGAAGGGCGATGATCGACCCGAGGGCTGGGCGATGCGGGACCTCGTGCGCTTCAGCCTGCCGCTCATGCTCTCCACCCTCGTTGGGCGACTTGGTGTGCAGTTCGACAAGTTCCTGCTCTCGGTCATCGCCACACCCGCCGCCTTCGCCGCCTACGCCGTCGGCGCGTTTGAGCTCCCGCTGGTGTCGGGTGTGGCGTACTCCGTCACGAACGCGCTCATGCCCGAGCTCACGCAGCGCCACGCAAACGGCGACCTCGACGGTGCGCGCACGCTCTGGCACTCGGCGATGGTGAAAGTCTCCGCCGTGATGTTCCCGGTCTTCACCTTCACGGTGGTCATGGCCGAGCCGATCATGAGTGTCCTGTTCTCCAAAGACTACGCGGACGCAGCCACTCCGTTCCGGGTCATCGCGTGCCTCCTGCCCCTCCGGCTCTGTGGCTACGGGGCCATCTCCCGGTCTCTGGGGCAGTCACGTCCCGTGCTCCTCGGCAGCATCGCCGCCGCCGCAGTGAACCTCGGCCTCGCCTGGCCGCTCTACATGCTCCTGGGGCTCGCCGGGCCCGCCCTGTCGACCATCCTCGGTCAGGCCACGGCCATCGGCGTCTTGCTCGTCGCCATCCGCCGCGCCCTGGGCTGCTCCGTCGGTCTTCTGCTCCCCCTGCGTCCGCTGGCGCGAACGTTCGTCGTGGCGGGCCTCACCGGTGCCGCGACCTTCGGGACCCTGCTGCTCGGACTCCCGGACGCCGTCACGCTCTGCGTCGGTGCGGCGGTGCACCTCGGCCTGTACCTCGTGCTCGGGCGCAAATCCGGTGTCCTCTCTTCGGCCGACCTCAGATACTTCACCGGCCTCATGCCGCGATTCACCCAGCGATGGACCCGTTCGTGAAACGCCTCCTCATGGTGTCGCCCTACTTTGTGCCGATGAACTACGTCGGCGCGAAGCGCACGCTCCACTTCTGTCGGCACCTGCCCGCGGCCGGGTGGTCATCGGCGGTCGTTGCGCTGCCCGCGTCCATCGAGCGGGACCCCGCCCTCGAAACCCTCGTGCCGAATGTGCCGATGTTCCGCGGGTTCCGCGGCGGGCCGGTGGCCTGGGCCGAGGACCTTCGGGCCCAGCTCGACACGCCTGCGCCGCAGCGTCCGACAGGTGCGGCGAAGGCCAAGGCGAGCCCACCACCGCCCGCCGACGGCCTGCTCGAGGCGCTCAAGTCCGCCAGCGACCGCTACACCCGCTATCTGCCGTGGTCGTACGCGGGCACGGTGCTCTTCGCCCTCGAGCAGCGCGTCGATGTGGTCTACGTCAGCGCCGGACCCTACTCGGGGCTGGAGCTGGGCCATGCCGTGGCGCGCACGCTGAACCGTCCGCTCGTCGTCGATCTGCGTGATCCCTGGTCTCTCGAGGAGAACTTCCAGACGGAGCGCTCCGCGCGCGGTCAGAAGCTCGTCGAGGCGCGGGAGCGCGTGATCTTCGACCGCTCGGCGGCCATCATCCTCAACACCGAGAGCGCGCTGGACGCCTACCGTTCCGCTTACGCCGGCACACCCGCCGCGGCACGCATGCACTGCATCCGCGACGCCTTCGACCCTGCGCTGTATGCCGCGCCGGCGGCGCTCGAGGCCGACGGCCCGAGCCGACGGTTCCGCATCGGCTACTACGGGCACTTGCGCGCGAACAAAGACGTGGTGCTCTTCCTCGAGGCGCTGGCCCGGTTCCTGGCCATCGCCGGGCTCAGTCCCGCAGACGTGGAGCTCACGACCTTCGGCGAACGTACGGCCGCCGACGACGCGGCCGCGGCCCGCTTCGGACTCGCCGAGAGTGTGGTGGGCCACCCGTGGGTCCCCTTCACCCGGTGCCCGGAGATCCTGGGCCGATGTGACGTTTTGCTCGACCTGATGGGTCCACGTCACACGCTCCAGATCTCCGGCAAGCTCTACGACTACCTGGCGTGCGGTCGCCCGATCCTCTCGGTGAGCCCGAACGCCGAGGTTGGGCGGATTCTCGAGGACACCGGCGCCGGCCTGTGGGTCGGCAACGACGTTGGGGCTATCGCACACGCGCTCGGGGTGCTGTACAGCGAACGCCACGCCCCGCGCGCGCTCCACGCGGCGCGGCTTCAGCCCTACACGGCGCAGGTCGCGACCACGAAGCTCGTCGAACTCCTCCAGGAGGCCTCGCGATGACCGGCCCCGAAGACCGCGCGCACGTCGCCACCGCCGACATCTTTCAGTCCACGGCGGTCCACGACGCTCAGACCCATACCGCCTCGGAGCGGGTGCGCGTGCAGGACACCCTGGCCCTCATCCCCGAGGGCACCGGCTCGCTGCTCGAGGTGGGCGCGGGCACGTGTGTGCTCGTGAACGGCGCCCAGGTGCCCCGCAAGGTGGCGGTGGACGCGGCGCGTCGAGGTCTGCGGCTCGCCACGTGCCCCACGGCGCAGGCGTCGATTTTGCAGCTGCCCTTCGCCGACAGGGCGTTCGACGTCGTCCTGTGCGCCGAGACTCTGGAGCACCTGCCGCCCGAGCTCCTGGCGCCCGCGGCCCGGGAGCTCCGGCGCGTGGCGCGGCGGGCCGTCATCGTGACTACGCCCTGGAAGGAGCGCCTGGCCGAGGGGGTCGCGCTGTGCCCTGACTGCGGCACGGAGTTCCACCTGCACGGCCACTTGAACTCCCTGGGCCCCGACGAATTGGCCCCGCTTTTCCCAGACGCGACCCGCGTCGACGTCAAGGGGAGCTGGCGCGTGCGACCCTACTCTCCCGCGCTGCTCGCGGTGCGCCATCGTGTGTTCGGGCAACGCCCGTGGTCGCGTCACTCGTTGTGCCCCCACTGCCGCTCCAACCGCCTGCCGAAAAACGACCGTCGTGTGGCCTGGCGCGTACTCTCGGCGCTCAACACGGCCCTGCATCCCCGGCGCAGCCAATTCAACTGGGTGCTGCTCCGCGCCTGGTTCTCCCCCGAGGACGCCCGATGACCGCCCAGACCTCGCTCCCGCTGTCTCCTCGTGACCTCGTCACCCTCGCACTGGGGGGGCTGTCGAAGATGTGGCGCCCGGACCGGGGCACGCTCGTCACGCGGGTCTTCGACGGGGCGCGGGAGACGGAGTCGGAGCACCTCTCGGCGCGCTACTGTGTCATGTCGAGCGTCGGTCTCCACCGGGCGCGGGAGGCCGGCTACGCCGTCGCGTTGGACCCCGTTCAGGTGCTCCGCCGCGGCCTCGAGCTGGAACCCCCGACGAACCTGGACCAGCTCAGCATGGGCCTCTGGGCGGACGCGGAGCTGGGCGCCGACCTGGCCCCGGCGCTCCTCGGTCCCCTGGTGGAGCGGGTGCGCGACGTCGGCGGTCGCGGGCGCGCCATCGGTCGGCCGCTCGCGTGGGCCCTCACGGCGCTGAGCCTGCACCACGCGCGCACCGGGGACCGCCTCGCCCGCACGGCCGCGGACGAGCTCGTGCGCTTCGCCCTCGAGCGCTGTCACCGGCCTGCGACGGCGCTCTTCACGCAGATCGCCGACGACCGGCCAATCTGGCCCGCGCAGGCTCTCTTCTCGACCCAGATCTACTGGGTCTACGCGCTCGCGACCTACGGGCGTGTGGTCGGGGACACACGATGCCTCGCGGTCGCCGCCGCGACGATGCGCCGCCTGATCGCGCTGCGCGATCCCCTGGGCGGGTGGGCCTGGCGCTACGACCCGGCGACGGGCGGGGTGCCCGATCCGTTCCCGGTCTACTCGGTGCACCAGCACGGCATGGCCCCGATGACGCTGCATCTGCTGGCCGAGTTGGGCCTCGTTTCGCCCGGGAAAGTGCTGCACGAGAGCCTCGCGTGGCTGTGGCACAACCAGCTCGGCGCCTCGATGGTCGACGTCGAGCGGCAGACGATCCATCGCTCCGTGCGTCGTCGATTCCCCATGAATCGCATCGTCTACACGGCCGGTCGATGGGGGCTCGCGCGCCCGATCACGCGTGTGCCGGCGTTCCTTCGCCTCAACCCCACGTGCCGCCCCTACGAGCTGGGCTGGCTCGCCTACGCCTGGGCGGGCCGCGAGGACACGCTCACACTCGACCGAGGCGCTGCGCCACGCTGAGCCCGTGTCGGCCCAGGGTCGAGAGGGGCAGGCGCCAGCGAACGCAGTCCTCGAAGACCCCACCGACACGCTGCTTGAAGCGAAAGATGCCCTTGAGTCGCTCGTCGTCGGTCTCGCGGCGCGCGCCCCCCAGGTCGTAGCACGCGACGCCGTGGGCCTTCAGGCGCGCCAGCACCGCGGCCTGGACTGCGATGGTGGCCCCCTGGGCCGGCTGCGTTCGACTCGCCCCGTGCAAGAAGTAGCCGCGTTCCCGGTCGAAGGGCACAACCGCCGCGGCCTCGAGCTGGCCGTCGAGCCACGCCGAGACCGTGACGCAGTCCAGGCCCGGGGCCTCGAGCAGACGGACCAGGTAGTCGCTGTCGAACGGGCGGTCCTTGCCGCCGCGGCCGTAGGTCTCGTCCATCAGGTCGATGAAGGCCGAGGTCGGCACGCCGTCGCGGACCTCGACACCCGCGGCTTCGGCCTTACGGAGCAGCCGGCGATGCTCGGAGTGCATCGAGGCCCGGAGCTGCGCGTCGTCGGGTGCCAGATCCACCACGTAGGTGCCGAAGGCCTCGATCTGTGCGCCCTCGAGGACCTCGGGCAGTCCGGGCTCGGTCCAACGGGCCATGTTCGAGAACGACTCGAGCAGGTCGACCCGATCGGCCCGGGCGCGGCGGATCAGGGCCGACAGCGCCTCGGCCTGAGTGACCCGGGCATCGACCAGGGCGGGCTCGGCGAGCACCTCCCAGCGGCGAACGAGCCCCGCCGTGCGCACCTCGCGGACGGCGACCCGGGCCGCGACCTCGCCCCCTGACGAGAGCACGAACGGACGGTAGTGACCCTGCGTATGCTTCAGCTCGAACCAGCGGCGCGAGAGGAAGAAACGCGCTGGCTCGAAGGTCGCGGGCTCCGCGGGGGTCCACTCCGGCGTGTTCGGCGTCGCGTTCAGCGTCATGGGCGACCTACTCCGACAACCGGACGCGGCGCTGGGTCGTCTTGCCCTCGCCCAGGTCGACGGTCTCCTCGTGGGCCTGGTCGGGGCGCAGGCCCGGGTTGACCAGGCGCAGCTTGCGTTTGCCCGGCGGGAGCTCGAGGCGCTTCAAGTAGGGTGTGCGTCCCAGGTGTTTGCCGTCGACGTAGACCTCGGCCCACGGGAACGTGACCACCTCGAGCACCGCGCTCGTCGGCGCCGCCGGGGCGGGCGGCTCCGTGGGCGGAGGGGCTGGCACATCGGCCGCGGAAGAGGCCGGTGGGCGGCTCGGGGCGCCACCCCTGCGCGGCGCGGGGGGGGGTCGCTCACGCGTGGGCGCGGTCGGGGCTGCCGCTCGGGCACTGGAGGCACCCGCCAGTGCCCACGCCGCCG
>JBMOFP010000168.1:0-13185 GCA_049318805.1 Bradymonadia bacterium
CTACTACTGCGTCCGACCGTGCGAGCTGTCCGGTGCCTGCCCCGTGCGGACCCGGCCGTGCTCGACGAACTTCGATTGCGCGGTCGGTTCGAGCTGCCAGCAGGGCCGGTGCACGAACAACTGCGAGACGGACATCGACTGCGGTCCCGTGGCGTTCTGCTACGACGGCGGCTGTCGCCCCTACCCGCAGGACCTGTGGACGGGCGCCGAGCCAACCCCGCTCGGTCGCCCGGGCGAGCTCGTGGCCGGTGTGGCGACGCTCCCGCTCGACTACCCCATGGGCGTCGAGATGGCGGGCTACGGCGACCGGCCCGGACCGCAGAATCCGTACGCCTTCGCGCTCGGCGGCTCCGATCGGTTCTTCGAACAGCAGGATGTGCGCGTCGTGGTGCTCAGCGACGAGAACGACGTCCTCATCTTCATCCGGCTCCCGCTGTGCTGGTCCACGGACCTGATCTTGTCGCAGGTCGGCGTGCGCCTGCAGGAGATGACCGGGATCAACTACCGCGACAAGCTCGTGACCTCGGCGACCCACAGCCACAGCCAGCCGGCGCGTTTCTGGACGATCGTGCCCGAGACGGGCTTCGGGGTCTTCGGGCACGGGCTCTTCTCGAAAGAGGTCCTGGAGCGTGTGAGCGCGTCCATCGCCGGCGCGGTGAAGGCGGCGCTCGACGACGTGCGGCCCGCGCGCTTCGGCTTCACGGTGGTGGACGGCTTCGATCCCGAGGACCGCATCCACAGCGACCGGCGCAACGAAAACGCCCGTTTCAAAGACGACCGCATGATGCTCTGGCGCGTGGACGAGCTCGACGGCCGTCCGCGGGCCGCCGTGGTGAGCTTCGCGCTGCACGGCACCCACATGGAGGAGACCTGGATCACCGGCGACGCCCCCGGCGGTGTGGAGGTGGTCGCGACGCAGAAGCTCTCGGCCGAGCTCGGTTACGAGGTGCCCGTGCTCTTCGCCAACGGCAACGCGGGTGACGTGAGCCCTCGCGGCGACGACGGCACCGAGACGGCGTGGGGCAAGATGCAAGTCGTCGGTCATCGCGCCTGGGACGCGATGCGCGACCCGCTGCTCGGCATCGAGACCTCGTCGGACGTGACCCTCGAGGTGATCACACGCCGCATCCCCGTCAGCTACGAGGCCATCGGGTACGACCGCGCGAGCCGCGAGTTCCGGTCCCGCCCCGAGAGCCGCCCCATGATCTACGGCGCGTTCCAGTGTGTGCAGGGCAGCAAGGACGAGGGTGAGCCGGGCTTCGAGGACGGGCAGTACAACTGCATCATCGACCTCGAGTCGTTCCGGGGCGCCCCGGTGCCGGAGTTCATGAAGACGACCCTGTCGGCGTTCCGCATCGGAAACCTGGTGGTGTCGACCCTGCCCGGGGAGTCCACCTCACGGCTCGGCCGCGACCTCGCCGCCGCCGTGCAGTCCGACGCCGAAGCGGCGGGCCTCACGGGGTACACCGCCGTGAACATCGGCTACAGCCAGGACCACCACCTCTACCTCGTGCCGCCCGAGGACTGGGTCCGCGGGGGCTACGAGGCGTCGCAAAACATCTGGGGTCCGAAGTTCGGCAACTACGTATCGGCGCAGGCGCGCGCGGTCGCGAGCGAGCTCTTCACGCCGGAGCGCGAGGTCGTGGAGACCGGCATCCACCCGACCTGGTACGACTTCCTGCCCGACGACGCGGTCGCGCCGACGGCGACGATGGGCCTGCCCGGCGGCTTCCTGGCCTCGCCCCAGGGTGAGGTGCCGCGCGGGGCGTTGTTGACCTTCGACTTCAACGGCGGGCACCCCGGTGTCGACATGCCCTACGCGGTCCTGGAGCGGCGCCGCGACGACGGCGTTTGGGTCCCGGCCGCACGCGCCGAGGGCGGCACGGTCTACGACAACACGGCCTTCGACACGTTGACCATCTACAAGGGCGACTTCGAGCGGGACCACACCTGGTCGCTCTCGTGGGAGCTGCCCTTCGACGCCCCCTTGGGCACGCATCGGGTCCACCTGACGGGGCGCTACTTCGACGGCAGCGCCACGCAGCCGTACGACGTGTATACGGACACGCCCTTCGAGCTCGTGCCGGCGACCCTGGCCGTGCAGGCGCCCACGGTGGAGAACGGCCGTGTGAGCGTTCGGGTGAACTACCCGGACGGTCCGACGAACGACGACGGCGCGACGCCCTTCGAGTCTCTGGAGCCTCGCGGCCACGTGCTGCGCGCCGATCCGAATCGCGCTTTCGGCGGGCGGGCGAAGGCGTCGTCGTTCTTCCTGGGCCGCGCACTGCCGCTCGACACACCGGTCCGCGTGTCGGTGACCGGCGCCGGCGAGGCCGCGGCGCAGGTCGTGCCCGAGGCCGACGTCGTGGCGCGCACGCTCGTCGTCTCGCGCTCGGCTGAAGGTGTGGAGTCCACGGACGTCGTGGCGGACTGGCCGTCCGCGCGCGCCACACTCGGCCTGCCCGTGCCCGGCGACTACACCGTGACGGTGACCGACGCCTGGGGCAACACCGGGAGCGTGGCGGTAGAGAGCCCCTGACGGGGACGCAGCCGCTCAGCCGGCCTCGGTCGTGCGGAAGACGAACGGGTAGGTCACCACGACCACGCCGCCGCCCCTGGGCTCGGGGAAGCCCCAGCGGCGGATGCGGTCCGTGATGCAGCTCTCCAGCGTTCGGTCCTCGACGGTCGACTCCTGGACGGCGGCCGCGATGACCGCCCCCGAGCCGCCGATGGTGAACTTCACCGTGACGCGCCCGGCGAGGTCGGGACGTGTGATGAGCTGCTTCTCGTAGCAGTACTTCGTCTCGTTGTTGTGCTGCCGCACGATGCGGCGGACGGTCTCCATGTCGAGCGCGCCGGTGACGATCGGCTTGCCACCGAGCATCTCGGGCACAGGGGGCCGGGGCTTGCGGTCGCCGAGGCGTGTCACGTCGCGCCCGTACCGCGCGTCACCCGGTCGGCCGCGCCCCCGCGTCGCCGGCCCGCCGACACCGAGGGACGCCATCTCGAACCCGCCCGCACCCGGCCCCGGTCCCGAGGCCCCCAGGCCGCCGGGGCCGCCCGCGTCGCCCACTTGCGGTGCGAAGAGGTGCCCGAGCGCGGTGACCGCGTCCGCGCCGATCGCGCGGTCCTGGGCGCCCCAGACCGAGGCCATCTGCCCTTCGAGGCTCTGGAACGCCGCGTTCGCCGTCTCGAGGGCCCGCGCCTTCGCCTGGGCTCGGACCAGCGACGCCCGCGCGGGGTCCGCGGTGCCGGCGGCCGCGGCGCGCCGGTCCCGAACGACCTCGTCCTTGCGTCCCGTGGCGCCCTCGAGCGCTGAGGCCCGCTCCGCCGTAGGTTCACCGTCGGTCAGTGCGGCGAAGAGATCGTCCTCCGGCTGTGCGGCGTCCCGCTCCGGCTTCAGGTGGAACTCGACCCATCGGTCCTCGGACGAGAAGCCGTCCAGGCTCAGCCGGTCGGCATCGGCGGGCGCGCTGAGCACCACGCCGAGCATCAGCATCTGCAGCGCGACGGCGCTGACCAGGAAGCGGCCGAACTGGGCGTCGAAGGCCGCGGTCAGTCGGTGGGGCGCCAGCGCGCGCCCGGGAGGGACGGCGCTCAACAAGAGCTCGCTGTCGCCGAAGGCGAGGCGAACGCAGGCGTCCGCGGGCAAGCGCAGCGAGCGGCTCCGCGGCATCGGGCTCGGCCCCAGGTGACCTTCGGCGCGCAGCGCCTCGAGGCCGTAGACCGTCCCGTTCAGGAGCACGTCGCCCCGGGCGTCGTCCGGCACGTGGACGACGATCGTCGCGCCGTCCGTGGTCGCGAGCACATACGGGTCTTGGGGCACCGACGCCGCCGGCACGTAGTGCGAGACGTCGTTCGACTGACCGATGGTGAACCGCCCCGCGCGCAGGTGCGTCACGTCGAGCACGGTGTCGCCGAAGGTCGCGACGACCTCGAGCAACCGGTGCTCGGCCGGGGCGTCGCCCTCTTCACGGATCTCGGCCCTCGAGTTCGAATGCTCACGCATGGACCCACCCCTGGTGCGCGACACTGCGCGCGTCGTGGTTCAACGGGTCGCGGCGCCGCACCGGACGGACCGATGAGCGTGCTCCCCGTAGGCGGCGACTCACCGCCCTGACGCTGCTTTCGACCGCGGCGCGAGGCCGGGGTTCCCGAAAAAGCGCGGGCTCAGGCCGGTGGTGGGACGGGGCTCGGCGGCGCGGGCGGGGGGGCGCTCGTGTTCTTGCGGCGCTTCCACGCGATGAAGTGCCCGAGCGCGGCGGTGAGCACCCCGAGCGCGGCGCCGGTGATGAGCTGCATCTTCACGAGCGCGGCGGCGGCGTCGCGCACCTGGTGCCCGCACATCGCCGTGATTCCGCCCGCGTCGCCCGGGGGCGTCCACCACCAGGAGATGAGCGAAGGCCCCCAGAACATGCTGGCGAGCAACCCCACGCAGATGCCGACGAGGAGCAAGGTGGCGGTAAACCGGAGCGCTTCGCGGAAGTTCATGGCCCGAATCTGGGCGCCGCGGGCCCGACGGTCAATGCACGACCGTCGTTTCGACTTGCCGCGCGCTCACCCGCGCGCCCGGCTCGAAAAGGCTCGGCACGAGCCGCGGCGCGAGCAGCTTGAGGACCGTGGTCGGCAGCGCGCTCGTGAAGTCGTACTCCGCCGCCTGAGGCCCCGGCACGTAGGCCGTCACGACACCGAAGTGCCGCTCGCCCACGAAGAAGGCGAAGGTGGCGGTGCGGCTCGTCACGTGGGACGCGATCTTCACCCCGCCGCGAGCGAACTCGTCGCGCCGGTTGTCGCCGGTGCCCGTCTTGCCGCCGACCTCGAGCACACGTCCGTCCGAGAGCTGGAAGGCGCCCTTCACCCGCTTGGCGGTGCCGCGCTCGACCACACCCAGCGCGGCTTCGCGGGCGATGGCCGCGACCTCGGCAGGCAAGACGCGCTCGCCCGATGCGTCCGTGCCGCGCAAGACGCGGGTCTCGTACGGGGTGTCGACGGCGAAGTGCAGCGACTCGACCCGCTGCATCGGCAGCCGCATGCCGCCGGAGTTGAGGATGCCGAGCAGCTCGGCGAGCGCGGTCGGGCGGTCCCCGGAGCTGCCGAGCGCGGTCGCCAAGGACGGCACGAGCGCCGGGAAGGGATAGCCGACGCGACTCCACCGCGTGTGCAGCGCGAGGAACGCCTCGAGCTCGAGCATCTCGCGAATCCGCTTGTCCTGGGCGTTCTTGCGTGAGGTCTTGAAGAGCCAGCCGTAGACCGACTGGCGCTCCTCACGGCTGCCCTCGACGAGCCCCGCGAGCCCCGCGCCGGGGTGGCGCTGGAGCCACGCGACCGTGTGCAGCTCCAGGGGATGGACCTTCGCGAGGAAGCCCCGGTCGGAGAGCGAGAACCGCTCGGGACCGTAGCGCTCGTAGAGCGAGACGATGCCTTCCTGAGTGAGCTCGCTCGGGGGCAGGCGCGCGCCCAGGAAGTCGGCGAAGGCCTGAAGCCCGGCCTCGGGCCGCACGGTGCGGAAGATCACGGCGAGGCGACGAGGGGTCGGCTTCACACTGAGCGCGAGCAGGTCGAGGGCCTCGTCCGGGGACTTGCCGCGGTACTTGCGGAAGAACTGCTCCTGGAAGACGCGGCCTTCAACGTCGGCGAAGCGCGCGAGGTAGAACTTGCGGCGCGGATCAGCGGCATCCCGCAGCAGGCGCGCGGAGGAGCCGGGGACCTGGAACATCAGGTGTCGCACCACGTCCCGCATGAGGCGCACGAAGACGAGGTTTACGGAGTCGTCCATGGCGGCGCTCACCGTGAAGGTGCGGTCGTCGTCGTCGTCGTCGAAGTTGCCGAAGGTGTGCAGGCCGCCGCCCGTCATGAAACGCTCGTGCGGGCTCGCGGAGTAGGTCCGCTGCATCGCGGCGAGGAGCATGTCGCGCATCGAGCGCCGCGCCGCGGGCTGCCGCTCGAGCCATTGCACGGCCCACTGGCCCAGCGCGTCCGCGGGGTCGGGGTCAAAGGCACGCAGAGCCTTGTGGTCCAAGGGTGAGAGCCGCGTCCAAAGCTCGGCGACGAGCTCCAGGTAGGTCACGAGCGTGCGCAGCTTCGCCGTGCTGCCGAGCTCGAGCTTCATGCCGTCATTCAGGTTGAAGGGACCGTCCCAGCCGTCGGTCTGCACCCGCAGCACGTTCGCGCCCTCGGTCTGCTCGAAGAGCGTGAAGCTGTAGAGCACCTGCCCCGGGTCGCCGCGACCCAGCAGGCGCGGCTTCGTGAGCCCGGCGGACCGCGCGAACGTCGGCTCTCCCAGGTCGACGAGCAGCTCGCTCGCGGCGCGCTGCGCCTGCTGGTCGAAGGAGGTGCGGACGGTGAGATCCAGCCGGTCGAGCGCGTACAGATCCCGCACGCCGAGTCGCGAGAGCAGATGCGTGCGGACCGCGTCCGTGGCCTTGCGCTCGAAAAAGGAGACGGGCGCCGGGCGCGGTACCTCGGCGCGGAAGACCAGCGGCGCACGCAGCGCGGCGTCCCGCAACGAAACGTCGATGCGACCCTGCGCATGGAGTGCATGGAGTGTGACGTCGACGAGGCGGCCCAAGGCGTCGCGGTCGTCCGTCAGGAAGTGTCGCGGTCGCCGCTGGGCCACGAACAGCGCCACGACCTGGCGGAATGCGGTCCCGCGACGCGCATGGTCGGGGCTCCCGGGCAGCGTCGCGAAGTCGTCGGCGAGCAGGTCGCGGACCGTGTCGAAGTCCGCGCCGAACCAGCTCCGGAGGCCGTCCGCGAGGCCGTGGACCTCGCCGTTGGGCGGGGCCGCGCCGAGGGGCACCGTGTTCACATACTGCAGGAGGATGTCACGGCGCGTGGCGGTCGTGTCCTCGCCCTCGCGGTAGGCCCGCAAGGACGCCTGCGCCATCTGGCGGAGCTTGTCGGCGGTGCCGTGGGTGCGTCCATCCAGCGAGTGTCGGAACTTCTCGAGCTGGGTCGCCAGGGTGGACGCGCCCTGCACCTTACGCTCCGGCTCGAACGCGCGGCCGGCGAGCTGCGCGACCGCGAGGGCCATGCGGTCCCACTCCACGGCGGGGTTGCGGGTCGGCGGCTCGGCGACGAGGAGCTCCCGGTTTTCGATGAAGAGCAACGCCTCGCGCACCAGGCGCGGCACGTCCTCGAAGCGGTCGAAGCCGCGCTCGGGGAAGCGGCTGCTCGCCAACACGACGCCGTCGCGGTCCTGGACCTCGAGGCCGGCGAACATCTTCTCGCGGTAGGCCGGCGAGAGGCCGCGCCGCACGTCGTCGAGCAGCTCGGGCGTCCAACGCGCCTGGGCCTCGACCTGCGCGCCGTCCGCCTCGAGGCGCTTCAGAAACTGGCCGATCCCGGCGTGGCCCAGTCGGATGTCGTAAGGCCCGGGCTCGGGGAAGAGAATCCGGTCGCTGGGCCCCGGCTCGACCCGCCACTGGTGCAGCGCCGCCCGGTCCGCGAAGAGTCGCGCCTGCAGCGCCGACGTCCGCAGCTCGTAGTAAACGGCGCCCGCGACGCCCAGCGCCAGGCCCACGCCCGTCGCCATCGCAACTCGCCCCCAACGCACCTCGCGCACGAGACGCATGTCCCTTCCCTCCGGGCGGCGACCGGCGTCGGTCGGGCCCCCGGGCGCCCCCATGGCGCCCTCGTTGATTCAGACGCACACACCCCCTTCGGGATTCGCGCAATTCCATCAGAGCGGAGGTTGCGGCTCGAATGCAAAAAAACGTCGCAATTCCATGAACTTGCGGCGGCGACCGGGATTTCGATAAGATCCGCGCCCGTCAACCCCTTCTCGCGCTATCGCTGGGCGACCGCCCACGAGTTTCGCGCTCCACCGCGCCCATGCCCTTTCGCCCGAGTCGAGTATGGCCCACCGGACGGTCGCGATGGACGAGGGCCTCCTCAGGCGCGCTCCCATACGTGAGAAGCAGGCCATGGCTGCGTAGGCGACCCGTCCGGAGAACGGGGACGAGTCCACGCTCGACTCGACCCCAGCGTCTCGACGAGCGGCGAGGTGCTACGGCAGGTTGAAGCCGCCGCAGAGCGCGCCGCGGGGTTCGTTGTTCACGCCGCCGATGGCGCGCAGCACGGGCCCCGGCCAATCGATCTCGACCACGCGCCACACATCGTCCACGCTCGGCGTGTCCTCGGGGCCGTAGCGCCCGACGACCTGCCCGAAGTTCAGGACCTCGACCGTGGTCGCGGGCGTCGTGCCGCCGTGGTCGCTCCAGTAGTGAATGAACACACGGTAGGTGCCGGGCGCGGGCTCCTGAATGTTCACGTTCTCGGGCCCGAAGCCGTCGACGTCGTCGACGTCGAGGAATGGGTCGTCCTCGAAGCGGGCCTGGTCGCCCCAGTTCGGGTTCGGATTCGAGAAGTAGCAGTCCCCGTCGCACGTCCACATCTGCCCGCCGGGCGCGAGCACGTGGGTGTCCACGTCCGTGAGGTCGTTGTCCCACGACACCCGGATGTGCAGCCCGATCTCGGCCAGCGGCGGCGGATTCGCGAGCGCAGACACGTCGATGCGCTGGGTCGGGTTGTCGCGGTCCGTGCTGAGCACGTCCCAGTTGCCGGCCTCGAGGCCCGCGCGCCCGGGGGTGTAGGTCAGCTCGAGGGTGAAGCGCTCGTTGGGTGCCAGCACGAGCGGAAACGCGGGTCGGTTCCCGAGGTCGAAGCGGGGAGACAGCTCACCCAGGAAGCTCCGGCCGCGGCGGATGGCGGTGACGGAGACCGGTACCGTGCCGCAGCTCACGAGGTCGACGGTGCGTTCACCGGTCGAGCCGCGCGCTACGGCACCGAAGTCGGCGCGCGCCGGCACGATCTGCAGGCAGGGCACCTGGCCACCGACGACCTTGCGGTCACTCTGGAGAATCACCTCGACGTTGGGCGCGACGGGGTTGTCGGTGACGAGCGTGAGCAGCCCGCGCTCCGTCGCTTCATCGTCTGGCGTGAAGTCGATCGGCAGCTCGACGCGCTGGTTCGGCACGAGTCGAATCGGGAACGGCGGGACGTCGGCGCCCAGCGCGAAGACGGGCGGCCCGGCGATGGCGGCGCTCGTCACGTTGAGCACGACGTCCCCGGTGTTCACGAGGGTGGTCGAGCGCCGGATCGTGTCGCCCAGACGCGCGAACGTGAAGAGGAGCGCCGGAGGCTCGGCCGTGAGGGTCGCCCCGGTCGGGTCAGGCAGGCAGATGCGCGCGATGCAGATGCGCCCGGCGGGGCAGTCCTCGTTGAGTTGGCACCGCGTGCCCTCGATGCAGCGATCCTGGTAGCACACCTGGCCTTCGCCGCAGGAGGCGTCGTCGCAGCTCGGCTCGGGCTCGCCGTCACCGCCCAAGGGCGGCGGGGCCCCACCGCCGACGGGCACCTCGGGTGTGCCCCCGAGCGGGCCGGGGCCTTCCCCACCCGAGGGGGGTGTATCCACGCCGGTGTCGATCCGCAGGCCCACACCACCGTCGCGCGGCACGCGGGGCCCGGGCGTCTCGTCGGCCGCGCCGGCGCCTTCGGTGGAGTCTCCGCAGGCGAGCAGGACCGCGCCGCACAAGAACGCGAGTATGAGCGCGTAGAGCGCGAAGAATGGCCGGTCGCCGTGACGGGCGCCTGAATATCTGTTTCGGGTTCGCATGAGGCCCTCCTGGGTGTCCGGCGCCAACGTGTGAGCGATTCTGCGGCGCGCCCCCGCCGACCGCAATCGGTTCGCGGCAGTGAACCTGTTGCGGTCGGCGGTGGACCGTCACACAGTGAGGCTGATGTGGACATCCCCCTCCCTCCGGCGCGTCCTTCCTGTTGGACACCTCGAGAAGCCTCTGGACGGCTTGGTCTTTCTGACCCGCGATGGCGCCGAGGGCAATCAGCTTCCGCCCCATCGCGCTCGTGCAGGGCGCGACCGGCAGGTCCGGCAGATGAACGCGCATCGGCGCGACGAGGCGACCGGGCTGCGCCGCGCGCACACTGCGCACGTGCGCCTCGACGCAGGCGACGCGTGATGCGCGCAGCGACTCAGGTGCTCTGGGCGGTGGCGCTCCTGGCCTGCTCAGAGGCGACTCTTGTGGTCGACAACGCGGGCGAGGATGCCGGCGTGACGACCGGCATCGACGCGGCGCGGCCGGCGGACGGCGAAGGCGGTGAACCTGCGCCGGGCGCGGACGCGACCGCGACGCCGCCGCCCCCCGGCGCGGACGCGACCGTGGCGCCGCAGCCCCCCGGCGTGGACGCGACCCTGACCCCGCCACCCCCCGGCGTGGACGCGACCGTGACCCCGCCGCCCCCCGGCGTGGACGCGACCGTGACCCCCCCACCACCGCCGACCGAGCCGCCACCGCCGCCGACGGAGCCGCCACCGCTGCCGACCGAGCCGCCACCGCCGCCCGTGGTCCAGACCATCTTCAACGAGCCGCTCGACGGCAGTGACTTCACCGCCCAGAACGCGATGATCGACCTGCTGCGGCAGGCCTCGCCCGGTTCCGACGTCCACATCGCGATCTACGAGTGGGACACGCTCCCCTACGTCGAGGCGGTCGAGGTCGCGGTCAGTCGCGGCGTGACGGTGCGCGTGGTCGCCGATGGCAACAACATGGACCCCGAGGTCGAGCGGCGTCTCGTCGCCGCCGTCGGGCGCGGCAATGTCACCCTCTGCGGCCGCGGTGCGTGCATCGGCACCGGCATCAATCACAACAAGTTCATGCTTTTCTCGCGGCTCGACGACGGCTCGTCGAACGTCGTGATGCAGGGGTCACACAACTTCCGCGACTCGCAGAACCGCCGCTTCAACCACCTGGTCGTGGTGCGCGGCGACAACGCCCTCTACACGCACTATCGCGACTACTGGAACGACCTGCGCGGGCAGCGGCAGAACTTGAACTACTACGACGTCCACGGCGACTTCACCGGCGACACGGGCGTGAAGGGCTATTTCTTTCCGAGGGCGAACGGCGACCTGATCATCAGCGTGCTCAACAACGTGCACTGCGACCCGGGCGCCGAGCTACACGTCGGCATGGCCTTCTTCAAGGACGACCGCGGGGTGACGGTTGCGCAGAAGCTCCGCGAGAAGCGGGATGCCGGCTGCGGCGTGCACATCATCGTGGGCGACTACCTGAGCGACGACCCGCCGTCCCCGAGCCAGGGCGTGCAGGACGCTCTGCGCGGCATGGACTGGCGCATCTTCGACCGGGACGGCGTGACCGTGCACAGCAAGTACCTGCTCATTCGCGCACGCTACGCCGCGGGCGACGAGGTCGAGACGCTCGTCTTGGCGGGCTCGCACAACTACACCCGGGGGGCGCTGGAGTCGAACGACGAGGCCCTCATGCGCCTGAACGACGCCGCGAGCTACAACGCATTCCTGGCGCACTGGAACCGGATGCGCGCCGCGCTGCCCTGAGTCACGGGCAGGCCTCGGCGCTGCACGCGAGGATGTCATTCGCCCAGAGCCGCCCGCGGAGGTCTCCGCGACCACATCGGCGGCGGACTCGCGCGGGACACGCCATGTCGACGACCCCCGCTTGGTGTGCTTCACCCGTCGATGGGCGCCCGAGCTCGTCGACCGGTTCGCCTCCGCGTTTCGTGGTACCTGTGCGCGAGCGAATGCGCGACGAAGCCGACAACCAGCTCCTCGAGCGCGCCCGAGCGGGCGACGCCGAAGCCATGGAGGCGTTGCTCGAGAGGCATCAGGCTCAGGTCTACCGTTTCAGCATGAAGATGTGCCGCGACCCCGAGGACGCGAAGGACGTCCTGCAGGACACGCTGCTCTCCATGGCACGCGGCGTACGGGATTTCCGCGGGGCGTCGTCGATCTCGACCTGGCTCTACACGATAGCGCGCAGCTTCTGCATCAAGAAGCGGCGCAGGAGCAAGTTCGCCCCGGCGGACGAGCGGTCTCTCGACACCGAGATGATCGCCGAGGGCAGGCGGCTGGCCGATCCGGGGCAGAGCCCAGACGAGGCGCTCGCCGGCAAGCATGTCGAGCACGCGTTGGAGCAGGCGATCCGCGGCCTCGAGCCCATGTACCGCGAGGTGCTGCTCCTTCGAGATGTGGAGGGGCTGACCGCTCCCGAGGTGGCCGAGGTCCTCGGCGTGACCGTCGAGGCCGTCAAGAGCCGGCTTCATCGCGCTCGACTGTCCGTGCGGGCGCAGGTCGCGCCCCTGCTCGGGATTGCGACAGACGGTCCGGCCGCCCGTGGAACGTGCCCCGACGTCTTGACGCTCTTCTCCCAGCACCTCGAGGACGAGATCAGTGTCGATGTCTGCGCGGAGATGGAGCGTCACCTTCGGGCGTGCGACCGCTGCCGCGGCACCTGCGACTCGCTCAAGCGAACGCTCGCGCTCTGCCGGACGACTGGGCCAACGGCCGAGGTGCCGACTTCGGTCCAGGCATCAGTCAAGGTCGCTTTGCAGAACTTCCTCGCAAAAAACGCCTGAACCCTTTCGAGAATCGGCGGCTCTACCTGAACAAGGAGGCCACGATGGCGACTGTACAGGTGACCGAGAAAACGTTCGAAGCAACCGTCAAACAGGGCATCGTTCTGCTCGATTTCTGGGCCGCTTGGTGCGGCCCGTGTCGTGCGTTCGCGCCCGTCTTCGAGGCCGCAGCGAAGCGCCACCCCGACGTGGTCTTCGGCAAGGTCGACACCCAGGCCGAGCCGGGTCTGGCCGCAGCCTTTCAGGTGCGCGCCATCCCGACGCTGCTCGTGCTGCGGGACGGCGTCCTGCTCGCAGCACAGCCGGGCGCCGTCCCGGCGGCCGCGCTGGACGAGCTTGTGAAAAAGGTACGTGCGCTCGACATGAACGAGGTGCGGCGCAGCCTCGACGAGCAAGCGCGCAAGAGCGCGGCACCGCGCGCTGCGAGCGCGGGAGGTGGGTGATGTGCCGTCGAGTCGAATGTTCCAAGTGCGGTCGCCCGACGTTTGCCGGCTGCGGCGCTCACGTCGAACAGGTTCTCGGCAACGTTCCACCCGCCGACCGTTGCCACTGCCACGAGACGAAGGCCAAAGACGTCGAGCCCGGGCTCAATGCCGAGCGCAGCTCGTGGCTGCGTGGTCTTCTCGGCAGATGACGCTCTCCGACCAGAAGAAAGAACGACCATGAACGACTTCGGAATGCGCAAGACGCTGGGCGTCACCTACGACGAGGCGCTCTCCAGCGTGCCGGCGGCGCTCAAGTCGGAGGGCTTCGGTGTGCTCACCGAGATCGACA
>JBMOFP010000169.1:0-13092 GCA_049318805.1 Bradymonadia bacterium
GGTCGCGGGCGCGAACCCGCCGGCCGATGGCGCCAAACCCGCGGCCAAGGCGCGGAGCGAAGCAGACATGAGGAGCCCCCTGCTGAGGATGGAGCGGATGATATTGATAACGGTTTTCATTATCAAGTCTGAAATGCGCTTCCTGCTTGAATTGAGAGCGGGCCGGTGCGGAAAGTGCCCGGACACGTCCGCAGCAGCCCGAGGAATGAATGAGCGACCCGCAGTCCATGGAGCCCATCGCGCTCGCCTACACCGACATCGGCAAGGTCAAGGACGCCAACGAAGACCGCTTCCTGGTCGATAAGCGCCTCAGGCTCTACGTCGTGGCCGACGGCATGGGCGGTCACGCCGCCGGCGACGTGGCCAGCGAGACGGCGGTGACCGAGATCCGCAAGTACGTGGCCGAGCACGAGGACGCTCTGCAGACCTTCATTCAGAGCGCCGAGGGCCGCGACGCGGTGCTCGAGGTGCTCGAGATGGCCGTACGGCACGCGGGGCGGTGCATCTTCCAGCTCGCGCAGGAGGACCCGGCCAAGCGCGGCATGGGCACCACGGTCTCGTTGCTGCTGCTCACGCCCACCCGCGGCTTCATCGCCCACGTGGGGGACTCGCGTGTGTACCTGGTGCGCGACAACGAGGTGTTTCAGCTCACCGAGGACCACTCGGTCATCAACGAGCTGATCCGCCGCGGCAAGCTGCGCCCCGAGGACGCCGCGACGGCGCCGTACAAGAACGCGGTGACGCGCGCCGTGGGGGTCTACGCGGACGTGCAGGTGGACACGCTGGACTTCGAGATCGCGCCCGGCGACGACTTCCTGCTGTGCAGCGACGGCCTGACGGGCCACCTGCGCGACGACCACGAGATCGTCGAGGTCTTGCGCGGCAACGACTTCATGGCCGTGCCGCAGACGTTTGTGGAGATCGCCAACGCCCGCGGCGGCAAGGACAACATCACGAGCTTGTGCGTGCACCTGGGCGACGCCCCCGGCGGCCAGGAGGTCTCGCTCAAGATCAACACGCTGCGGAACATGCCGCTGTTCCAGCACCTGAGCTACGTGGAGCTGCAGGAGGTGCTGAACGTCTCCGAGGTGCGCACGGTCGGTGAGGCCGATGTGGTCTTCCGCGAGGGCGACCCGGGGGATGCGCTGTACCTGGTGCTGGAAGGGCGCATCCGCATCGAGAAGAACGGGATCGAGCTCGCGCTGCTGGGCCCGGGCGGGCACTTCGGCGAGATGGCGTTGATGGACAAGACCACGCGCTCCGCGGACGCGGTCGCCGCCATGGACTCCCGCGTGCTGGCCGTGAGCCGGCGGCCGCTGTTCTTGCTGATGCGGAAGGACAAGGAGATCGCGGTGAAGCTGCTGTGGTGCTTCGTGCAGGTGCTCAACATGCGCTTGCGCACGACGAGCGCGGACCTCAGCGCGGCGCGGTCCGAGAACGCGGACTTCCAGGATCTGCTGGAGATTGAGGACGAGTCGCTCGACGGGACGTGAGACGGTCGATCTGGGATGGAGTTCGCCGGCGGGAGCCGGTGCTTGGCGAGCGTGGTTGCTTCGAGCACCGGGCCGACGGGGCCATGCCGACGGAGTCTCCCCTGGGGGCGTCCCCCCTCGACCTCATCGGCATGGCCCCTCTGGCCCTGCGTGGTCGTTGGACGAGACGGCGGGCAGCGAGGAGAAGGCGTCTTGCCGAGTCGCGCCCTGGGGGAGCGTGTCGGCGGTGGTGTGGCTCTTGCCGCTGGTGGGTCTTGGGCTGCGGCGGCGCCGAACGCGGCGTTGAGCGCGGGGCTCAGCGCTCGAGCCAGCGCAGCACCTGGTGGACGCGCGCGTCCACTGAGCCCGAGACCCGCAGGAACGGGCGCCCGGCGCGGGTGAGCATCTCTTCGTAGGCGGCCTGCTGGCGGTCGCGGAACGCGGCGTCGACGCGGGTGCCGTCCTGTTCGAAGGGCAGCTCGGCGCCGCAGAGGATGGAGTAGTCGGCGCGATGGAGGGCCTCGTCGGCGAGCTGGCGCAGCGCGGGCTCGACGCGTCCGAAGCCCGCGTGGGCGTAGAGTGAGGTGGTGAGCGCGTTGGTGTCGCAGACGAGGTAGCGACGGGCGTTCTGCGCGGCGGCGCGCTCGTGCGCGCGTTGGGTGCGCGCGATGTGGAGCAGGTCGGCTTCGTCGAGCACGCCGCCCCGCTCGATGAAGTGCGTCCGCCCGAACTCGGGCACCCACACGGTGTCCAGCGCGGCGGCGAGGGCGGCGGCAAGCGTGGTCTTGCCTGTGGACTCGCCGCCGAGCAGGACGATGCGCGGGACGAGGTCCGCGTAGACCTCGGGCGCGAGGAAGTGCCGGAGCGCGTAGGGGTCGGCCCGCAACGCCGTGCCACTCACGGGCACCTGAAGCCGCGCCCGGTCGACCTCGACGTGCGCGACGCCGCCGTGGCCCGGAAACGCGGCCGCGCATCGGGTCGTCAAGGTGCGCGCGAGCGCGTCGCCGTAGGCTTCGCTCGTGAAGACGGCGTCGACGTCGAGGCCGAGTCCGGCGATGAGGAGGTCGGCGGTGAAGTGCTGCTGCTCGGCGTCGGGCTCGTCCTCGTGGGGCAGCCGGGGCGCGAGCCCACGGACCGCGAGCCACTCGGCGTCGATGACGTGCCGGAGTGCGTCGGGGCAACGCGCCTCGAGCCACGCGCGGCGCCGGGCGTCGTCGCAGCCGGGCTTGAGCGGGTTCGACCACGAGAGCACCACGACCTCGGCGCAGTCGGACCGCGCCCGCTCGAAGACGGCCTCGTGGCCCCGGTGCAGAGGGCTGAACTTGCCCACGACGAGGCCACGGCGAAACCGGCGTGCGTTCGTGTCGGGAGGCCTTGCGCTCACCCGCCCGACCCGCTCAGGAGAGGCCCGAGATGCGGCCCTCGGCGTCGAGCCCGATCTGCTCGGCGGCCGGCTGACGCGGGAGCCCGGGCATCGTCATGATCTCGCCGCAGACCGCCACGACGAAGCCGGCGCCGGCGGAGAGGCGCAGCTCGCGGACGGGCAGCTCGTGGCCCGAGGGCGCGCCGCGCAGGTTCGGGTCCGCGGAGAAGGAGTACTGGGTCTTGGCGACGCAGACAGGCAGGTGGCCGAAGCCCGCGGCCTCGAAGCCCCGCGCGGCCTTCTCGACGCCGGCGCCGAGCGCGAGCCCGCTCGCGCCGTAGATCTCGCGCGCCACGGTGCCCAGCTTCTCGAGCAGCGGCAGGTCGTCGGCGTAGAGCGTGTGGGCCCCGCCCCCCGCGTCGCCCTGGGCGTCGAGTCGGGCCGCGATGTCGTGCGCCAGGTCCACGGCCCCCGCGCCGCCGTCGGCCCAGTGGCTGCACAGGTGGACCGGCACCGAGAGTCGCTCGCCGCAGAGCCTACGGAGGAGCGCCTCCTCGGCGGGTGTGTCGCTCGTGAAGCGGTTGATGGCGACCACGGGCGAGAGGCCGAATTTGCGCAGGTTGCCCACGTGGCGCTCCAGGTTCACGAAGCCCCGCTCGACCGCGTCCAGGTCCTCGGCGCCGAGGGCGTCCTTCGCGACGCCGCCGTGCATCTTGAGCGCGCGCAGCGTGGCGACGAGCACCACCGCGTCGGGCAGCAGGCCCGACTGCCGCGCCTTGATGTCGATGAACTTCTCCGCGCCCAGGTCGGCCCCGAAGCCCGCCTCGGTGACGACGATCTCACCCAGGCGCAGCGCGGCTTCGGTGGCGACGACGGAGTTGCACCCGTGAGCGATGTTGGCGAACGGCCCGCCGTGGATGAGCGTGGGCGTGCCCTCGAGGGTCTGCACCAGGTTCGGCATGAAGGCGTCGCGCAGCAGCGCGCACATCGCACCCACGGCGTTGAGCTCCCGGGCGCGGACGAGGCGGCGGTCGTGGGTCTCGGCCACGACGATGCGGCCGAGGCGCTCGTCCAGGTCCGCGAGGTCCCGCGCGAGGCAGAAGATCGCCATGACCTCGCTCGCCACGGTGATGTCGAAGTGCGCCTCGCGCGGGTGCCCGTTCGTGGGTCCGCCGAGGCCGACGACCACCTCGCGCAGCGCGCGGTCGTTCATGTCGAGCACACGCCGGACCCGCACGCGCCGCGGGTCGATGCCGAGCGCGTTGCCCCAATGCAGGTGGTTGTCGAGCATCGCCACGAGCAGGTTGTTCGCCGAGGTGATGGCGTGGAAGTCGCCGGTGAAGTGCAGGTTGATGCGCGCCATGGGCGCCACCTGGGCGTGGCCACCACCCGTCGCGCCGCCCTTCTGGCCGAAGCAGGGCCCCAGGGACGGCTCGCGCAGCGCGATCACCGCCTTGCGGCCAATGCGTCGGAGCGCGTCGCCCAGGCCGATGGTCGTGGTCGTCTTGCCCTCGCCCGCCGGCGTCGGGCTGATCGCGGTGACGAGCACGAGCTTGCCGCGGGGCCGCGCACCGAGGCCCTGGAGTACGTCCAGGTCGAGCTTCGCGACCTCACGCCCGTAGGGTTGCAGCGCTTCGGGCGGCAGGTCGACGCGGGCGGCGACCTCGGTGATGGGCAGCAGGCGAACGGTCCGGGCGACGGCTTCGTCGTGGGTCATGGGGCGAGCCTCGAAGGTGGGGAGCGCGCGCATCCTTGAGCAAGTGCGGGTCGTGTTTCAACCGCGGGTCGCGAGCGCGCGCGCGACCAGATCGCGCGGCACCTTCGGCTTGGGCACGCGGCCCTCGGGCGCGAAGAAGGTGCGCACGTCCTCGTCGAGGCCGAGGCCCAGCATGTAGTTGTAGAGCGCGCGCTTCAGGCCCAGACCGAGGCGGTCGTGGTCGCAGCCCACGGGGTCGACGAAGTCCACGTCGTTGCGCGCGAAGGTCGAGGCGGGCCCGTCGACCAGGGTGATGCCGTAGCGCGCGGGGTCGCGGCCCACGGGCGCGTGGACCGTGCACGCGAAGCGGTGCCAGAAGGCGGAGTGCAGGCAGCCGGCGGCGAAGAGCTGGCGGACACGCTCGAGCGCGTCGACGGTCTCCTGCTCGGTCTGCGTGGGGAAGCCGTACATCAGGTACGCGTGCACGAGCACCCCGGCGTCCGTGAAGGCTTTGGTGACACGCGCCACCTGCTCGACGGTGACGCCCTTCTGCATCAGCGCGAGCAGGCGGTCGCTCGCGACCTCGAGGCCGCCCGTGACGCCCACGCAGCCCGAGCGCGCAAGCAGCTTCGCGAGCGCCGGCGTGAAGGCCTTCTCGAAGCGGATGTTGCCCCACCAGGTGACCGTGAGCCCGCGCTCGAGAAGCAGCTCGGCCATGGCTTTGAGTCCGGCGGGCGGGGCGGCTTCGTCGACCAGATGGAAGCCGGACTGCCCCGTCTCGGCCACGAGTGCGGCCATGCGGTCGACGGTGACCTCGGCCGAGGTGTTGTCGTAGCGGCCGATGTAGTCGAGGGTCACGTCGCAGAAGGCGCACTTCTTCCAATAGCAGCCGTGGGCGACCGTGACCTTGTTCCAGCGCGCGTCGGACCACAGGCGGTGCATGGGGTTCAGCATCTCGACGAGCGAGACGTAGCGGTCGAGCTCCAGGCCCTCGTAGGTCGGTGTGCCCGTGGCGCGGTGGGGCACGTCGTGGTGGCGCGGATCGGAGCGCAGGACGACGCGCTCGCCCTCACGCACGTAGGTTCGCAGGAGCGTGCGTGTGGGGTCGTCGGGCGCCGACAGGTGCTCCAGCAGGCACAAGAAGGGCCGCTCGCCGTCGTCGAGCGTGAGGTAGTCGAAGAAGTCGAAGACGCGCGTCTCGGTCAGCGCGCGCAGCTCGGTGTTCACGTAGCCGCCGCCCAGCACACACTTCACCGACGGTCGAAGGCGCTTGAGCTCGCGCGCCATCCGAAACGCCGCGTACACGTTGCCCGGAAACGGCGCCGAGATGCCCACGACGTCGGGCTCATGCGTCGCGACGAGCTCGGCGGTCAACGCGTCGAGGAGTGTGTCCACGCGGGTCGGCTCGGCGTTCAGCGCGTCGTAGAGCGGGTCGAAGGTGGGCGCGCTCGCGGCGAGGCGCTCACCGTAGCGCGACAAGGCGAAGCGCGGGTCCAGGCCCTCGCGGACCACGTCGGCCAGGTCGTCGATGTACAGGCTCGCAAGCGAGCGCGCGCGGTCCGTGGTGCCCAGCGCCCCGAAGGCCCAGGCGAGGGTGTCCTCGGCGGGCTCCCCCGCGGGCGAGAGCGCGGCGAAACGAGGCCCCTCGGGCAGGAACGCGCGGCCGGCGATGCGCACCGCCAGGCTCGGATCGCGGCCCTGGAGGAAGCGCACGGCGGCGTCCACCGTGTGTACGTAGCGGTCGGCGTGCTCGAGGAAGTGGGCGATGGATGCGGGCATCGACTCGCGGGCCCGCCGTGACGCGCCCGCCCGCGCCCGGAGGGTCTCGGCCAGACGCTGGACCTCGGGGCCGCTGAAGAGGCGCAAGAAGAGCGACAGCGCCGGATCCGCCTGCCGAAGCTCGAGCCCGAGGCGCTCGGCGTGCAGTTTCAGGAAGCCCATCAGGTACGCCGTCGCGGGGTACGGCGTGTTGAGCTGCGTCATCGGCGGGGTGAGGAGCAGGACGCGCATGGGCGGCGGCAGTATGCCGGGCGCACGCGGCCGAGTCCCGCGACATCGGCAGCGCGCGAGGTCCGGCACGCCCTGGGCAACGGGCCCCAGAAATCGCACATACCCAACAATGCGTAGGGATTAACACGGACGCGCAACAGCGAGTGCCTGGTTGATCCTTGAACGGCACGCATCGACGAGGAGCTCAATGAACGACGAGGAACGGAGCGATTCTGCGACCGAATCCGCCCTGCCTCCCTTGGCGACGCCCCCTGGAAACCGTTCGGTCCCGGTCACGCCTGATGAGCTGGCCATCGCGCGCGCGAACCGATTCGCGCTTCGACCCGAGACGGCCTCCGCCCTCGCCTTCAGCTTCGCCCATGAGGTGCGCAACCCGCTGTCGGCGGTCGTGTCGAATCTGCAGTACGCGCTGTGCGTCGACGCGGTCGCCCACGATTCACGCTCCGGCCTGGCCGAATCGCTGCGTGATTCCCTCGAAGCGGCCCGACAGATCGAAAACGTGGTTCATACGCTCACTCTTTTGGTGAACGGCCAGGGTCGGTCCGCTCAGCGCGTGCACGTCCGTCCGGAAGTGCTCGCCGCGTTTCGCATGGCGGAACAACACACGCGTCTTCCGCAAACGAAGGTCGCCCTCGAGCTCGACCCGAGCTGCGTCGCCCTGGTCGCGCCCGGCGAGGTGAGTCAGATCGTGACGAATCTG
Organism: Bradymonadia bacterium; assembly: GCA_049318805.1. GTDB lineage: Bacteria > Myxococcota_A > Bradymonadia > UBA7976 > UBA1532 > CANLBD01. The sequence continues at coordinate 7,242 of JBMOFP010000169.1, forward strand.
CTGCTGAACAGCCTGAACGCGATCGAGTCGAGCAGAGTGGGCGGACAGGTGCTCCTCAGCGCGCAGGTTGTGCCCGACGCGGTGGAGGTCTCGGTCGATGACGACGGGCCGGGCTGGCCGAGCAGTGACGCCGACGCGCCTCAATCACGGGGCTCGGGCCTCGGGCTCATCATCGTGCGCGCGATCGTCGAGTCCCGACACGGGACGATGCGCATCAAGAAGAGCAAGAGGTTGGGGGGCGCTCGGGTCCTCGTTCGACTCCCGTCGTGGTAGGCGACGGACGAGGCATTCAGCCGGGCAGCTCGGAGAGCTCGAGGCTGCCTTCGCGCCACGGCAACAGGACCTCGAATCGAGCGCCGTGACCGACCTCGCTGGTGACGTCGATGCGGCCCCCGAAGGTCTCCGTCACCAGGGTGAAGGTGATGTGCAGGCCCAGGCCGGTGCCCCCTGTGCCGCGCCGGGTCGTGTAGAAGGGGTCGAAGACGCGCGGGAGGACCTCGGGGAGGATGCCGCGGCCGTTGTCTTCGACCGTCAGGCGCAGACCGTGTGCATCGACGCCCACGTCCAGGAGGACACGACGCTCCTCGATGGGTCGCGCCACGGAAGGCGCCTCGCCGACGCCCGCCTCGTCCGCGAACGCGTGGACGGCCGCGTTCACGACCAGATTCGTCACGATCTGTTGAAGCTCGCTTGCGGCAAAGGTGGGCACGAGGCGGGGGTCCACGCTCGTGAGGAGCCGAACCCCCGCCTGCCGCGTCGTGGGCGAGAGGCTCAGGACGACGTCCTCGAGCCAGGGCTGAAGGGGCGTGGACCGCAGTTGGCGTTGAGTGCGGTCCACGGCGACCTGCTTGAACGACTGCAGGAGGTTCGCCGCGCGTTCGAGGTTCCGAACCGTCAGGCTGCTCGCGCGCTGCATGTGCTCGAGCAGTTTGTTCATCGAGGCCCGCGTCAGGCTGCGGTCACTGGTCGCGGCCTCCAGGCCCTGCAGGGACTCCGCGAGGGCCGTCGCCGCCGTGAGCGCGACCCCCAACGGTGAACTCACCTCGTGCGCGACACCCGCGACAAGCCCGCCGAGGGCCGCCATCTTCTGCTGCCGAACCAGCAGGGCCTGCGTTTCTCGCAGCTCGTTCAGCGCGCTCTCGAGCTGCCGGGCCCGCTCCTCGAGGGCGTCCTCCAGACGGCGCCTTGCGGTGATGTCCGCCGCGATCCCACCGACGCCGACCCGTCGGCCTTCTTCGTCGACCAGGGGGAAGATCGTCTCGAGAAAGGTGTGCTCTCCGTCGCTCAGGGTCAGGTTGAACTCCTGCGACGAGTGCTCACCCGAGCCGAACACTTGCTCCGTGCTCGCCTCGACCGCTTCGGCCTCGGGCCCGAAGAGGTCGCGGTCCGTGTGGTCGAGGATCTCGACGGCCGGGCGCGCGATGAGGGTGGCGTGCTGCCGATTCGAGAGGACGAACCGGTGGTCGCGGTCCTTGGCGTAGATCGCGAGGGGCGTCTCCTCGATCAAGGCACGCAGCAACTGGGCCGTCGCCTCGCTCGACAGGCGCGACGAGACGACGGTCGTCGGCGTGCGCTCCGCGAGCCGCTCCAAAGGATCGACCGCGGTCCCGGCGAGGTGTCCGAGCCCCATGCGGTCGAGGAGCTCTTGCTGAACCTGCGCGCTCACCGTGTTGATGCGCGACGCCCCGTCGAAGCCGGAGGGGTCGACGACGACACGTACCGGCGTTTTCTCCTCCATTGCACGTACGACCGCGTCCGCGACCCGCTGCGGATCGGGCGCGAGCCCCGCCTGGACCAGGGCGCCGATGGACTCGAAGAGCGCTCCGGGCGCATGGGCGAAGTCGCCGTAGGCGAGGGCGCGCTGCGGGTCGTCTGGCGGCACCAGGTTCGCGAGGATGGACGTCGTGGGGAACGTGCCGGGCTGGAGGACGACCGTCCCGATGCCCAGGGCGTTCAGCTCGTACCGCCACCCTTCGGCGAGCGCTTCCAGGGCCGCCTTGCTCGCGCTGTAGAGGCCCAGAAAGGGCGTGACCTCGCGGCCCAGGGTGCTCGAGACATAGACCGATCGGCCACCGCGACCGCGCATCTGCGGGAGCAACGCCCTGAGGAGACGATGAGGCCCGAAGACGTTGACCTGGAAAATCTTCGCAGCCGCCTCGGCCGAGAACGTCTCGGAGAGTCCGGCCGCCGCGACCCCGGCGTTGTGCACGACACTGTCGACGCCGCCGGCCGCCTCCAGGGTCGATGCGCACGCGGCGACGACCGCGTCGTCGGTCACGTCCAGCGTGATCGGCGTCACCGACCCGCCAGATTCGGGCTCGAGCGCCCTGAAACCATCGGCGACGGCGCGGTCGCGCCCCTGCGGATCACGCAGCCCGGCAAAGACGACGTGGCCCGCCTGGGCCAGGGACTCCGCGATGAGTCGACCGAACCCGGAGCTCGTGCCCGAGACGAGAACTCGATGTGTTTTCAAAGGCTTGGCCACGGCGCGTCTCTCCGTTGCGTCCGTCGAGAGGGTGTCATCGTGCGACGACGAAGAAGCTCGCGACGAGCCGCACGAACTCCCGCGCATCGGGTCGGAAGCAGCCCAGATAGGCGTCCCTGAATCGCAGCAGGCCCTCGGGATCCAGCGAGGGCTCGACACGATCGAGGCGGCGCATGTGGAGAGTCCAGTCGCCGAAGGTCCTGGAATCACAGCGAAATCGCAACAGCTCGACGAAGTCGCGATGGCGGGTGTCGCCGCGCAGTCGAACGAGCAGCGCGTCGATGGCAGAATCCGTGCCCTCCAGGACTTGCACGAAGCGCCCCGCGTCGTAGAGGAGCGCGCCCGTGATTCCCGCGCTGGCGTTGCTCCGTTGGCTCGACGCCTGAATCGACTTGAGGTCAGCCTCGAGGTCGGACCCGACGTAACGGCTCACGTAGGCGTAGGTGCTCAGCACGGTGAGACCTCACGTGCGAGGCGCGCCGAGAGGGCGACGAGCGCCGCGTCGAGGGCGGAGTCCAGCTCGCGGGAGACGCTCGAGAGCAACGCCGGCGCCAGACGCAGCGTGAGCGAGGGTCCCGGTCCGCGGACGTGCACGGCGCCGATGGAGTCTTCCGGTGCGCCGGTGTGTCCGGGCGGCAGGACCTCGAGGACGGCGTCCGCAGCCTCGATCCCGAATAGGGTCGATACAAACGCCCGAAAGACCTGGATCGCGTCCTCGGGTCCCGAAGCGCGTAGGATCGCGGTCGTTGCTTCGAGGCCGGATTGCAACGCACGCGTGCGCCGGTCCGCGGTCAGCAAGGCCTGATACTCTTGAATCTGGCTCGTGAGGCGACTCCGCGCTCGATTCGCCGTGAGGTCCTCTTTGCTCCAGTAGTCGCTCGCGTGCAGTCGGCCGAGAACCTCGGCGTTGGGCTCTCGTCCAGGTTGGCCCGTACGCAAGACGATGCGCATCAACGCGAACCAGGTGTCCTGACGAATCCAGGCGGCCAGGTCCAGGCCCGCGCTCTCGGTCTCCATGACCACATCGAGCACCGCGACCGCGACCTCGAGCCCGTTGCCGAGGAGTTCTCGTGCCTCTCGGGCCGAGTGCGCCGAGACCAGCTCGATCCCCTGCCCGTCGACGACGAGGTCACTGAAGACGAGCCGCGACACAAGGTGAACCGAGGGGTCGTCGTCGACGACCAACACAGTCCACCCGACCGGCAGCGGGTTCGGAGTCACATACGACTCCGGCCCGTCCTCCTCCGCGAATAAGGGCTCGTCGTCCGGTACCGCCAAGCGCATCCCCCTCTCGGGGCTTATGCTTGATCGGTTCCGGGACAACAACTACCGATAATCCCCGACGATTATCAGGGTAAAAACCTACGCGCTGTGGTCTGAGCCCCGTCAGGGGGTGCTTCTCTGAAATCGAAGCACGACGACGTCACGCCCATCGACGGGGTGGACGTGATGGACCGGCGGGACGATCCAGCCGGCCACTTTGTAGTCGGCGAGCCGCTCTTCGAGCGCGTCGGACGTGCCCTCGAAGGCCTGGAGCAGCACACCGCCCGGCCGGAGCATCCGACGAAAGTTCGAGGCCGCGATGAGCCGATGGGCTCCCGAGCCGACCTCATGCGCGGCCAGGTCGACGACCACGTCCCACGCCTCGCGCTCCGCTTCTCGGAGCTCGCGCCGCGCGTGGTCCTCAGGCACGATCCAGCGCACACGGGCGCGCGCGTTTGCGCCCGACGACGCCCAGTTCGACGGGGTCGAGGTCGGTCGACGCCGCCTCCGAGGGGGTGTGACTGCGTGATTGGGCTCCATCGGCTCAACGTAGCCCTTCGCTTCAGCGCCTCGCGTCAGGACTACTCCGGTGGGTCCGCGGTGAATCCCCTCGCGGGTCAGCCCGGACCCGCAGACTCATGCGCGCGCCGTCTGCCGCCGAACTCAGACTAAGGGTTTACCCCCACGCAACAACCCTCCGGTGTATGCATACTCGTGCGAAGTACAGCCGGGTCGACCTCGGCGTCACCAAGGAGTCTGCATTGGCGAGAGTGTCGGAGAAGAGGTCCTCTGAGACGCCCTGCGTCCACATCGTCGACGATGATGGGGGTGTTCGGGAGTGCCTCGTCTGGCTCTCGCAGAGTGTGGGCCTGAAGTCGGCCCAGTACGCCTCGGCGGCGGAGTTCCTCCAACGACGCCCGGCGGACCCGCGGGGCTGCCTCGTCCTGGACATCCGGATGCCGGGCGAGAGCGGTCTCCAGCTTCAGCGGACGCTCCGGGAGAGCGGCGTGACGCTGCCCGTCGTCTTCCTGACGGGCTGCGGCGAGACCCAGGTCGTCGTCGAGGCCTTCAAGGGCGGGGCCGTCGACTTCATCGAGAAGCCGTTCGGTCAACAGGCCGTGCTCGAGAAGGTCCAAGCCGCCCTCCGCCTCGACGCGCAGCTCGAGGCCGAACGGGCCCGTGTCCGTGAAGGCCACGAACGTCTGCAGGTCCTGACCACCCGTGAGCGCGAGGTCTTGGAGCTGCTCGTGGAGGGGCAGTCCAACAAAGAGGTCGCGCACACGCTCTCCGTGGCGCTCAAGACCGTCGAGACGCATCGAGCACGCATCATGCTGAAGACCGAGGCGACGTCCTTCGCCGAGTTGGTGCGGGTCGTGCTCGCGTCGAAGTCTGCGCAGCACGACGTCGGAACCACGGCCGCCGCCCGGGTCGGTCTCGCGCGGTAAACGAGTCGCGTTCACGCGCCGACGACGAGCGCGATTCGCGAGACGACGTGCGCTCGCGCTACTCGCCGGCTCGAGCGGCGCTCAGCACGCTGCGTGTCTGAAACGCATCGGGGACACCGTCGCCGTCGAGGTCGTAGTCCGGGGCGCCCGGGATGGTGACCCCCTCATTCGCGAACGCCGAGGTGAGCTCGAGCTCGATCGTCTCGCAGTCGTCGCTCCAGAAGCCCTCGGCCGCGACGTCGTGAAACGTGGCGATCAGGTCGAAGGTGTAGGGCGACACGGCGTGGAGGCGGAATGAGAATCGGCCGGGCGTCGACGTGCGCAGCTCGCCGTCGGCGCCGCGCTCGACCTCCAGTGCCTGGCCCATCGGACGCCCGAGCGCCGGCGCCCCGCTCGCCGGGTCGAGCTCGACGATGCGCAGCGTCGACGGGGCGGCGTCGAGGTCGAGTTCCAGCGCCAGGACCAGCTCTCCGGCGGTGATCAGGTCCGCGGCGGCGAGATTGAAGATGTCGGTCGGGAACGCCGCCTGGGTGAGTTGCCAGTCATCGACCAGATACACGCCGGCGCAGCCGTTGCCCTCGGGTTCAGGCTCGGGTTGGGGTTCTGGCTCGGGTTCTGGCGCTGGCTCGGGTTCTGGCGCTGGCTCGGGTTCTGGCGC
>JBMOFP010000170.1:0-12998 GCA_049318805.1 Bradymonadia bacterium
GGCCCCGCACGCCATGGTGTGCACCGCGCGAGTCGACGGGGCCGCGCCGGGGGTCGTCGTCCATGGGGGCACCGCACATCGGGTGGACCGCGCCGAGTGTCATCGTGTCGGGGCCGAGCGCGAAGGGCGCGACCTTGCGGGCCCCGGGCTCGAGCACCTGCGCTCGATGGGTCGGCACGAGCGCGCGGGTCGCGCCCGCGGCAAACGCCAGCTCGACGAGGTGGTCCAGCCCGCGGGTCAAAGCCGCGCGGTCGGCGGCGTCGGGCGTGTAGTCGAGGGCCACGCCGAGGTCGCCGTCGGGGCGCACCGTGCCGCGGGTCTCGTCGTGCAGCATCGCCATGAAGGCGCCGAGGTGGGCGTAGCGGTGCATCCACGCCGCGTGCGCCTGGCCGTAGCCTGGGAGCATCGTCGCGGCGCTCGCCGGGTGACCGAAGGCCGGCACGATCCACAGCCGGCGGTCGGGGTCCCCGTCGAACCTCAGCCACTCCGTGACCTCGACGGTCTGGGGGATGCCCTGCCACGCGTTCACCGGCTCCGGGAACTCGGCGGCGACCAGCACGGCCGGATGCAGCCTGATCGTGCGGCCACGGACGCCGCTCGGATCGGGCACGCCGGACCGTTCGAGCAACGCCGGGGTGCCCGTGGCGGACGCGGAGACGCAGACGCGCGGTGCGCGCACCCGCACGACCCGGCCCAGGGCGTCGGGCACGCCGGGGCGCTCGACGACCCGCGCGTGCACCCCCCGGACCTCACCGCCGCGTACGTCCACGCGCACGGCCTGCGTATGGGTCAGCACCCGCGCCCCGGCCCGGAGCGCGCGCGGCCAGAGCACCTTCAGCGCGTTGTTCTTGGCGTCGTAGGCGCACCCGAGGGCGCAGAAGCCGCTGCCGATGCACCCGGAGCGATTGTGGCGCAGCCCCCCCGTGGCCCAGCCCAGCGTGCGGGCGCCCGCGTGCAGCAGAGTGTTGTGGCGATTGCGGGCCGCCTCGGGCACCTCCGAGACCTCGAGCAGGGCCTCGACCTCGTCGTACAGCGCGGCCCAGCGTGCGTCCGGCAGCGCCTCGAGCGTGTGCCCGAGGCGCCGCCAGTGTTCGAAGATCTCGGGCGGGATGCGCTTGCACAGGTTGAGGTTGTGCAGGCTGCTGCCCCCGAGCCCGTGACCCTGCAGGACCCGGACGCCGCGGTCCGTCGTCGTCTGCGCACCCGAAGCCCAGAGCAGCTTCGGCAGCATGTCCTCTTCGCGCTGCGTCGAGTCGGCGGGTGTGACGAGTGCGCCCGCTTCGAGCGCCACGACCTTCAGGCCGGCCTCGGCCGCAAGGGTCGCGACGGTGGCGCCCCCCGGCCCCGTGCCGACGACGCACAGGTCGGCCGTCAACTCGGTCTCGGGGCCAAAGTCGTGGGCGTCATGGACCATGGTCGACATCGGCGGTCATGTGGGCGGTCCGGAAGCCCGGAACGCCGGCCAGGGGTCGGGCACGACGGGCGCGGTGCCGGTACGGAGCGGGCCCGTGTAGCCCATGGCCTGCCAACGCCGCGGTGACTGCCACACCGCGAACATCAGCAGGTCGCGGACGCCCCGGGCCGCTTGCCCGGTGATGCCCGGGGCCTCGAGCGCCTGCTGCACCACGCCCTCGCGCTGAGCGTCGTCGAGGCGCGTGAAACGCGGCGCTTCGAGGTGGGTCATCGGCAGGCCGTGCTCCATGAGGGCGAGCGCCCCGTGCAGCTCCGTTTGGAGGCGCGCGGGGAGTGTGCCCAGGTACCGGTCGGCCGCATCGAGCACCGCGCGGACCTCGTCGGACGCGGAGACGTTCGGGACGAGGGTCGCCGCGAGCGCCGCGAGGGTCGCCGCCTCGGAGGCCGACAGGTATTGCCCGACGAAACCCGCGGGGGCTGGGGGCGGCCAAACGCGGAGACCCAGCGACACCGCACCCACGAGGGCCGCGCCCAGGAAGAGACGGCGTCCCACGGTGCGGCGGTCCAGGCCCATGGCCTCACCTCGGGCGAGGCGACGTGTCAGGCGGGCGGGCAAACGCGACCGCCAGTCGTCCGCGGGCACCAGGGGCGCCGCCGAGCGGCTGGTGAGCCAGTAGAGGACGTGGCCCCCATGGGACCGGGCGTGCGTCAGCAGATGCGCGAAGGCTTTGGCGCCGTAGACACCCTCCAGGGGTACCCCCGCGGCGTGGGCACGGTCCAGGGCCGCCCTGGAGGCCTCGGTCTCGTAGCCGTAGCCTGGGCCGACGTGACGAAAGTCCAGCTCGAGGTCCAGCGGCGGCGTCGAGTCCAGGCCGAGCGCCCGGGCCGCTCGGGCAGCGAGGGAGGACAAGCGCGCGCGGCTCACGTAGGCCCGCTCGATGGCCGAAACGGCGTGCACCCGCGCGCGAAAACCGAAGAGGGCGCAGCCCAGGGCGAGCCCCGCCGCGGTGCCCCCGGAGCCTACGGGCACATAGAGATGCGAGGGCGCCGGGGTCTCGCCCGCGTCGACCTGCAAGCGCAGCTCGCGCACGGCGTCGACGACGGCGAGCACCCCCTCCACGGACGACGCCCCGGGCGGCACGTTGGCCACCGCACCGCGGTGCTGGACCATCAGATCGACGCCGCACCGCAGACCGAGCTCCACGCGTGTGCCGACGTAGCGCACGACCCCCGGACCGCTCGTGACCCAGGCGAGATTCTCGAGCACTCGCGGTGAGACGGGCTCATCGAACATCACGGCCTCGAGGTGCGTCCTCCGTAGGCGCGCCGCGGCGGAGAGCGCGACGAGCTGCCCGGAGCCCAGTGCACCGAAGGAGCGCCATCGCGACCGACTGACCCACGGCTCGGCGGCGAGGAGGCGGTCGAGCTTGCGGACCTTGGTGCCGCCGTGGAGCGCGCCGAGCAGGTCGTCGCGCTTGACGACGAGGCTGTCGAGGTCGAGCGCCCCCGCGAGCGCCCCGAGGTCGGTCAGCGGGCTGTGCTCCACCACGAAGCCCAGGCGCGGGGCCGCGTCGAGCCGGGCCTCGACGGCGCTGCGCACCCGGTCCGAGTCGATCCGCATCGCGCGAGTGTAGAGTCGCGCTCCATGACACACCAGCCGAGCCTCTTTGTGTCGCCGTCGACAGGGCCGCGCCTGACCCGCGAGGCCGCGCTGGAGCGTCTGCGGGACCTGCTCGGCCGTGACTTGCGGGCCCTCGGACGGGCCCACGGCGTCACCTTCGAGCGCGAGGGCGCGCGGAACAAAGGCTGGGCCGGACAGGTCGTCGAGCGTTGCCTCGGACTCGCCGCGGACGGCCAGCAGCTGCCGGACTTCGGAGACTGGGAGCTCAAGGTCGTGCCGCTCGTCGAGCGCAAAGACGGCGTGCTCGTGCCCCGCGAGACCATGGCCATCACGATGTTCACGGCGGCCGATCTGGAGCGCGACTTCGAGGCGAGCCACCTGTACGACAAGCTGCGCCGGCTCGTCGTCGTCGCGCGGATCTACGAAGGACCCGACGAGGCGCGGTCGCTCGTGTACGACGCCCGCGCCTTCGACCTCGACGCGCCCGGTTTGCTGGCCGCGGTGGCCGCCGACTACGACGAAATCCGCTGGGTGGCCCGAAACGAGGGGCTGGCGGCGCTCACCGGTCGGGTCGGGCGACTCGTCCAGCCCCGGCCGAAGGGCGACGGTCGCCTCGCCGACGGGCACGCGTTCTACGCGCGGAAGGCCTTTGTGGCCCGCATGCTGGGCCTCGAGGGGGCAGACACCGCGTACGACGAGGACGAGTCGGTCTGAAGCGGCGTTTCGTCAGGTCGGGGCGTCTTCAGCCGTGGGCCTGGTCGCGGGTCGAATCCGGACGACACGCACCCGGCGCGGTGTCGCCTCGACGACCTCGATCTGGTGACCCGCTTCGGTGCGGAGCACCATGCCGGCAAGGGGAATCCGGCCGGCGAGGGAGAGCACCAGCCCGGCGACGGTGGTGAAGTCGTCCTCCTCGGGCAGGTCGAGCCCGAGCGCACGGTTCACGTCTCGAATCGGCATGACCGCCTGGACGCGTGCCACCCCGCCGGCCTCTTGCACGACCATGTCCTCGGGGGCCTTGTCGTGCTCGCTGAAGATTTCGCCGACGAGCTCCTCGACGAGGTCCTCCATGGTGACGATGCCGGCGGTGCTGCCGAGCTCGTCGACCACGATGGCGATGGGCATACGGCGCTTCTGCAGCTCGTGCAGGAGGTCGACCGCGGGCATCGACTCCGGCACGAAGTACGCCGGTCGAATGAGGTCCTCGAGGATCAACAGGCTGCCCTGCAGAGACATCGCCAGGACGTCCTTGGCGGTCACGTACCCGATGATGTGGTCGATGGTGCCCTCGTAGATGGGCACCCGGCTGTGGCTCTCCTCGAGCATGACCCGACTCACGACCTCGCCGGGCGCGTGCCGGGCCAGGCCGACGACTGCGCCGCGGGGCACCATGCAATCCCATGCGCTCAGCGTGCCGAAGTCCAGGGCCCTCGAGGCGATCTCGCCGGCGCGCGGGTCCAGGCTCCCGGTTCGGGCGGCCTCGTCGACCATGAGCCGGAGCTCCTCGGGGGAGAGTCGCGCCTCGGTGAAGGTCGTCTTGTCCCCGAAGAGTCGCAGAAGAAGATTCGACGCGCCGGTCAGGAACGAAACGACGGGGGCGGCCAGCCACGCGACACCCGAGAGCGGTCGCGCCACGGCCCGCGCGTAGGTCTCGGCGTACCGCAACGCCAGGGACTTCGGAACGAGCTCGCCGACGACGAGCTGGAAGAACGCGAGCAAGACGACGACGACCGTGACGCCGAACTGCGACGCGTAGGCGCCGACGTACGGCACGTCCTTCACGGTCTCGGCGAAGGTGTCGGCGACGTTCGCGCCGCCGTACGCTGCCGCTGCCGTGCCGACCACGGTGATGCCGATTTGCACCGTCGCGAGGAACCGCTCCGGGTTCGAGCGGAGCGCGACGATCGCCTTGACCGCGCGGCTGCCCCCGTCCGCGAGCTCGGCCAGCCGGGACTTGCGGATCGAGAGGATCGCGATTTCGGCGCCGGCGAAGACACCGTTGGCGAGCACAAACGCGAGCAGGATCAGCAGCTCGTCGAGAATGAGGGTCGCTCCTTGAAGCCAAGCCCGGATTCCTGAATTCTATACGGCATGTGCACGAAATCAGTTCGATTCTTGCTGGCCGCTGGGCTCCTTTTGGGGTGCGGCGAGGATTCGGATACGTCCGATGGCCACGATCATGGGGGCGGGACGCCGGCCGCGGGGGGTGAAGGTGCGCCTCCTTCGGGCGGCACGCCTGCGACCCCAGAGGGCGGCACGCCCGCGCCCGTCGGTGGCACGCCCGAACCCGTCGGCGGCGCACCGGCACCCGTCGGTGGCGCGCCCGCGGGCGGCGGCGAGGCCCCGGTCGAGCTGCCCGAGGCGCTCGTGACCCTGCGCGGCGCGTCGTTCGAGGTCCGTCTGCTCGAGACGCTCCCGGCGCCGCCGCAGCGCGGCATGAACGCGTGGCTCGTGGCCGTCTACGACTTCGACGGCTCGGCGCAGGTCGACTGCACGCTGGTCGGCACGGCGTTCATGCCCGAGCATGGGCACGGGAGCCCCGTCCCGCCCGAGGTCGCACCCACGGAGGTGCCCGGTCAGTACTCGGTCGAGGCGCTCAACCTGTTCATGCCCGGCACCTGGGAGATCACGCTCGACCTCACGTGCGCCGAGGTCGAGGACCAGGTCGTCTTCGAGTTCCTCATCGAGCGCTGAGGCTTCGGTCTCCCGTCACGGGTCCGGCCGAACGCTCGGTGCCCGGGTCGGGGCGCCAACGCACAGAATCGGACGCCCGCTCAGCTCGGAGTTCCGCTCTTCGGCGCGGTCCGCGGTCCAGACCTGCTCCGTGCCCTTGAGCGTGAAGGTGGGCGCGGCTTCGGCGATCTCGGGCGCGAGGTCGCCCGAACGCACCAGCCGGTCGAGGATGCTGAGCTCGAAAGGGCGGATGCGGACGCGCATCTCGATGCGGTCCGGTGTTTCGCCCAGGATCCGGAAGCGTCGCGGGACGTACACGTTGACGTAGTCCGGGTCCCCGGGGAGCGCGCCGTTGGGGGGCGGGAGTGTCTCGCCCTCGTACCGCACGACCTGGAGCAGATCGTCGGTCTTCGCCCCGTCGGCGTCGAAGAGGCGATCGTACAGCGCCCAGAGTGAGGGATCCGCCTCTGCGTCCGGCAGACTCTCGTCGTCGGGCACGACGCCCGTCTCGAAGACGACCCGGTCGCCGACATACGCGCGCAGCTCGAGCCACACCCGCCGATTGTGCGCGGCACCGCTCGGGAAGCCGTGCCCCGCACCGACGTTCTCGAGATAGACCTCGAGGTCGGCGCCGCCGTCCGCCGGGGCGACACACAGCTCCGAGATGAGCGAGACGTCCAGGCTCGCCTGCACCTTGTCGCGCAGCTCGGCGCGGCCGGGGAAGTCCGTGAGGGCGACGTCGACTCCGGGGAAGCTGTGGTCGTGGACACGGCGTGGGGGCGCGCTGGGCACCTCGGCCGCCGCACCGTTGCGCCCGGGCATGTGGCACGCGACACACGAGTTCGCGAAGCGCGGGTCGTCTGAAGCGTAGATGCTCTGCTTCCACTCCAGGAACGTCCGCTCGACGTGCACGCCCGTGGGCGAAACGATGTCGTGGCAGCTCCCGCAGAGCGCCGACGAGCGCCGATCGGCGCCGTCATGGAGCGGGGAGTGGGCCGAGGCGTGCGCCGTCGTCGGCATCGGGTCCGCGATGCCCGCGCGCATCACGCCGTCCTCGGTGTGGACGAGGGGATTGTTCGCGTCGCCCTCTACGGCCGTGACGCTGTGACAGTCGATGCACCCGATCCCGCGCAGAGCGTCGGGCAGGGACTCGAGGTTCAGGCCGTCCGTCGTCCGGCCGAGGCGCACGGCTCGGGGCGCATGACACTGCACGCAGAAGGTGCCCAGGGCGCCGTTGGTCTCGCGTTGCCCACGCGCGTTCATGGCCACGAAGACGGGATCCACACCGGAGTAAGCGTGCATGCTGCCCTGCCACTCCAGGTAGTGGCTCGGGTGACACTCGGCGCACGCCTCGGGATCGGCGAGGGCCTCGAGGCCGAGGCCGCCGGCGTCGGGCTGGACCTCGCGCGGCGACGACTCACACGCGAACGCGAGGACCGCGAGAACCAGGATGTGTTTCGACCCGCTCAGTGGGCAGCCTCGGTTGGAGTATGCTTCGCGTCTGGATGCCTGAGCAACTCACGCCGTCGCCCCCACCGGGCCGATCCCGGATTCCCGTGACCGTGCTCACCGGATTTCTGGGGGCGGGAAAGACCACCGTCCTGCGCCACGTCCTGGGCGCCGCGGACGCCCGGAAGATTTGCGTGGTCGAGAACGAGTTCGGCGCGGCCAACGTGGACGGAGAGGTCATCGAAACGATGGCGCCCGGCCTCGTACGACGTTTGACCGGGTGCATCTGCTGCGCGGTGCAAGGCGATCTGGTCGCGACCTTCGTTGCGCTGAGCGAGGTGTGCGCGCGCGAGGGCGTCGAGCGGGTCGTGCTCGAGACGACGGGCATGGCGGAGCCGGGGGAGATCGTGCGGATTCTCCTGCGTCCTGGCCCGGTGGCCGAGGCCTTCCGGGTCGCCCAGGTCGTCACGGTCGCCGACGCGGAGCACGCGCTGGTGGACCTGGAGAACAGCCCGATCGCGCAGGAGCAGGTCGGGGTCGCGGACCTGGTCCTGGTCTCCAAGGTCGACCGGGTCACCGGCGCCCGGATCGAGACGGTCCTCGCGGCCCTGAACGCGTTGAACCCCGTGGCCGAGGTCCGGCGCTGTGCCCACGGCGTCGTGGACCCGGCCGAGTTCTTTCTCGACACGCCGCGGCGCCTGCGCGCCCGCGCCGTGGGTGAGCACGGGCACGGCCAGCTTTCGAGCCTCGTCGTCGAGGCGCCCGGACCCCATCGGCTCGCCGACGTGGACGCCTGGGTCCGGACCTGGACGCGGAGGCTCGGCGACGACCTGCTGCGTGTGAAAGGCATCGTGCGCGGTCCCCGGGGGCGGCGCACGCTGCTTCAGGCCGTCCGACGCACCGTGACCTCGGAACGGATCATGCAGGCCGAGGTCGAGTCATGGAACGCTTCGACCTTCGTGCTCATCGGCACTGCCCTGCCCACCGACGCCCTGACGTCGTCCTTCCGCGCGCTGCCCGTGAGCGGCCGCCCGTGACGGTGCGCGCGCTGACCGCGGCCTTGTGCGCGGTCGCGCTCCTGGCCGGATGCGAGGGGGGTGGGGCGGGCGGTGCGTTCGCGGACCTCGGCCCCGGCCAAGACGCGCGTGTCGTCGAGGACTGGGGTCGACCGACGGACACCGCCCCGCCCGTGGACGCCGGCGGGGTCGATGCCCGGGTCCAGGACGCGGAGCCCGCAGACGCCGAGGTGGACCTGGGTCCGCCGTTGCCGAACGGCCTGCGCATCAACGAGGTGATGGCCAAGAACGACGGCACCTGGGTCGACGAGCTCGGGGCTCTCGAGGATTGGGTCGAGATCTACAACGGCGGTGACTCCACGATGACGCTCGGTGGGTGGCAGCTCGGCGACGACGCGGACGAGCGCTTCGTGATTCCGGCTGAGCCGCCCATCGAGATCGCGCCGGGTCGGACCGTCGTGCTCATCGCCGACGACACGCCGGCCGAGGGGGTCCTGCATCTGCCCTTCAAGCTCTCTGCGGGCGGAGAGGGCCTCTGGCTCTGGTCGCCCGAGGGTGAGCTCGTCGACCAGGTCGAGTTCCCGGCCCTCGAACCGAATGAAGCCTGGGCGCGGCTCCCGGACGCCCGCGGGGACTTCGCGCGGTGCGACTGGGCCACGCCGGGTCGGCGCAACGGCGCGACCTGTGGGCCGCCCCCGCCGCCGACGCTCGCGGTCGAGGAGACCTTCGAACCCTACGCCTGGGCAGCGCCGTGGCCCGCGCCGCCGCGACCGGTGTTGCTGGCGGAGCTGTCGTTGCGCCCGGCGCCGAACGAGAGCGCGTTCGTGGAACTCCTGAACACCGGGGAGACCCCGGTCGACCTTGCGGGGTGGACACTTCGGCTCGCGCCGACGGCCCCCGGACGCCCGTGGCCCGGGCGTGCCGACGGAGACGCGGTGGCGCTCGACGGTGCGCCGCTGGCCGCGGGTGAGCGCCGTGCGTTTCCTGTGCCGAGTCCGGCCCTGCAGGCGCTCCGAGATGCCCCGGAGTACGAGGGGGTCGCGACCCTGTGGCCGCCTGAGAGCGAGCAACCCGTAGAGCGCGTGGACTTCATGGCGTGGCCCATCGGGGCGTCCCTGGCGCGTGATCCGGACGCGACCGGGCGGCACCGATACTGCGCGTCTCCGACCCCCGGCGCCGCCAACGCCCCCTGTACGGTCGTCGCGTCCAGGCCCATCGGGAATCGGCTGCGCCACCTGCGCACGCCCGGCGACTGGTCGGCGCTCGCCGTCGGCGGCACCTCCGTCGGGGTCGAGTCCGTGAAGTGGCTCGTCGATCTGGAGGGCGGCGGCGCGGTACACATGCTCGAGAATCGCGCCTGGGACCTGCACTACACCTTCGTTCGCGAGCTCATCGAAGGTCTGCCGCACCTCGACCGGTGCGACCCTCAGGACAACGCGGTCTTCTACGACGGCTGGCGTCGTTTCAGCGACCTGAACTACTTCCAGGTCGAGAGTCGGCGCTTCCTCATGGGCACCCTGGTGCATACCGCGGCGTCGGACCTGTGGACGCTGGAGTTCACACCCGGCGACAAGATCAGCGCCGCCCAGATGCGTCGCGCGTTCTTCGCCGTGATGGCCCACGTGGACGCGCCGCAGCGGTTCTCGATCCGCCCGACCACGGCGGAGCAGGTCCCGACGCTGCGCACGCTGGAGGGGCAGGTCCCCCTCGTGGACCAGAACGCGCCGTTCCGAGGCGTGACGTGGCAGCCGCTGACGCAGACGACCGGGTACGGGGTCCTGGAGTTCGTGCCCGCGGATGCGCTCGAAGAGGCGCCGCTCGGACCGCAAAGCATCGTCGTCACGGACCGGGTGCCCAACGACATGCCCTTCGTCGGCGGCCTCGTCACCGAGGACTTCCAGACCCCCCTCGCGCATGTGAACCTACTGAGCCGTAACCGCGACACACCGAACATGGCGCTGCGGGACGCTCGAAACGACCCGCGCATCGCGCCTCTCCTCGGCCGTTTGGTGCGCTTGACCGTGGGCGCGGGCGCGTTCGAGGTCGTGCAGGTCGAGCCGGACGAGGCGACGGCCTTCTGGGAGGCTCGGCTTCCGCAGGGCCCGCCCACACGGCCGCGGTTCGACACCTCGGTGCGCGGGGTCGTCGACCTGGCGGACCGTGGCCTCGAGGACGTGCCGTCCCTCGGCGCCAAGGCGGCGCAGTTCGCGGAGCTGGGGCGCGTGACGTCCAACTCGGCGGCGTGCGCGGGTCCAGTCCCCAGGCCGCCCAGCGCCTTCGCCGTGCCCGTGGTGCACGGCGTCGAGCACTTCGAGCGGAGCGGCGCGGCCGAGCTCCTGACGACGCTGCGGGACGACCCGGAGTTTCAGGCCGAGCCGGCGACGCGGGCCGCGGGGTTGGAGCAGGTGCGGCAGCGGATTCTGCGCCACCCCGTCGACGCGGCGCTCCTGGCCGAGGTGGAGGCGGCGGTCGGCGCGCGCTTCGCGTCGCAGGGCGCGCGCTTTCGTAGCAGCAGCAACACCGAGGACCTGCCGGCCTTCAACGGGGCGGGGCTCTACGAGAGCCTCACGGGGCGGGTCAACGACCCCGAGGCGCCCATCGACGATGCGCTCCGGACGGTGTGGGCGAGCCTGTGGACCCCGCGCGCGTACGACGAGCGCGCGTACGCCCACGTCGACCAGGGGGCGGTGGTGATGGGGGTGCTGGTGCACCCGGCGTATCCCGCGGAGCGCGCGAACGGGGTCGCGATCAGCCGGAACGTGCTGGAGCCGCTGTATCGAGACCCGTTCATCAACGTGCAGATCGGCGAGGCGAGTGTCACGAACCCCGCGCAGGGTGTGACCTCCGACCAGCTCGTTCGCCACTTTCAGGCGCAGCCGCCGTGGAGCGAGTATGTGGCGCGGAGCAGCCTGACGCAGGGCCGGGACGTGATGACCGAGCCGGAGATCCAGCGCCTGGCCTGTGTGACGCGGGCGATCCACGAGCACTTCAGAGCGCGCCTCGATCCGGACGGCGAGAACCGCTGGTTCGCCGTCGACCTGGAGTTCAAGCTGCTCGGCGCGCGCCGCGACCTGCTCGTGAAACAAGCGCGGCCCTACACCTTCGGGAGCGCCGAGGTCCCGGCGGACTGCCGAGAGTTCTGATCAACGCGGGGTGACCTCGACACGGTCGAGGCGGACATAAGACACGTCGTGCCAGAAGACGCGGGTCTCGAGGGCGTGGCCCGCCCGACCCGACAGGTCGACGTCGAGGACCACGTCCTGGTAGGTCATGGGGGCCGCGAACTCCGTACGGCGTACGTCTCGGAGCGCGAGGAGCTCGTCGGCGTCCGTGTCATACACATCGACGGTGACGACCCGGAGGTTGTCCGCGTCGTGGTTGTCGACCATGAGGCGGAAAGTCACCCTCGAGGGCACGTCCGGCAGGTCACGCACGTAGGGTCCGAACGCCATGTGCCCCTCGGCGTCGGGGCCCGTGGCCGCAGCCCATCCGTCGCCCTCGGCGCGACCGACGGCGTGCTGAAGGTCGCGCTCCGCCTCGAAGACGCGGGCCCGCGGTGGCGGGGGGGCCTCGCCGGGCGGCAGGGCGAGTCGACGGACGGCTTCGATGCTGGACTGTCCCGGCCCGACGGGGAGTGAGATGCCGCCGTGGATGAGCCCGCCGCCGAGCTCGAAGCCGCCGTGGACCTTGCACAGGCAGAAGCCGACGTCGTCGTTGTCGCTCGGTCCGACGTGGGAGAGTGTGACGGAGCGGCCCGTCACGTGCTGAGGCGCCACGCTCAGCGAGACCGGCTGGCCCATCCAGGCGAAGATCTCGTCGCGGTCCACGGCGGCGACCCGATGGTCGTTCCATCGCCCGCCGGTGAGCGTCGTGCCGTGGGACTCGTCGCGGGCGTCGCGCAGCTCGGGTCGAATCCACGCGTCGAGGCGCTTGGTGGCGTGGGCGTTGGGCCAACCGCTGATCACGAAGCCGCCGATGAGAGACATCGGGCCATCGAAAGCGGGGTTCTCGGCGGGGTTGCGAATCTGCATCAGGCGGTCGAAGTCGAAGGTGTCCCGACGCAGCACGTACCCGACGCGAAGCCAGACCCGACGCCGCACACCATCGGCAAAGAGGTAGTCGGCGTGGCACGCGTCGCCGTCGTGACGCCCGTCGCCATCGGCCTCCTTGACGAGGGGGCCCTCGTAGACGAGTCGCAGCGCGTCGGCCTCGAGGCGCTCCTCCACGGGCTCGAACCGCTCGGCGAAGGACGGGGCCCCGGCGTTGCACGCGCGCCACCAGGGGATGTCGCGGTCGGTGATGTCGTTGGCTTCGTTGTGGGCGTACTGGTTGCACCAGTCGCTTGCGCCGCAGTCCGGGTCGTCGTTCGGCTCGGGCACACGGTTCGGGAACTCGATGTGCTCCGCCCCCGGGTAGCCCGCGGGAAAGGCGCCATCCCCGTGCTCCCCGACGACGAAGAAGCTCACGGGCCGACCGGCGTCGCGCACGACGAAGTCGAGGGCGTCCCCCTCGGCGCCGTTCAGCCGCCAGAGCCCGTTCATCTTGCCGTAGAAGCCCGTCTCGTCGATCCAGGCGAGCAGGTGTCGGCTGATGAAAAGACGGTCTTCGACGCGGGGGCCGGCGGGGTCGCCCGCGTTGAAGCCGAGGCCTTCCAGCGCCTCGCGGGCGAGGGTCTCGACCCGCGCGTCGGACGAGGCGGCGTAGTGGTAGAGCAGGGGCAGGCCCTCGATGAAGAATCACTTGTGCTCGTACTTGATGCCCGGGTTGAGGCACTCGGGCGCGACGATCTCAATGTTGAGGTTGAAGATGCCCAGCCATTGGAACAA
>JBMOFP010000171.1:0-12676 GCA_049318805.1 Bradymonadia bacterium
GCTCGTGGCACTCCTACCATTCGCCGCGTCGCTCGCCGCCTGCGGTGGCGACGGCGGCACTTCCCCGGCCCCGGCAGCGGTCGAAGACGCCGCCCCCGGGCCCGGACCCGACGCCGGGTCCCTCCCCGGAACCGACGCCGCGGTCGACCCGGGTGTCGGAGACGCGGGGGCCCAGGATGTCGGGACCCCGCCAGGGCCCGACGCGGCGCCCGTGCCCGAGGACGCCGCGCTGCCCCCCGCGCCCGAGCAGGCCTTCGCCGAGCCGACGCCGTTCGTCGTGACCGACTGGCTCGTGGCCCAACCCGCCAACGGCGATCCGATCTTCGACCGGCTCGCGACCGACGACTTCACGCCCCCGGAAGGTCCCGGGGTCGGCGCGGGGGGACTGCGCTGGCGCAGCGCCGTGACCGATGAAGGCGGGGCGCTGCCGGACCCCGGGGGCGGCCTGCTCTACGCGGTCGCGCGCATCACCGTGGAGGCGGACACACACCTGGTGGCCCAGGCGGACCGGGTACTCTCGGTCTTCGCGAACGGCCAGATGCAGCCCGGGGATGTGTACGGCTCAGGCGCGATGCGTGTGCCCGTCTTGCTGCGCGCGGGCGAAAACGTGCTCGTGGTGCGGGCCTTCGGGGGCCGCGGCGCTCCGGTGCTCCGTCTCTGGCAAACGCCCGACGCGCTGGCGCCGAACCTCGCCGACACCACCTTCCCCGACCTGCCGGTGGGCGAGACGCGCACGCAGTACGCGGGTATCGCGCTCCTCAACGGGCTCGAGACCGCGGTCACGCACCTGCGGGCCGAGGTGGTCGAGAGCGAGCTGTGGGCCCCGACGATCTGGACCCTGCCCGCCCTGGCGCCCATGGCCGCGACCCACGTGGCCTTCGAGCTGCGTCCGAAGCGCGCGCCCACGGAAGGCGAGATGGAGTGGCCCGTGACCGTGCGCGTCTCGGGTGACGGGCTCCCCGCGACCTACACCCAGGCGCTCACGCTGCGGGTCGTGCCCGCGGCGTCCACGCACCGGGAGTCGTTTCTTTCGGGTGTGGACCGCTCGGCGCAGTACTTCGGTGTGGTGCCGCCGACGGACTTCGAGCCCGGCCGGGCCTACGGCATGGTGCTCACGCTGCACGGCGCCGGCGTTCAGGGCATCGGACAGGCCGCGGCCTACTCCGCCAAGGACTGGACGTGGATCGTCGCCCCGACGAATCGGCGCCCCTTCGGCTTCGACTGGGAGGAGTGGGGCCGGCTCGACGCGCTCGAGACCCTCGAGCACGCGATGTCGACCTTCGGCGCGGACCCGACACGTGTGTACCTGACCGGGCACTCCATGGGCGGCCACGGCACCTGGAACGTGGGTGTACACAACCCCGGCCGCTTCGCCGTGCTCGGCCCGAGCGCGGGGTGGAGCTCCTTCTACACCTACGGCGGCGAGAGCCCGCCCACAGGGCCCTTCGGCCGCGCCCGCGCGAGCAGCGACACGCCGAACTTCCTCTCCAACCTCGCGCAGCGCGGGGTCTACGTGATCCACGGGGACGCCGACGACAACGTGCCCGTCTCCGAGGGGCGCACGCTGGTCGGGCAGGTCCGCGAATACACCGACGACGTGCAGTTCCACGAGCAGCCCGGTGCGGGCCACTGGTGGGACGGCGACCTCGGCGGCGGCGCGGACTGCGTGGACTGGCCGCCGCTCTTCGACTTCATGCAGGCGCGCGCGCTGGATCCGTTCGAGCTCGACTTCGCCTTCCGCACGCCCTCTCCCTGGACCACGCCTCGACACAGCTTCGTGACGCTGCGCAGCGCGGTCTCCGCCGACGAGGACTGCACCGTGAGCTCGACGCGGTCCGGCGACACCGTGACGCTCGACACCACGAACGTGCGCGGCCTCGAGCTGGACGGCGCCGCGCTCCGCGCCCGAGGCGTGACCCGCGCCGTGGTCGACGGCCGGGGCTTCGACGTGCCTGAGGGCCCGCTCGCCGTAGGACCGCAGACGGGCAAGCGCCCCGGTCAGCACGGGCCCTTTAACGACGTGCTTCAGCGCCCGTTCTGCTACGTCTACGCCACCGACGACACCGTGTGGCAGCGCTACGCTTCGTTCCAGGTCTCGACCTGGGCGCACATCGGCAACGGCACGGCCTGCGCGCTCCCCATCGACGCCGTGACCCCGATGCTGCGCGCCACCTACAACCTGGTCTACGTCGGCGCGCAGCCGGCGCAGCTCCCGACGATGCCCGAGGGGCTCACGTGGGACGATCTGAACGTGACGCTGGGTGACACGGACTTCTTCCGTGCTTCGGTCGCGTACGTTTACCCCGACGGGGACCGGATGACGGGCGTGCTCAGCACGGCCTACGGCGAGGGCGCGTCGCTATGGCTCCTGCAGCCATTCAGCTCACGGGGCGGCATGCCCGACTGGCTGGTCTACGACGCTCAGGGCGGCTTGGCGGCCGGCTTCTTCGACCCGGAGTGGGCGTTCCGCTGAGGTCGAGGCCGCTCAGCGCAGGGCGGCGTCTCGAGATGTGTTCCGAAGGTCGTTCAACACATCGTACTTCAGGGCGAGAAGCCGCTCGAACTTCGCGCGCTGGCGGGCGTTCACGAAGACACCGCTGGGCTGGGTTCGCCGACCCTCGATGGTCGTCCCATCGAAAATGATCCACTTGACCTTGACTGCGTCACTCTGCGGCTCCGGCTGAGCCGAAGCGAACCCGGGTGCGAGCAGGGCGAACACAAGGCCGACCATCAGTGTGCGTGTGTGCATACCCCGAAATCTGACGCGGCTCACACCCGTCCGACAGGGCAAGATACTTCACCGCATCTGTCCCGGCTCGCAGCCCATGCCCGCCCAATACGCCTCGGTCGCGAGGCCGGCGCCGAAGAGGTTCATGGCATTCTCGACCACTGAGTCGATACGACCCGGCTCGCGGAGCGCCTGGTCCACCGAGACCCCCGTCATGCCATCGGTGTAGAGGCGCGCGAGGCCGTTCACCATCGCGATGCACGCGAGCGCGACCTCGTCGGGGTCGCCGGCGCGGATCAGGCCGCGCCGCTGGCCGTCCTCGATCAGCGCCCGCATGAGCGCGCGTTTCTGCAGAACCAGCGCCTCGGCGCGCTCCGAGCGCGAAATGTCCAGGTGCATCACCCGCCAGTGTGCGGGGCGCTCGGCGGCCGCGCGCACGACCGACAGGCCGATTACGCGGAGCTTGCGGACCGGGTCGTCGTCGACCTGCGAGAGCGCCTCGGCCACCGACCGGGCCAACGCCTCGTGCCCTTCTTCGGCGATGGCCGAGAGCAGCGCGTTGCGGTCGTGGAAGTGGCGAAAGGGCGCCCCGGACGAGACTCCGGCCCGGCGGGCGACCTCGCGCACGCTCACCTGGTCCGTGCCCTCGGTCTGCACGAGGTGCAGCGCGGTATCGAGGAGCAGCCGCCGCAGGTCCTGCCCGCGGTGACCGCGCCGTTCCGGGACCTGGGGGGCGTCGACGTTCACGCCAACGACCCTATCACAGAGCGGGCCTTTGTTGCGTAAGCACTGCTTACGATTCTTCTTGTCGCCGCCGAAACGACGCTGTAAGCACTGCTCATGTAAGCACTGCTCACAGCGGAGGCGCCCATGCGAGTTTTGTCCATTGCCGCGGTTCTTGTGCTCTCGGCCTGCGCCGCAAAGGCCACCCCCGAGGCGGACCCCGCCGCCGGGGCCCAGCCGCCCCCGTCGGTGCGCATCACCTCGGTGCGCGCCGAACCCTACGCCCCCGTGGTCCGCGGCACCGGGCGCCTGATCGACGCCCAGAGCGGCGAGCTGGGCTTCGCCGTCGGCGGGGTGCTCGTGGGCCTCGAGGTGGACGAGGGCGACCGTGTGCGTAAAGGACAGGTGCTCGCGCGCCTCGACGCCGAGCCTTTCGCGGCCCAGCAGGCCCAGGCCGAGGCCGCCCTCGACAAGGCGCGCCGTGACCAGGGGCGCGCGACCGCGCTGCATGGCGAAGGGGCCGTGCCCCAGGCCCCGGTCGACGACGCGACCACCGGCGTCGCGGTGGCCGACGCGACCTTGCGCCTCGCGCGGTTCCAGCGGGCGCGCGCCGTGCTGGTGGCCCCGACCGACGGGGTCGTGCTCCATCGTCTCGCGGACGTGGGCGAGGTGGTCGGGCCGGGGCAGCCGATCGTGTCCCTGTCTACGGGCCGTAAGGGCGCACGCGCCGCGAAGGACGACGCCCGGGTGGTGCGTGTCGGCCTGGTCGACCGTGACGTCGTCCGGCTCGCGTTGGGCGACAGCGCCCAGGTCCGCATCGACGCGCTGCCGGACCGCGTGCTCGAGGGGCGCGTGACCTGGATGGCAGCCGTGCCCCAACCCCAAACGGGACTCTTCGACGTGGAGGTCTCCGTGGACGCGGGCGACACGCCCCTCCCCCCCCAGCGCGGCCTCGTGACACGGGTCGAGCTGAAGCCCGCGGCCCAGGGTGAGCGTGTGCGACTGCCTCTCGAGGCGCTCGTCGAGGTGGACGCCGGGCGCGCCCAGGTTTGGGTCGTCGACAGCGAAGGTCGCGCCCGGAGCCGCGCCGTCGAGCTCGGACGCGTCGAGTCCGACGGGGTGTGGGTGCGCGACGGCCTGAGCGCCGGGGAGCGTGTGGTCGTCGCCGGGCTGGAGCGGGTCGTGCCCGACGCCGCCGTGCGCATCGCCGACGCGGGTGCCCCGTGAAGCTCGCCGAGGTCGCGGTCCGCCGTCCGCAGTTCACGGCGCTGGCGTTCCTTCTGCTCGTCGCGCTCGGCGTCGAGGCCTTCTTCCGAATCCCCCGCTCCGAAGATCCGCACTTCCCGATCCCCATCTACGTCGTCGTCGCCGTGGTGCCCGGCGCCACCCCCGCGGACCTCGAGCGCCGCGTCGTCGAACCCCTCGAGGACGCCCTGCGCGGCCTGGACGACGTGAAGGAGATCGTCGCCACGGTGCGGGACGGTGTGGCCGTGGTGCGCACGGAGTTCCTGTCCACCGTGAACACCGACGACAAGTACCAGGAGGTGCTGCGCGAGCTGGACCGCGTTCGACCGGAGTTGCCGTCGGAGCTGCGGAGCCTCGAGGTCACGCGGGCGCGCACCTCGAGCGTGCAGATCGTGCAGGTCGCGCTCGTTGCGCCCGAGGCGTCCATGGACACCCTGCGGACGAACGCCGAGCGCCTCGAGGAGCGCATGGAGCGTGTGCCGGGCATCCGATCGGCCTCGGTCTGGGGGGCGCCCGAGCGTGAAGCGCGGGTCGAGCTGGACCTGCCGCGCCTTGCCGCACTCGGCGTGCCCGTAGGGCGCGTACACGACGTGCTGCGCAGCGACGACGCCGACATCCCCTCGGGCGCGCTGACCTCGACGGAGCGTCGTTTCACCGTGGGCACGTCTGCGCGCCTGCGAACCCTCGACGACATCAAGGCCACGGTGATCGCCGCCGGACCCTACGGCGCCGTGCGGGTGAGCGACGTCGCCGTGGTGCGCTGGGCCGAGGCCACGGAGACGCACCGCACCCGTTTCGACGGCCAGCGCGCCGTCTTCGTGACCGCCGAGCTGAAGGACGGCCAGGACATCTTCGCCGCCCGGGACGGCCTGTGGCGCGTGCTCGACACCTTTCAGCCGAGCCTGCCCGCGGGCATCAGACTCGAGCGCGGTTTCGACCAGTCGCGCAGCGTCGAGGCCCGGTTGAACCAGCTCTACGGTGACTTCGCGCTCGCCATCGCGCTCGTGCTCGTGACCTTGTTGCCGCTGGGCTTCCGGGCGTCGGCCCTGGTGATGATCGCGATCCCCTTGTCCATCGCCACCGGGGTCCTGCTCCTCGACCTCGCCGGCTACGGCTTGAATCAGCTCTCCATCGTCGGCTTCGTGATCGCGCTCGGGCTCGTGGTCGACGACTCCATCGTGGTGGTGGAGAACATCACACGCTTCCTGCGCGAGGGCGCCTCGCGGACCGACGCCGCCATCCGCGCAACGCAGCAGATCGGGGTCGCGGTGCTCGGCTGCACGGCGACGCTGGTGCTCTCCTTCGTGCCGCTGGTGATGCTGCCCGGAGGCGCGGGCGACTACATCCGGTCGCTGCCCCTCGCCGTGATCTTCGCGGTGTTGGGCTCCTTGCTCGTGTCTCTGACGCTCGTGCCGTTCCTCGCGAGCCGTTTGCTGCCGCGCGAGGCCCACGCCGAGGGGAACTTCGCGCTGCGACTCATGCACCGTGTCATCGAGGGCAGCTACGGCCGCGTGCTCGGCGTGGCTCTGCGTCGACCGAAGACGACCCTCGCTCTGTCCATGGCGCTGTTCGTGGCGAGCCTCGCGCTGGTGCCGAAACTGGGTTTCAGCCTCTTCCCCAAGGCGGGGCTGCCGCAGTTCCTCGTCACGGTGGACGCCCCGACCGGTGCGCGCTTCGACGACACCGACAAGGCCGTGACCTTCGCGGAGCAAGTGCTGGCACGGCACCCGGAGGTGGAGTCGGTGTTCTCGAACGTGGGCCGTGGCAATCCCCAGATCTATTACAACGTGGCACAGACGCCCCAGAACGAGGAGTTCGGGGAGCTTTTCGTGCGGTTGAAGTCCGCGGACGCCGGCACCCCGGCGCTCGTCGAGTCGATCCGTCGCGAGCTATCGACCTACGCGGACGCGGCGTTGCGCATCACGGAGTTCGAGAACGGCCCGCCCATCGACGCGCCCATCGCCGTGCGTCTCTATGCCGACGAGCTCGAAACGCTGCGGCGGCTCGCCGGCGAGGTCGAGGGGGTGATGCGGGCCGTGCCGGGCGTCGTCGAGCCCGACAATCCGCTCCGGCAGAGTCGGGTCGACGTGCGCCTCGACATCGACCGCACACGCGCCGCGCAGCACGGTGTGACGAGTGTCGAGGTCGCGCGCACCGTTCGACTCGCCGCTTCGGGCCTCGAGGCCGGCACGGTCGACGGCGCGGCCGGAGAGACCCACCCCGTGCGCCTCGTCGCCGGGGCCGAGACCCGCCCCGACCTCGACGTGCTCTCGGACGTCTACGTCGCCTCGATGTCGGGCGCGTCGGTCCCCTTGGCCCAGGTCGCCGAGCCGACACTCGAGACCTCGCCCCCGCTGCTGGTGCGCCGCAACGGCGAGCGCTCCGTGACCCTCACCGCCCAGGTCGCCCCGGGCTTCAACACCGCGCGGCTCACCGGAGAGATCGAGAAGCGCCTCCGGGCGATGGCCTGGCCGCGCGGCGCACGTTTCGGGATCGCCGGAGAGGCCGAGAGCGCCGCCGAGAGCTTCGGCGGTCTCGGTCAGGCGATCCTGCTCGCGACCTTCGGATTGCTCGCCGTGCTCGTGCTGGAGTTCGGCAGCTTCCGGGGCACGCTCGTCGTCGCCAGCGTGCTCCCGCTCGGCGTCGTGGGCGGCCTGCTCGGCCTCTTCGTGGCGGGCTACTCGCTGTCCTTCACCGCGATTATCGGCTTCATCGCGCTCATCGGCATCGAGATCAAAAACTCGATCCTGCTCGTCGACTTCACCGACCAGCTCCGCGTCGAGGGCATGTCGCTCGACGACGCCGTGAAACGCGCGGGCGAGGTGCGCTTCTTGCCCATCGTGCTCACGACCTTGACGGCCCTGGGCGGGCTGCTCCCCCTCGCCCTGGCCGACTCCTCCCTCTACTCCCCGCTGGCCGTGGTCCTCGTCGGCGGGCTCATCAGCTCGACGGTGCTGGCGCGGCTCGTGACGCCTACGGCTTACAAGCTCTTGGCGCCGCCGGTGCGTGTCCACGAGCCCGCGCTCGTCGTGCAGGAGGCCTGAGATGCTGGCTCCCCACCTTACGCTCGTCGTGTGGCTCGCGCAGGGCGTCGCCCCCGTGTCTCTCTCGGCCGAGACCTACGTGGACCGGGTCCTTGCGCGCAGCGCAAGCGTCGAGGCGGCGAGGCACGCGACCTCGGCGGCCGACGCCCAGGTCGACTCGGCGCGCCTGCGCAAGGTCCCCAAGCTCGACCTGTACGCGCGGGGCGTCGCGCTCTCGGAGACCGACGAGGCGGTGCTCGGTCGCCTCGTCGCGGCGCCCCCGGGCACCCCGGACGGTGTGATCGCCGCGGGCACCCCGCTCGTGAACGTGCCGATCACCCTGGGCGGCTCGCCCTCGACCGCGTGGTCGCTCGGTGCGCGGCTGGGCGTACCCTTGAGCGACTACGCGCTGCGTTTCCCCCAGATTGAGCGGGCCGCGCAGTCCGGGCTCGAGGCCGCCGTTGCGAACGAAGCGCGGGGCCGCGCCGACCGGCGCCTCGAGGCCGCGCTCGAGTACGCGGCGTTCACCGACGCCCGCGCCCGGGTGCAGGTCGCCCGTGAGGCCCAGACGTTGCTCCAGGCGCATGCCCGGGATGCCGAGGTGCGGGAGCGGCTCGGCGTGGGTACCGCCGCCGACCGGGCGGCCATCGCCGCCGCGTTGGCGTCGGCCGAGGTCGACCTCTTGCGGGCCGAGCAGGGGGTCACGTTCATGACCGAGCGGCTCCGCGTCGCCCTGGGCGATCCGCCGGGCGCGCGCTACGAACCTACGGCGACGCCCGATCCAGCGCCCGTGGTCGATGCGCGGGCCCTCGCCCTCGACCCCGCGACCGTCGAAAAGCGGCCCGAGCTGCGGGCCCTGTCGGCGCGGCTTCAGGCCGAGTCCGCGGTACGCGACGTGTCCGAGGCGCGGAGCTGGCCCCGGCCGGACACCTTCGCCGAGGCCACGTGGGCGCGGCCCGGGGACCGGACCTTTCCGCCGAGCGACGACCCGAAAGGCGCATGGCAGGCGGGTCTGATGCTCTCGTACACGCTGAACGAGGGCCTCGAGGGCGGCGCCGAAGAGCGGAGCGCGGCCGCGCGCATCGAGCAGACCCGCGCCGAGCGGCGTGCGGTCGAAGAGGCCCTACAGCTCCAGCGTACCCGGGCCGTGCAGGAGGTCGTCGAGGCGGACGCGACGTACGCCGCGCGCCAGCGGGCCGTCGAAGCGTCTGCGGAGAGCCTGCGGGTTCGGGTGGCCCTCGCCCATGCGGGCAGCGCGACGACCACCGAGCGCCTCGAAGCCGAGACCGCGCTCACCCAGGGACGCGTAGCGCTGGTCGAAGCGAGCACCGCGCGCCAGGTCGCGCGGGCGCGGTTGAGGCATGCGGCGGGAGATGACAGCGAACGGCCGTAGTCGGCGCATCTCGCGCTTCAACGTCGGCGGGCCCGAGGCCAGCGCGCCGCCGACCGCCTTGAATCGCGGGCTTGACTGACACCCTGGCCGCTCGAACCCGCCGAGCATCTTCCGCCGGAGGAACGTCGACAGGCATACTCCCAACGTCCGGCGGCCCGGGCGGCCTCGGCCTGACACGAGTAAACCAATCTCCGTTGAAGCCAGGGCGGGTCACTGGCTCGGTACCAAGATGGTCGACACATCCTTCCGACACGGGCTCGCCCTCGTGGCCCTGGCTCTGCTTCAGCAAGCGCTTACGGGATGCGACAGGGCGAATCATGGCGGCGAGTTCGGTCCGGCTCGCCCAGCGGCGGCGGCCTCCTGCGCCTCCGGCCCCCGCCATCCCTCGCAGAAGCTTGGGCCGGGCGAGTGGGCGAGGACGATGGAGGCCGCCTTGGTGCGTCCGCTCACGACGGACGAAATCGGACTGGCCAGATACAGCGAATTCGCAGCATGTATTCTCGATGTGAAGTACATCCGCGACGTAGAAGCGGGCATCCCCTCGGCTCTATACGTCGACGCGCCCGAAACTGATCACCATTGTCAGTCTCCTTCCACGGGGTCGACCTTCAACTGCGCAGTCCGCGCCTGGGCGCGGTGGCTCCACTACGGCGGGGAGGTCAGCCGCTTCGAACTCTGGTACGAGTATGGGGCCGCGGCACTCTTCGCGGACGTCGCGATTCACGGAGGGGCAGGCGATCCCACGCTCCGGAGGTTGGTTGCGTTCTCCTTCGGCGGATTGAGCGACTTTGACGCAACGGACTCGGCTGCGTACGGCCGATACGCTGCCGTGCTCGCGACGCTACCGGACGTCCGCGCGCGCGTGGAGTGGGTGCTGTCGAATCCTGTGCCGAAGGAACTTCGCGCCCTTCTCCTTTTCAACCTTCAGGACCCGGGTGTCGAGGTCCTCGCGGATCTCTACGAAAGGGCGACCGAGGAAACCGTGAACGCGGTGACCCGCGACGAACTCGCTTGGCTCTTCGCGCGTGTTGCTGTGGCACGCCGGCACCCCGCGCGCGTTGGTTTGAAGCCTTCGGATCGCGCCCACCCTGAAATCGCGGCCTACATTCGTGAGCGTGACCTATCCAGTTGGGGAGCGTTCGCCCAGGAGGACATCTTCGTTTCGCAATTCATGCGGGACGAGGAGAGGCACGCACGAAAGCATGCGCCGGACACTGACCGCTTTCCGACACTCACTGCACCGCCCGCGTGCGTGTGCGAATGACCTCTTGCGGCGGCCGTTCTGCTGAGACAGGGGAAACGCAGCGGGCCCGGAGCGCTGCACGCGATGCGACGGAGCACTCGAAGCTGGGCCATGGCCCGCGGGGCTCGATTCCACGGGTGTTCATGGTCGCCGAGGACGACACCGAGCCATTGCTCGCACGAGAAGCGTGGGGCCGCTTCGACCAGACCTTGCGGCTCGGCTTCGGCGCCAGGGCGCGTGGCAAGGGGGCCTCGAAGGGGACGCCGGGCAACGGAGCGCCGCCGCGAGGCGGGCCCAGACCCAGGCCGAGCGTCGCGTCGCGGACGAAGCGTTGCAGCGTCAGCGCACGCGGCGAAGATTTCTCGTCGTGGAACCGAGCGGGGTGTCGCCCAAGTGCTCAGACACACCCACTGGAGAACACCATGCGCACCTCCGCCTTCGCCGCCGCCGCCCTGTCGCTCACCCTGCCCGCCGCCGCTATCGCCGTACCGGCGGTCCGTGGCGGCGCCGACCGGGGCGACTTCACCGTGAGCGGCAACCTCACGAAGACCGCGGCCGGCGGTCTGACCGGGCGGTTCATGATCGTGCTCCAGCCCGAGGTGCCGGACTCCGCCACGCTCGCCGTCTCGTGCACCTACACCCGCTTCTCCAATTTCGTCGTGCGCAACAACGTGGCTTCCTTCGACGCGGCGGGGCAGTGCACCGTGCTCGACGAGGACGGCCTGCTCCCCGGCTTCGCCGCGTCGAACCGCTTCACCATCACGGACCTCGGCGCCGGCCCCGACCTGATCGACGTCAACATGTACGGCGCGGCGGGCATCGCCGTGCCCGGCGGCGCCGTGAGCTACGGGGACTTCACCGTCACGCCGTGAGGCGGTGGCGAGGGCGGTCCGAGCGAACCGATGGGCGCTCGTCCGGGGGGGGGTCGGGTGGCCCCGGGAGGTCGCCCTCCCGGGGCTCCCACAGATCCGGACGTGCGGAATTCCCGCATCCGGCTCCTCGGGCTCATGGGTTCGCTGCGCGCGGTTTCGTGACCGAGTGGACGATCCGGGCGTTGGGCAGCGGGTACCGGCCAAGGAGGCGGGCGAACCGTTCCCAGCTCATGAGGATCTTCCCGCCCCGCCGATCGAGCCAGCGGCGCCAAATGCGCGCCACTGCCCAGCGGAGGCGTTGCAGCGCGCGGACGTTGCCGGAGATGCCGTAGTAGGCATCGTGACCGCGCAGCTTCCGCGCAAGGGTCTGGTGCTGTTCGCGGATCGAGAGGTGTCGATTTTCCTGACACCATTGGGCGATCCTCTTCAACGCCCGTCTGAAGCGATCCTTCGCCGTCTTCCGCGTCACGACCCACCCGCCTTTCCGGGAGCGACCCCAGAAGTGCGTGAAGCCCAGGAAGTTGAACGAGCCCGGCCGGGGGCCGCTCTCGTCATCTTTGCCGGGGAGTCGCGCAGGCCGGACAAACCGGGCCAGACGCGTCTTGTCGGGATTCAGAGTCAAGCCAAAGCGCGCCAGGCGCTTGGGCAGGACCTCCATCAGTCGTCTCGCGTCCTCTTCGAGGGCACAGACGATGACGGCGTCGTCGGCGTAACGGACCAGGAAGCAGTCGCCCCGCATCCTCGGCTGCACATCTCGCATGAACCAGGTGTCGAGCACCTCGTGCAGGTAGATGTTCGCCAGGAGCGGCGAGATCACGCCTCCTTGCGGGGTTCCCGTATCGGAGCGGGCCACCTGCCCGGCCTCCATCACCCCCGCCTTCAGCCACTTGTCGATCGTGCGACGCAGCACGCCGTCGCGCACCCGCCGGTCGAGAAACCCTCGAAGCTCGGAATGCGAAAGCGAGTCGAAGAAGGCGGAAATGTCGAGATCGACAACCCACCCCCCGCGGACCGCCGTCGCCCCCTGCCAGATGCGCTCCAACGCGTCGTGCGCCGACCGACCCGGCCGGAAGCCATAGGAACAGTCCAGAAAGTCCTGCTCGTAGATGGCCTCGACCACCATCGTCACCGCCTTCTGCAGGACCTTGTCCTCGATGGTCGGGATGCCAATGGGCCGTGTCTTGGTGCCGTCCCCCTTCGGGATGTGCACCCGCCGCACCGGTGGCGCGTAGTACGTCCCGGACTTGAAGCGGTCGAGCAGGCTCTGGAGGTTGTCCTCCAGCGCCAGCTCATAGTCCGCCGCCGTCTGGCCGTCCACGCCCACCGCACCGTCCTTGCGGACGTGCTGCCACGCCTCTCTCAGGAACTCCAGGTCGATGAGGTGTCCCAGAGTCGTGAACACCATCTCCGGGCCGTTCCTCGCCAGCTCCGCTATCCGTTGAAGTCTCG
>JBMOFP010000172.1:0-12420 GCA_049318805.1 Bradymonadia bacterium
CACCCGCCGGGGAGGGGGCAGGACCAGCCGACGTCGATCACCGATCGGCACTGGGACCGCCTCGGCTCGCCTTGTTTCGCAGCGCGGAGTTGCGCGATGCTGGCGCGCTCTCGATGTCGTCGATTGTTCGCGGGGGGCGAACCTGGACAGGCTCTGCAGAACCACTGTGTACCACGGCCGATCGGGCGTCCGGGGCGCCCTGGTCGTGCTGTGCCTCTGGCTCTACGCTTGCGGCGACGGATCCGTGAAGCGCGCCGGTGGACAGCGCGACGCTTCGGCGACGCCGACCGCGGACGCGGCCCCTCCGCCCACCGCGGACGCGGGACTGCCATCGGTGGCCGATGCCGAAGAGCCCACGGAGGCCGACGCCGCGCCCCTCGACCCTGACGCCGCGCCTCTGGACTCCGACGCCGCGCCCCTCGACCCCGACGCCGCGCTCCCCGACCCCGACGCAGCGCCGCCCTCCGATCGCGACAACGACGGCATCCCCGACGCCCTCGACCGCTGCCCGGACCTGGCCGACCCCGACCAGCTCGACACGGACGACGACGGCGCCGGCGACCTCTGCGATCCGGCACCGCAGGTGTGGCAGGCGCGTCTCGTGCGACAGGGCCTCCTCGCCTTCGGCGGGGCGGGCGTGAACGAGACCCAAGACCTCGGCTCCGCGGCGCGGGCCGGCCATCACCGGTCCGTCGGCGCCGGTCTCCGTTTGGAAGGGACACTCTCGCCATGATGAACCGCCTTCGACGCCTCGCGCTCTGGGCGCTGGTCTCCACACCGTGCTTGGCCCTCGCGCAGCCCGCGGGGGACGTCACCCTCACCTACCAGGGGGTGCTCAGCGACCTGGGCGGCCGCCCGGTGACGGGCTCGCGTGACGTCACCTTCCGACTCTACGTGGAGGCCGAGGACGGCGACGCGGTGTGGACCGAGGTGCACGCCGGGCAGGAGATCCTGGACGGGGCCTTCACCAGCGTGCTCGGGACCCGCACACGCCTCGAGCCCGCCCTCGCGGACGCCGACGCGCTGTGGCTCGGCGTGCAGGTGGGCGAGGACTCGGAACTCACGCCGCGCATGCGCGTCGGGGGCGCCGTCCGCGCGCTCTGGGCCGCGCGCGCCGGCCACGCGGACGATGTGCGCGGCCGCGACATCCACCCGGACTCGGTCTCCGTCGGGGACCGTCTCGTCATCGACGCCCAGGGGCGTTGGCTGGGTCAACCCATCGCCGGCGTGGGCGACGGCGGGGGAGACCTCGCCGACCTGCGGCTCGACTCCGACCTGGACGGCTTCGCCGACTGGATTGAGCTGCTCGTGGGCTCGAGTCCCGACGACAGCGTGGACGTGCCCGCGGACGGCGACGACGACGGCGTGCCCGACGCGCTCGTGGGCCCCGTGGGTCCGCGGGGCGCCGTTGGGGCTCAAGGACTCCAGGGGATCGAGGGGCCGCAGGGCATCGAGGGTCCGCAAGGGCCACGGGGTCCGCAGGGTCTCCAGGGTCCAGCGGGCGATTCCGGCGCCCAGGGTCCGGCGGGGCCCCAGGGTCCCCAGGGCCTGGCGGGTCCGCAGGGCGAGCCGGGCGTCGCGGGACCCGCGGGCGCGGCAGGACCCCAGGGTCTCCAGGGCCTCGCAGGTCCGCGGGGTGAGCCGGGCGTCGCCGGGCCTGCCGGCGGCGCGGGTCCCGCAGGGCCGCCCGGGGCCGCCGGCGCCGCGGGTCCACAGGGCGCCGCAGGTCCGGCGGGCGTGCAGGGCCCCGTGGGTGCGCAGGGCGGCGTCGGTCCGGCCGGTCCTCAAGGTCCCGCCGGCCCCGCAGGCGCACCCGGCGTGCCCTTCGAGCTCGACACCGACCGTGATCTCGACGGTTTCCCCGATTGGCTCGAGTACGTGGTCGGCTCCGACCCCGCGGACAACGGCGACCGGCCCGAGGACGCCAACGACGACGGCCTGCCCGACGCCTTCGCTCAACAACCGGGCGCCGTGGCCGACCCGGACTCGGGCTGGTCCAGCGTTTCGGCGGGCGTCGGTTACGCCTGCGGGCTGCGCCGCAACGGGCGCGCGTACTGCACGCGCAACACCCAGTTCGGTGAAGGCCTCGCCCCCGTGGGGGACTTCGTGAAGATCTCGGCCGGGGCGAGCGTGAGCTGCGGCATCCGCCGCGGCGGCGCGGCGGAGTGCTGGGGCGGCAGCACGGCGATCGGCCGGACTCAGCCCCCCGCCGGTCTGTATGTCGAGATCGACGCCGGCTCGAACTTCGGCTGCGGCATCCGAACCGACCAGAGCCTCGTCTGCTGGGGGGACAATGCCGGGAACAAGGCGACCCCACCGGCGGGTGGCACCTGGTCCAAGGTTTCGTCTTACAACGACCAGTCGTGCGCGCTGCGCACCGACGGCACGATCGCATGCTGGGGCATCGCGAACCTGGTGGTCTCGGACATCCCGGCGGGCAACTACCGCGACATCTCCGTCGGTTCGAACTTCGCGTGTGCCGTAAGCAACGCGGGCCAGGCCCGGTGCTGGGGTGACAACGCCAGCGGCCGCGTGGCCGGGGCCCCCGCCGACGTCGTCTTCGAGCAGGTGGCGTGCGGCAACCTGAACGCCTGCGGGCGTCGCCCCGGGGGCGCGGTCCTGTGCTGGGGCACGAACGTGAACAGCTTCATCCAGCTCCCCGCGGGCGCGGGCTTCACCCAGATCAGCGCGGGCGGGCAGATGGGGTGCGGCGTCCGCGAGGACGGCACGGCGGACTGCTGGGGCTACGACTCCGGCGGCAACGACTTCCCTTGAACGGGCGCACAATCCTTTGACAAACGGTGAACACGCGCGCACCCTGCAGCGATGAATTCTCGAAATACCTGTTCAATGTTTGTCTCGATGTCTCTCCTCGCGCTCGGCGCCGGCTGCGGAGAGGAGACCGCCTCCGACACCCAGGGGGCCGGCGGCTCGGCTCCGGAGCTCGACGCCAACGTCGGCGGCGCGGTCCTGCCGCCCGTCGGCGGGCAACCGGGCGGGGGCACCCCACCCGTCGGCGGCACGGACCTGCCGCCCGAGGGGGGAAGCCCGGTCCCGGTGCCCACCGGCGTGGGTCGCTGCGACTACACCAACCCCTTCGGCCAAAGCGTCGAGTGCAAGGCCTACACGGGCCCCGGGTGGACGCCCGAGACGGCCGCCGCCGACTGCGCCGCGGTCCTGCCCGGCACCGCCGGGGTGTTCTCCGCGGAGGGTGCCTGTGGTTTCCCCGTCGAGCTTGGGCGGTGCGCCGTCACGATGCCCGCCGAGACCGCCTACGAGCTCGTGATGTCGGGCACGACGCCCGAGAACGACGCCGGCTGCGCCCTGGCACGCACCGGGTGTGAGACCTTCGCCCGCGGCGTTTTCACCCCCAGCGGTCCTTGCGCCGGGGGTGATCCGGGGCCCACGCCGCCGTCGGGGCCCCCGCAAGCGGGGGTCTTCATCCCGCCCTACGAGACCTGCAAGCCGCCCGTCGAGGGTGAGCCCCCGGGCCGCGCGCCCAACGGGGACGTGTGCACGTTCAACGCCATCAGCGCCTGCACCGAGCCCGGCCGACGCTTCGAGGACTACGCGAGCTGCGACGTCGTCCGCTCACAACGACCCTACTACCCCGTGCCCCCGAGGGCCGTGGCCCCCGAGAACGACCCCCGCCTCTCGGACCCCACGTACCTCGCCGAGATGGGCTGGGTGACCGAGCAAGCCGCCGCATGCGGGTGCACCTGCTGTCACTCCCAGCGCGCGAGCACCGCGGGCGCCTCGATTTGGTCGATCGACGAGAGCCCGCTGTGGCTCGACCATCTCTCCGACGGTGGCCTGGCGCTGCTCGCCGGCCTCGCCGACTCGAGCGTGCTGGGCGCCTACCCCGCCGAAGAGAACTACGGCTTCGGGCGAGACGAGACCGGCCTGCCGAGCACGGACCCGGCGCGCATGCAGGCGTTCCTGCTGGGCGAGTGGATGCGCCGAGGGCGCACGCCCGCCGACGCCGCGGAGATTCCGCCGTTCGGCGGCCCGATCTACAGCCAGCAAGTCTACGTGCCCGAGCCCTGCCGGGCGGGCGAAGGGGTCGGCGCCGACGGCACCGTGACCTGGACCAACGGTGAGGCACGGTACGTTTACGTGCTCGAAGCAGGCTCGAAGAACCCGGGCGTTCCCCCGAACCTGGACCTCCCCGAGGGCACCGTGTGGCGGGTGGACGTCACCCCCGACCAGCGCGCGGTCGCGAGCGGCTTCGCCTACGGCGACGTGCCCGCGGGCGCCGTCCAGCGCTTCCCCGCCGAGGGCCGACCGGCCGCCCTCGTCTCCGGAGAGACCTACTACCTCTACGTGCTCTTCGACGTCGGCCTGCCGATCACGCGCTGCCTTTTCGAGGCCCCTTGACGCTCCGGACGAGGGCCACCGTGAACGTGGTGCCCTGACCCACGACGCTCTCTACGGAGAGGCGACCCCCGAACGCACGGACGATGCCCTGGCAGATCGACAGCCCGAGGCCCGTCCCCTCGCCGACGGGTCGGGTCGTGAAAAACGGGTCGAAGATGCGACCGAGGTGGTCCGGCGAGATGCCCCGGCCGTTGTCGGTCACGGTGACGAAGACCCCCTCGGCGTCTTCGGTCCTCGCCCGCAGGACCACCCGAGGCATCGGCGGAGGCGACTCGGCGAGCGCGAGACCCGCGTTCACGATGAGATTGACGAAGACCTGCACGAGACGGGGCTCGTCCCCGACCACATAGAGTTCTCCCTCGACGTCGACCTCCGTCACGATCTCCACCCTGAAGCCGGCTCGAGCGATGTCGACCGCCGTCGCGAGGACGCGGGCGATGGACGACGCCCCCTCGGGCCGGGTGTTCGGCGCGGCGAACGTCTTCAGGCCGCGCACGATGGTGCGCATCCGCTCGGCGCCGTCGAGGGCGTCCCGCAAGGCTCGAAGCCGGTCGTCCCCGGAAGGCAAGACCCTCCCCTCGAGCTCGTCGATCACGAACTTCAGGTTGGCCATCAGGTAGGCCAGCGGGTTGTTGACCTCGTGGGCGACGCCGGCCGCCAGCGCGCCGAGCGCGGCGATGCGGTCCAGGTGGTGGACCTGCGCTTCGAGTCGCTTCCGTTCGGTGAGGTCGTGCATCGCGTAGGCGACCGCCGGCTGCCCCTCGAAGTCGATAGAGACGGTCCGCAGCTCGAAGGACCGTTCGCCGCCCTCCGTCGGCCGAAGGCAAACCTCGGCCTCATGGACCGGGTCGATGCGCGCCGCCTCGAATCGCAGCCGATCGCGCACCGAGTCCGAGAGCCCGGCGAGCTCACTGTCGGTGAAGGGGGCCAGGCTCGGCGCGGGGCGACGGAAGGCCTCGCGCGCGGCGCGGTTCATCCACCGCGGTCCGTCCACCCCCTGGACCCACAGCGGGCTGGGCAGCGCGTCGAGCAAGGTGCGGAGATCGGCCTCTTGCCGCTCGATGCGCTGCAGCGCCTCTTCGATCGCACGATTGGCCTCGGTCAGCGCGGCCGCTTTCGACCGTGCGTGCTCGGCGTCGCGGCGAGAGGCCTCGAGATGATGCGTGTGCTGGAGCATCCGCAAGCGCTCTGCCGCTCGCTCGTCGAGGTGCACCCGGCGCGCTTCGGACGCGGTGCGGGCGGCGGAGAGCGCGGCCCGCGGGTTCTCCAGGCGCTCGTAGGCTTCCGAGAGGCCCTCGGCCACGTCCGCGAGGATGCCGTTGAACTTGCGCGCTCGGGCGAGGTCGAGCGCGGCCTCGAGGTGCACCACCGCACGCTCGAACGCTCCATTCCGGAGGCAGATGCCCCCAAGAAGCTGCAGGTGACGCGCGACCTGGTGGTAGTTGCCGAGCTCGATGAGGAGCTCGTTCGACGCCAACTTCAAGCGTTCGCACTCCGCGAGGCGACCCTGCTCTCCGTGGATGCTCCCGAGCCCGGCGAGCACCAGCGCCTCACCCTCACGCCAGGCGAGGGCCCGGACCCGCGGCGCGGCGGCGTCGTAGTGGTGTTGGGCGCGCTCGAAGTCCCGCAGTCGCGAGAAGGCCCCCCCGAGGTTGACGTGGCTGTGCGCGATGAGCCGCTCGTCCCCCACCTCGAGCCCGATCTCCAGGGCCCGCAGCGTGAACTCCGCGTAGGGTTCCGGCTGGTCGAGGAAGCCGTGGATCATGCCCACGTTCCCCACGAGCGTCCCCTCCAGCCGTCGCTCTCCCAGCCGCTGGGCCAGCGCGATCGCGGGGCGAGAGATCTCCAGGGCGCCTGGGAGGTCCCCCATCATGGCGTGGGCCTTGGAGAGCTCGTTGAGCGCAACGAGCTCCGCTTCAGGCGCCTCGGCGTGCCGCGCACTCTCTGCGGCGCCGTTGATGAGCGGGATGGCCTCGTCGAAGCGCGCCAGCGTGAGCAGGGCGACGCCCCGCTCGAGCACACACAGGGGTCCCTCGTCGCCGACGAGCCCGACCGTCTGCGCGGCGACACGCTCGGCGTTCGCGCGCACCGCCTGCAACCAGGTGCGAAGGTCGGTGTCGTTCAGGGGTGTGACGGGCGTCACCGACGGTCCTCCGGTCGTTCGATTCATGGCGCGAGCCGCACAAATGCAAGGACGTAGTACCTGGACGAGACCCCGACGCCCACGTGGGTCCAGCGGGGGTCCAGCAGGTTCTTCTTGTGACCTGGACTCGACAGCATGGCCGCCAGCGCCTGACGGGGGGTCGACGCGTTCGCCAGGTTCTCGCCCGCCTGCGTGAACCGCAGTCCGCGCGCCACGAGACGGGTCGTCAGCGTCCCGGCGTCGGCGGTCGCGTGCACCAGGACCCGCTGGGCCGCCAGCTCCGTGGACCAGTCGCGCGCCACGCTCGTCAGCTCCGGCCAGACGCGCAACACCGCCACCCCCGAGGCCGCCCGCTGCTCGTTGACGAGGCGCAGCAGGGTCGCGTCCGGCGCGGCCTCCGAGGCCGGCGGCTCCAACCGTAAGACGGCGAGGTCGGGCGCCGGCACACCCACGTAGACCTCGTGGTTGTTGAGCACCACTGGACCGTACTGGCTGTCGGCGACGACCTCGATGCCGTACACCCCGGGCCCTTCGGCGAAGTGCAGCGTGACGTCGACGCTCCGATCAGTGGACCAGGCGGGCCGTTCGCGGATGCGCGCGCCGTTGGGGGGCGCGACGAGCACGCGAGGTCGAAAGTACCCTCGCTCGAGCTGTCCCCGCACTCGGGTGTAGCCGCCGGGCTCCCCGGTCCGGGGCAAGGGTTGCTCGAGCACGAGGCCCCGATGAACGAGCAGGACCGCGGTCGTCAGCGCTCCGTTGCGTACGAAGGTCGACGCGCCGAAGTGTGTGGGCGCCTTGGTGCGGTCGAGGCGCCCGAGCAGGGACGGCAAGTGCGCGCTGAAGTCCGGAAACTGCCGATGGCGCACCGTCATGGGGAAGACCTGGGCGTCCGAGACACGCTCCACCGACAGCAGGTGCGCCAGATGTTCGGTGGCGGCCTCCTGGGGCGCGTCGCCCGGGGGGCCGGCGAGTCGCTCGGCCAAGGCGGACGCCGCCCGGTCGAGCGCGGCCTCTCGAAGGGGGGGCGCGAAGCCGTGGACCGAGAGCAGTCGCTGAAGCTCCTCGGCCGGCCCGACGGACCCCTCTGGCCGCTGGGCCGCGGTGCCCGAGCCGCCGAGGACCATCGACAGGAGCATCGCGAGCATCGCGATCGCGGCGCAGCGACTCGACGAACGTGGCCTCATTCCTGCGAGTGGACTCCAGCGCTTGCGGGCTTGCGGTGCCGCTTCCCCCTCGTATACTCGCCCGCGGCCGGAGCGCGCGACCGGTTCGCGCATCACCGGACCGCTTCTTGAACAAATTTGTGCAGGAGTTGCCCGTGATTGTCGGTGTGCCTCGGGAGATCAAGAACCGCGAGTACCGTGTCGGCATGATCCCTGCGGGCGTTCGTTCGCTCACGCAGAGGGGACACAAGGTCTACGTCGAGCGCGGCGCCGGAGAGGGCAGCGGCCTCTCGGACGAGCGTTACGTGCAGGCCGGCGCCACGATCCTCGACACCGCCGACGCCGTCTGGGGCGAGGCCGAGATGATCGTCAAGGTGAAGGAGCCCGTCGCGGCCGAGTACCCGCGGATGCGCAAGGGGCAGATCGTCTACACCTACTTCCACCTCGCCGCGGTGCCCGAGCTCGCCCGTGTGCTGCTCGAGCGTGAGGTCGCCGCCGTCGCCTACGAGACCATCGAGTTGCCGGACGGCAGCCTGCCGCTCCTGCGCCCCATGTCCGAGGTCGCCGGCAAGATGGCGCCCCAGGTCGGCGCGAAGTGCCTCGAGAAGGAGCACGGCGGCAAGGGCCTGCTGCTGGGCGGCGTGCCGGGCGTTCGGCGCGGCGAGGTGCTCATCATCGGCGGCGGCGTCGTCGGCATCAACGCCGCGAAGGTGGCCGTGGGCATGGGGGCGAACGTCACCGTGCTCGACACGAACACGAAGCGGCTCGGCTACCTCGACGACGTCTTCCTCGGGCGCGTTCAGGTCCTCTACAGCGACAGCGAGAACATCGCGCGGCTCGTGCCGCACTGCGACTTGCTGATCGGCGCGGTCCTCGTCACCGGCGCTCGGGCGCCGACGCTTGTCGACCGCGCGCTCATCTCGCGCATGGACCCCGGCTCCGTAGTCGTGGACGTGGCCGTCGACCAGGGCGGCTGCATCGAGACCGTGCACCCCACGACCCACGACAACCCGACCTACACCGTGGACGGCGTCGTCCACTACTGCGTGGCGAACATGCCGGGCGCCGTGGCGCAGACCAGCACCTTCGCCCTGAACAACGAAACCACGCGCTACGCGATCGCCATCGCGGAACAGGGCCTGCGTAAGGCGTGCGCGGCGGACCCGTACCTCGCCCTCGGCCTGAACACCCTCGACGGCACCGTCTGTCACCCGGCGGTCGCCGAGTCGCTCGGCTACACCTACCAGGCCCCTCGACTCTGACGAGGGCGAGCCGCCGCGAGGAAATCTCGCCTGCGGGAATGCCCGCATTGGGCCGCCGGGTTGGAGAGTTCATGCTGCAACGTCTTTTCGGTCGCAAGCGCCCTTCCGAGCACTCCGAGTTCGAGCGGGTCGCCCTCGCGCAGTCCGACGCGCTCTACGGCGCCGCGCTCCGCATGACCCGCGACCCGGCCTCGGCCGAGGACCTCGTTCAGGAGACCCTGCTGCGCGCCTTTCGGTTCTGGCACAAGTTCGAGCCGGACACGAACGTGAAGGCCTGGCTGCTGCGCATCCAGACGAACGTCTTCATCAATAAATACCGCAAGTTGCAGACCGAGCACGCGGTCATCGACGGCCGCGAGGCCGATGACCTACTGGCCCGCCACGCCGCCGAAGAGAGCACTTTCATTCCGCCCGACACCCGGGACGAGTTCTTCCGGTCCGTGCTCTCCGACGACGTGATGAAGGCCCTGGACGCCCTGCCCTTCGAGTTCCGGATGACCGTGCTCCTGGCCGACATGCACGAGTTTTCATACAAGGAGATCGCGGACATCCTCGACTGCCCCGTGGGCACGGTCATGAGCCGCCTCCACCGCGCCCGCAAGCTCCTCCAAGCCCAGCTCCTCGAGTACGCGGTCGAACGGGGTGTGATCCGCGCGCCCCGCGGGCAGGACGACGAGAACGTCTCCGACCTCGACGCGTTTCGGCGCCGTCGCGCGGCGGGGGTCTGAGCGATGGCGACCTTGAGCTGTCAGGACTTCCGTCAGTTCGTCGACTGTTATCTGGACGCGGAGTTCGACGCCCGCGACCGGGCGGACTTCGATGCCCACCTCGCCGCGTGTAGCTGCTGTCGTTCCATCGTCGAGCACCACGTCGCGTTTCGGCGGGCGCTGCGCCCGCACTTGAAGTCGCCGTGTGAGTCGCTCCCCCCCGAGGCCCGAGCGCGCATCCAGCGCTCCCTCGCCCAGGCGTCGGCCCCCAGCGCGTTCTCGATGTGGGCGCGTCGATTGGCGTTGCCCGTGCCGGTCATGGCGGCCGGTGTGCTGCTCCTCATCATGCCCACGGCGGGTTTCACGGGCTTCGTGATGAAGGAAGCCGTGCAGCAGCACGACCAGAGCATGCCCTTCGAGGTGCCGAGCGCCCACGAAGACGAGCTCGAGGCCTGGTTCCGGGACAAGCTGCCTTTCGAGCTGACGGCACCGCGCTTCCGGGATGAGCGTGTGCAGCTCCTCGGCGGTCGCCTGACGCGCCTGCCGGCCCCGGACGGTGAGCACGACCCGCGCAAGGCCGCGTGGCTGGTTTACGGTCTTGGTCGGCACAAGGTCAGCGTCCTCGTCTTCGAGGCCGGGGATGTGGACCTGCCGGACGATCGGGGCGCCGAGCAGGTCGCCGGAACGCCGCTCTCCGTGCGGTCCGAGAACGGCCTGAGCGTCGCGTTCTTCCGGCAGGGCGCCGTGGGCTACGCGGTCACCTCCGACCTGGCGCCCCCCGACATGATGCGTCTCGTCTCCTCGTCCTTCTGACGCGGCGATGTCGATGCCAGCGCGCTGAGCGCGTGGTACACGGAGGCTCGTGCGGGCCCGTCCGCGCCGAGGTTCGTGATGTCGACGCCCGATGAGCCGCTGCCGACTGGGGCGTTCGCCCTTCTGGGGCTGTCTGCGCCCTTGTGTCGGGCGGTCGAGGTCCTGGGGTACGCCCAGCCCACGCCGATCCAGACCGAGAGCCTGCCCCCGATCGTCGCCGGCCGCGACGTGCTCGCTCAGGCCCGCACCGGCACCGGCAAGACCCTCGCGCTGGCCGTGGGCCTGCTCATGCGCTTGGAGCCCCAGCGGCCACAGATTCAGGGCGTGGTGGTCTGTCCCACACGTGAGCTGGCCGAGCAGGTCGGCAACGCCGTTCGGCGACTCGCGCGCTTCATGCCGAACGTCAAGCTCTCGACGCTGTGCGGCGGCGTCGCCCTGCGCTCCCAGGTGCCCTCGCTCACGCCCCCGCCGCACCTCGTCGTCGGCACCCCGGGTCGCTTGCTCGACCACCTCGGGCGCGGCACGCTCGACTTCTCGCACGTGCGGGTGCTCGTGCTCGACGAAGCGGACCGGATGCTCGACATGGGCTTCTCGGAGCCCATCGCCCAGATCGTCGGGCACACGCCGAGCACACGGCAAACGCTTTTGTTTTCAGCTACTTACCCGCCGACCATCCAATCCCTGAGTCGGGGTCTCCAGCGCTCGCCGGTCGAGGTCACCGTCGAGGATGCCCCACGCGCCGCGGACCTCGAGCAGGTCTTCTTCGAGGTGGAAGGGGCGCCAGCCGACCGGACCGAGGCCGTCCGGGGACTGCTGCTCCAGTACCGACCGGAGTCGGCGCTCGTGTTCTGCGCGACCCGGGAGGACACCCGGACGCTCGCCGACAAGCTCTCGAGCTTCGGTTTTCCGGCGCTCGCGCTGAGCGGCGAGCTCGAACAGCGTGAACGCGAGGAGGTGCTCGTCCGGTTCTCGAACGGCAGCGCCACCGTGCTCGTCGCCACGGACGTCGCCGCCCGGGGTCTCGACATCGACGCGCTCGGCGCCGTGATCGCCTACGAGCTCCCGCGCGACCCCGACGTGCATCTGCACCGCATCGGCCGAACAGGGCGCGCGGGACGCCCGGGCCTGGCCTTGAACCTGTGCGGCCCAAGGGAGCGCGTACGGGCGGAGGCCATCGCGGAGCGGCACGGCCACACGCTCCGTTGGTCCACGGTGGCGCCGACGTCCGCGCGCACCGTGCCCCCGGCGCCGGCGCCCATGAAGACCCTGGTCATCGAGGCCGGGCGCCAGGACAAACTCCGGGCTGGTGATCTCCTGGGCGCGCTGTGCGGCGAGGTCGGGCTGAAAGGCGACGACGTCGGGCAAATCGAGGTCGGCGCGAGCCGGACGTATGTCGCGGTTCGGCGGCCTCGAGCGGCGGAGGCCCTCGCGGGTTTGAAGTCCGGCAAGGTGAAGGGCCGCACGTTTCGTGTCTGGGCGCTGCCGTAGCGGGCCTGTCTCCGATGGGCCGTCTTCTGCGATCATGTCCGGCGGGACATGCATCGCAACGGCTGAGAAGGGGACGAAGACATGACACGGGTCGGGGAACGAATCGGGACGCTGGTGGGGCTCGGGCTGCTCCTGTGCGCGCTGCATGCGTGTGAGAGCGACGAAGCGGAGAAGGGCGACGCGGCGCCCACGGGCGGGACGGTCGGCGGCACGCCCGGCGGGGACGGCAGCGTCGGTGGCACGCCCCCCGTCGGAGGCACCGGAGGCACCGGAGGCACCGGAGGCACCGGAGGCACCGGAGGCACCGGAGGCACAGGCGGCACACCCCCCGTCGGCGGCACACCCCCCGTCGGCGGCACCCCCCCCGTCGGCGGCACACCCCCCGTCGGAGGCACGCCGCAGGTCGGCGGCACACCCCCTGTCGGCGGTACACCCCCCGTCGGCTGCGAAGGTCCGAACCCCGCCGG
>JBMOFP010000173.1:0-12344 GCA_049318805.1 Bradymonadia bacterium
CCAGACCCGCGTGACGACGACCGGCAACGACGCACTCCGTGTCGAGATGGTCTGGAACGCCGGGGCCGACGACGACCAGAGCGATGTGGACCTGCACTTGCTCCGGCCGAACGGCGCGTGGTTCGACGACGCGGAGGACGGGGCGGACTGCTTCTTCGCGAACTGTCGCCTGTGCACGGCGGGCTACGAGCTGGGCGACGCCGTGGTCGAGCGCGAGTGTCGGGCGCAAATCGCCGAGATCAACGCGAACCCCGGCAACGAGCCCGCGCCCTTGCTGACCTGGTACCCGCCCACGGACGGT
Organism: Bradymonadia bacterium; assembly: GCA_049318805.1. Lineage (GTDB taxonomy): Bacteria > Myxococcota_A > Bradymonadia > UBA7976 > UBA1532 > CANLBD01. Next base: position 302 of record JBMOFP010000173.1, read on the forward strand.
GACGATCCGCGCCTCGACCTCGACGACGTCGAGGGCCTCGGACCCGAGAACATCAACGTGCGCAGCCCGCGCAACGGGGTCTATCGACTCGGCGTGCACTACTGGGATGCGCAAGGTTTCGGGCCCTCGACCGTGTCGCTGCGGGTCTACTGCGCCGGCGCCCTCGCGCAAGAGTTCGAGCCCGTCGTCCTGCAGCCACAGTCCCTGGACCCCGGGGGGCCGGACACGGAGTTTTGGGAGGTCGCCGACATCGTGTGGCGGGACGGCGCGTGCCAGGTGCGGGAGCTCGGCGGCCGCGGGTGCCGGCAAATCTGCGACCTCGGGACGCTGTCCGTGGCGGGGAACTGCCCCGACGGTCAGGAGCGCGGCCAGGCCTGCCGCTAGGAGACCGTAGCGGTCAATCGCCGGCGAGCGCGCGACGCGCGGCGGCGTCGGCCTCGGCGATCTGGGCGTCCACGGGGCCGAGCGACCAGAAGCTCGCGCCGCTTCGGGGTGTGCGCACCACCGTCAAGGCCGTGCGGGTCGCCGCCCACTCGAGCTGACCCTCGACGAGGCGCCCGCGGTGCTCACGCCCAACGGCCGACGCCTCCACGACGTGCGCGATCGTGCGGGTCGTCGGGAACGCCTCGAGGCTCGCGCGCAAGAAGAGGCGGTCCTGGGCGCCCCCGTCGACACACGCCTCGCCGTGGATCCGGCGGGGTCCGAAGATCCAGGGCATCGCGCAGCTCGCGGCCAGGAGCTCCGGCAGGTCGCCGGTATCCACGAGCCAGCAGGCGGCGTCGCGCCGCCGCACGACGCCCGCGGCGAACGGGATCGGAAGGTCCTCGACCCGCGCGGGCAAAACAGCGCGGAGCCGGGTGACGAGCCCGTCCAGGGACAGGAGCCCCGGCCCGGTGGCGCCCAGGAAGAAGCGGGGACGCAACGAGCGGAGCGGGCGTTCGTCGCCCAGAAAGGCGCGCATCTCACGCGCACCGAGGCCCGCGGCCCAGAGGGCGCCCACGACCGAGCCCGAGCTCACCCCGACGATGCGCGTGGGTCGTACGCCGCGTGCCTGTAAGGCCGTGACGACGCCGATGTGACGCGCGAAAGCGAGGAAGCCGCTCGACAGCGCGACGGTCAGGGTCTCGGTCGTCTGAGCTGTGCTCATGGGATCGGAAAGGCGTTGAGCCGAACCGTCACGGGCCCGTCGCTCTCCACGATCACGTCGTACCCGCCGGGCTCGAGCCTCGGCACCATCACGTTCACCCCCGGCCCCTCCGCGCAGAGGAGCTCCGTCGCGACGTCTGCGCAGTCGCTGCGCAAGGCGGCGCGGACGTTTCGGCCCTCGCTGCGCACCTCGAGGAAACCCTGCGACGCGACGTTGACGTTGAAGTGCAGCAGGCCCTCGCCGGCGCCGGGCTCGAGGCACGAGTCGTCGAAGCGGCCCGGGGCCACCGGGGCGTCCAGGGGGGCGTTGGCGTTGAGGACGCCGGCGCGGGCGCCCGCGCAGCCCTGGGCCTCTTCGAGGCGGGCGCGGAGCGTGCCGTTGACCGGCCCCTCGACCACGACCCAGTAGGTCCCGGGCTGAAGACTGGGCACGGAGATCGAGCCGCCACCGGCGGAGCAGTCCAGAGGCACCGCGGCGGCGTCGCACGCGGGCAAGAGAACCAGGCTCGACTGCGGCAGGAAGGTCTCGAGCAGGATTGTCACGTTCGCGCGTTCGACGAGGTCCAGACGATAGACCGCGTCCGGGGTCCCGGCTGAGAGGCACGGCACGTCGAAGTCGTCGCGTCCGCCGAAGACGGCGACGGGCAGCTCGCCGCCCAGGGGCAAGACCGGCGCATCGGCGCATCGGCCCACCGGATCCGCGCGCCGAACGGTGTCCAGCCGCCATCGGCTCCCATGCTCGCCGCGCAGACGGATCGTCGCGCCTCGGTCGAGGTCGGCGGGCATCAGGCGACCGTCCACGGTGCCCTCGACGCGCCCCTCGAGCACCTCGAGCGAGACACGTGCCGGCTCGTCGAGGGTGTAGACGAACCAGTCCTCGTCGGCCTGCACGTCGGTGTGGCACAGGGTGCCCTCGAGGACCTCCAGAGGCAGAGACCGCGCGCGCTCGACGGTGTCGTTCCGCCAGGGTCGCTCGCGGGGATCGTCGGGACAGCCCTCCACGACCTCGACCGTGTAGGGGCCCACGCTCCCGCCCGGGGCGGCGACCCGCAGCAAGTACTCGCCGGCCGCCGCGGAGACCCAGGTGGTGCCCGGGATGCCCTGGTTTTGGTCGACCGGACGCTGCAAGTCCCCACCGGCGTAGAGAAAGAGCGTCGGAGGTTGAAACTCGACCGGCGCTCGGGCCGTGATCCGCAGGCCGGTCGCCGACTCGACGATGAACCAGTCGTCGGCGAGCTCGCAGAGCCCGAAGCCCTCGTGCAGGCCTGGCCCGAGTCGCAGCGCCGTTTCGGGTCCGTGGGCGTCCACACGGTCCTCGAAGGCACAGGCGGGCGCGTAGCCGCAGCTGAACTCGGGGGTACACGTACGACCGGCGAGGCAGTCCGCGTCGCCGACGCAGCGACGTGCGTCCGCGCAGGTCACGCCCTGGCACACCGTGCCGCCGTTGCAGCTCTCTCCGCGCCGGCATTCGACACACTCGCCGGATTCGCACAGCCAGCCCGCGGGGCAGCCGTCGTCGTCGGCGCACGGCGCGGCCTGGGCGCAGTAGCCGCGTTCGCACACCTGCGGCGCCGGGCATTGGCAGGGGTCGAAAGGCGGGGGCGGCGGCGGGGGCGGCAGCGCCACATCGCCGAGGCGCGCGGCGTCCGGTGGCAGCGCGTCGGGGACCACCGCGTCGTCTGGGGCGGCGTCGGGCGGGGCGACGGCACCTCCACTCGCGGCGTCGAGGCCGGGCGATGCGTCCGTCGGGGCGGCGTCGAGGCCGAGGTCGAGGGGAGACGGGGTCGCGTCCGTGGGCGCCGAGGGCGGCACGAAGGCATCGCGCACGCGGGCGTCGACCGTGGGGCGCACCCACGCATCGTTCGGGTCCGCATCCAGGGCGAAGTACGCGTCGGCGACGGGCGCTTCGTCGGTCTGCCGCGCGTCGACCGGCCGCGAGGACGCGTTCGTCGCCTCGCTGCCGCACCCCGCCAGAGCGCAAACGAGCACGCCGCGCGCGAAGGCCCTCACGTGCCGTCCTTTCCGGAGAGCGCGGCGGTCGTCAGGTCGAGGGTGAAGACACGACCGTCGAAGCCCGCCTTCTTCAGCGTCACTCGATAGTCTTTCGGCCCGATCCCGATCTTTGTCCGCGTCGCGATCGTCTTCGAGAAGTCGAAGATGTTCTGGCTGACCCCGGGGAGGAAGCTCGCGACCTGCAACAGCGGGGGCCCCTTCACCTCCTCGACCTCGGACTCGGAGACACCGAGCTTCAGCTTGCCCGTGTCGCCGTCGTACTCGACCTTCGGCACACCGGCGGCGCGCCCGTAGACGCACATGGAAGGGGTGCCGAGGCTCCACAGGTGGACCTTCATCGGTCGCGTGTCGGCCCCGCTCCAAGAGGTGCCCACCTCGACGGATCCGCTGGCCGCCGCCTTGCCATCGGTCCCGTACCGAGCCGGGAGCTTGCCTTTGCCCATGGCCCAGTTCGCCATCGCCGTCACGGTCTCGGCGGCGATCTGGATCCGAACCGCATCTCGCGGGCTCTTCGACGTCGCGCTGGCGAGCGCGCTCAGGCTGGCGTCTCCGAGGCCGTTCTCGACGGGGAGCGAGGTGCGTACGTCGAGGCGGAGGACGGCCGCGGCCCCGGAGCCTACGGACGAAAGGGCGAGCGCCTCGATGGGCACGTCGGGCAGGGCGATCTCGAAGCTCGTCAGCTCACCCAGCTTCGAGAGCACCTGACTGCGGAGGAGGTCGTAGGCGTTCTCGGCCAGCAGGTCGATGGTGTTGCCCGAGATCCGGTCGACGACGCTGCGCTGGACCACGAGCCGGGCCACCTGCGGCACCTTCGCCCACAGAGTGTCGCCGAGCTTCCGCGAGGCGCCGTCGTCGATGCGCGGCTTCACCTTCTCGAAGAGGTCGCCGCGGATGGAGAAGCGCAGCTTTCCGCTCTTCTGGTCGAACTGGACCGGCGCCTTCGCGGTGAGGTCCAGGCCGAAGAGCGCGCGCCCCTCGTACTTCACGTCGAAATCGAAGGCGATCCGGGCGGCGTCCGACTTGTCGAGGGCCACCTGGAGCTTGCGGGGAGACAGCTCGAGCTTCGTGGGCAGGTAACGCGTCAAGTCGCCCAGCCCGGGCAGGTCGACGGGCGCCCCGCTCAGACGTGAAACCGCCGCGTCCAGGGCGTCCGTGAGGGCGGCCTGGGGCATCGCCACGCTGAGATGGGGCGCGCGGGTCGAGGCCGAGCCGCCGGTGAACCGGTCGGCGAAGGCGTCGCGATCCTTTTGGAGCACGTTGCACTGCGGACCGCATCCAGAGAGGCCGAGTGCGGCACACATCGAGACGAGGAGAAGGATCGACACGGCGCTGAGGGGTCGCATGGCGCGCATGATGCGTTTGCGCCCGCGTCCGTGTCGACCGGAAGAGGTCAGCGGCGTCGGCGACGTTTCGCCGCAGCGCCGACGAGCAGGGCCACGACGGCGAGGGCCACGGGCGCGGGCGCGTCGGGGCCTCGCGCGCTGCACCCGCAGCTGACGTTGATGCGGCGTCCGCGCAGAGAGGGCAACGCATCGGGCAGGTCCTCGTCGAGGCCCAGGTCGGGCACCTCAGGTGTCTCTGACGCGTCGTCGCGCCCGTCAGCGTCGGGCACATCTCCCGTGGCGTCGGGTTCCGGGGCGGGCGCGGCGTCGGTGCCCGCGTCGACCTCCGGCACAGCGGCGTCGGGTGTCTCCGCATCGACCTCCGGCACGCCACACCCGGGTGCGGGCGCTTCGCAGAGCTGCGTCCATCGACCGTCGACGCAGCTGCGAGTACCGGCGGTGGCGCAAGGGCCCTCGCCACAGACCACGTCGATGGGGACCGCATCCTCGTCGACACGCCCGTCGCAGTCGGCGTCGATGCCGTCGCAGAGGGTGTCGTCGGCGGCCCCCATCGCAGGCTCGCAGAGGTCCACCATGCGGCCGTCGACACACGCGCGCTGCCCCGAAGCGGCGCACTCGCCGAGCCCGCACCGGATGTCCATCGCAGGCACGTCCTCGTCGACGGCCCCGTCACAGTCTTCATCGACCCCATCGCACTGATCATCTACGGGCGCGGGCAGTCCAGGTTCACACACCTCAACTTGCCGAGCGTCCCGGCAGTCGATGCGTCCGCCTCGACGACACGCGCCGACCCCGCAGTGGGTCGGGCTCGGCTCGAATCCCTCGTCGACCCGACCGTCGCAGTCGTCGTCGAGGCCGTCGCAGAGGGTGTCGACCACGCCAGCCCCCGGGGTCCCGGGCAAACACGAGGCCACGATCGCCCCGGCCACGCAGGCCTCGTCGGCCGACCGTGCGCAGGCGCCGAGACCGCAGCGCACGGCGACCCCCGAGAAGTCCTCGTCGACGAGGCCATCGCAGTCGTCGTCCACGCCGTCGCAGCTCGGGTCCGACGGGGTGCCCCGACCCGCGACGCAGTCGTTCACCACGTCACCGCCGACACACCGCGCATGTCCGTCGGCGGCGCACGCGCCCACGCCACAGCCCACGGGCGTGACCTCGAAACCTTCGTCGACCTCGCCGTCGCAGTCTTCGTCCACGCCGTCGCACTCGGCGTCGGGCCCGCTCGGCACACCCGCCTCGCAGGTCGACTCGAGGCGGCCCTCGAGACAGCGCGTGCGGCCCTCCGCGGCGCACGCGCCGACCCCGCAACCCTCGGGCGCCGAGACGAAGTCTTCGTCGGCGCGGCCATCGCAGTCCTCGTCGACCCCGTCGCAGGCGGTGTCGTCCGCGCTGGGTGTGCCCGGCGTGCAGTCCTCTCGCAGTGCGCCGTCGATGCACGTGACGCGCCCGGCCGAGGCGCATGCGCCGACGCCACACTGGGCCACCCCGGGTGAGACTTCGTCGTCGGGGAGGCCGTCGCAGTCGTCGTCCACGCCGTCGCAGGTCGAATCTTCGAGCGCCAGCGGGGTCCCCGGGGTGCACGCCTCGCCCGGGCCGGCCGGCGTGCACACACGCCGACCTGGACGTGCACACACCCCGACACCGCACACGACGGGCACGGATGCGTAGTCCTCATCGACCAGGCCGTCACAATCGTCGTCCGTGGTGTCGCAGGTTTCGTCGAGGTCCGTCTCGGCCACGCCGGGAAGGCACGCGCTGAAGGTGAGCCCGCGCACGCAGACTTCCGCCCCGTCGCGCGCGCACGCACCCACACCGCAGGTGGTCGGCTGGCCCAGGAAGGCCTCGTCCACGGCCCCGTCGCAGTCTTCGTCGAGGCCGTTGCAGTCCGCATCGTCGCCGAGACTCTCGGCGGGGGTGCAGTCGTCTTCGAGGCGGCCCTCGGCACAACGGGTCAGGCCCTCCGCCTGGCACGCGCCGGCGCCGCACGCGACCGGGGTGCCCTCGAAGCCCTCGTCCGTGGTGCCGTCGCAGTCCTCGTCGACCCCATCACAGGCCGTGTCGGGGCCGGTGGGGGCAGTCGGCGCGCACTCGGCCTCGACACGGGCGTCGCGGCAGGTCGTGACACCCTCGGCCGCGCACGCCCCGACGCCGCACGAGACGGCGGCGCCCACATAGGCCTCGTCCGTGGTGCCGTCGCAGTCCTCATCGATTCCGTCGCAGGCCGTGTCCGCGCCCGCCGCGGGGAGCGGCGCGCACACCTCGACGGCGACCCCGGCGCGGCACACCCGCTTCCCTTGCGCGCGGCACGGTCCCAGACCACACGCGACCACCGTCTCTCGAAAGTCGTCGTCGACGCGGCCATCGCAGTCGTCGTCGATGCCGTCACAGGTGACGTCCGAGCGCCCGAGGGGCCGACCAGGCGTACACGCCTCGACGACCGCGCCGCCGGCACACCGCCGAGTGCCCTCCGCGGCGCAGGCGCCGACCCCGCACTCGAAGGTCGGGGGGCCGAAGTCCTCATCCGTCCGTCCGTCGCAGTCGTCGTCGAGACCGTTGCAGACCGAGTCGTCGGCCGCGCCGGCCGGCGGCACACACACGGCGAGGTCGCGCCCGGCCTCGCATCGAGAGGCGGTTTGCACCGAACAAACGCCCAGGCCGCACTCCACCACACGCGGCGCATAGTCCTCATCGGCGACGCCGTCGCAGTCGTCGTCCCGGCGGTCGCAGGTGGCATCGGCGGGCCCGGGGGGGCCGGCGACACACCCGTCGACCAGGACACCGTCGAGGCAGGCGGTCACGCCCGTCGTGCTGCAAGCCCCTGTTCCACAAAGGGTTTCAGTCGGTTCGAAGTCTTCGTCGACCGAGCCGTCGCAGTCCTCGTCGCGGCCGTCACAGCGGGTGTCGATGGGGGCCCCCGGTGTCGGTGCGTCGCAGCGCGAGACGACCTGACCGCCGGCGCAGGTTTCGACGCCGCGCTGGAGACACTCGCCCAGGCCACAGGTCGTCTCCGCGCCCACGAAGCCCTCGTCCACGATGCCGTCGCAGTCCTGGTCGACGCCGTCGCACTCCGTATCGTCTCCGGAGGGCGCACCCGGCACGCAGTCGTCGACGGCCACGCCCGCTTCACACGCCACGATCCCGTCACGACGGCACGCACCAAGCCCGCATCGACTCGCGAACGCCCCGTGGGCCTCGTCGGCGACCCCATCGCAGTCGTCGTCGAGGCCGTCGCACGAGACGTCGTCGAGCGGCGCCGCCCCCTCGCGGCACGAGTCGACGACCTGCCCGTCGAGACACCTCCGGCGCCCGGAGCCGGCGCACGCGCCCACACCGCAGGTCGTGTCCGCGTCCACGAACGCCTCGTCGGCCTGTCCGTCGCAGTCCTCGTCGAGGCCGTCACACCTCGAGTCGTCCCCGGTGGGCCCGACGTCCCCCTGACATGCGCCGTACGCCCCCTGGACGCAGGCGCGCACGCCCTCACGGCAGAGGCCGACGTCGAGTGTGCCCGGAGGCCCGTCGTAGCAGGCCCGCGTCACGTCCTCGTCGACCCGGCCGTCACAGTCGTCGTCCAAGGCATTGCAGCGCTCCGCCGCGAGCACGCAGCCGTCGGGGCGCGCGGGGTCCGTCCCGTCCTGCAGCAGCTCCTCGCCATCGGTCCGTCCGTCCCCGTCGGTGTCCGGATCGTCCAGGGACAGCCCCAGGAGCGGTTCGAAGCTGTCGGGCACGGCGTCGGCGTCGCGGTCGCTCGCGCGCCACAAACACACGAACGCCCCGCCCGCGTCGAACTGCGTCGGCAGGCGGTCGTCGTCGTACGCAAAGGTGGGCAGGCCGAAGGGGTCCGCGTCCCCCGCGAACTGTGTCCACGTGTGTCGCTGGGCCGCGGCCGGCCAGTGCTCCAGCGCGGATTGCGCCCGGTCTTCCCCGGTGACGGCGTGGAGGATGAGAGAGTCCTGGGAGCCGAAGAGCACGCTGCGCACGCGGACCCGCGCCAGGACCCAGTGCCCCTCGTTGCCCTGCACCCCGACCTGACCGCCGCCCATCGCATCATCGGGGAGCGCGGCGGTGACGTAGGGTCCTCCGGGGGGTCCACGTGTCAGCCACAGCCCCGCGTCGCTGCCGACGTCGAGGTCGTCGTTCGTGTGGCCGTGATACACGACGACGGTGCCGTCCGGTTCGAAGGTCAAACTCGGCCGCACTCCGGCGTCGCCCGGGGCGTCGACCCCCTGGGTCTCGAAGCCGTCCGGCGTCTCCACCGTGAGCCGGAGACCGCGCGCGGACGCGTCGGTGTGCGCGATCACGAGCTGGGCGTCGGCGCCGAGCTTCAGGTCGACGCCGCGCCCCACCTGGTTGCCGGGCGCCGAATCGGCCTCCACGGAGGTGAATCTGCGCCCGACGAGCGCGCCGACCCGAAGGCGGCCCTCGGCGGCCCAGGCGACTCTCAACACATCCCCCTGACGGGCCAGGGCGCACGGTCCATCCGCGCCGGTCGCGAGGACCCGGCTGGACCACACCCCCGCCGTGCGCGCTGAAAGGACGAGCTGCCCTGTGGAGGGCCGCACCCAGCAGATCCGGGGGTCGTCGTCCCAAAGTGCGAGGTCCGTGTCGACGACCTCATCGAGCCCGAAGCGACTCACGTTCGCCTCGACGACGGTGTCCACGGGGGTGCCGTCGGGGCCGACCTCTGTGTGGAGAAGGGCGCCCGGGAGCCGATCGAGTCGACTCAGATGAACGTTCCCGCGGGCGTCGACCGCCAGGTCCAGCGCTCGACCGCGATCCTGGCCGGGCAGGCAGGTGCGGACGAGGCTCTGCGCGTGGGCCATGGACCCGAAGCACACCGTGAGCGCGACCATGAACAGCGCCCGGGGCCGACTCGAGTGTTGCATGCGATCTCCCACCCATCCGAGGACGGGAACGGAGGCGCGTCTCTCCAGAGGTGGGGTGATGCGGACCCGGGCCCGCTTCGACGGTGCTTCAGCGCGGGCGCATCCGCAAGGCCCAGACGCCCGCACGGTCTTGACCGACGACGACCTGGCCGCCCGCCTCGAAACCCGCGTTCGCCAGCGCGGCGTCGATCGCGGCGAGGTTCTCTCGGAGCATCACGCTGAGCAGGAGCCGGCCGCCTGGACGCAGCACGCGCGCCCACTCCTGGGGCTCGGGGTCCCCGGGCGCGTAGTCGATGAGGCTCGTCACCGCGACCAGGGTGCCGACGCTCGCGTCGGCCAGTGGAAGCCGATCCAGACGACTCTGCACACAAGCCGCGCGGCGAGGGCGCCTCAACATCTCGGCGGAGGCATCGATCTCGATGCAGCTCAGGCCAGTCAAACGCGAGAAGAGGCCCGTGCCGGCGCCGAGATCGACGACGGGCTCTTCGGGCGGCTCGGGCCCCATCAGCGCCCGAATCGCCCGAATCTTGGGGGCTTGAAGGGTCTCGAAGATCGCGTCGTATCGGGACGCGAATCGGTCATAGCTGGCTCGAGCGGTGCGCCAGTCCATAGGGGCCCCGAACGCGCCTCAGCGCCCGCTCTCGGCCGCCGCCCGCGTCGCCTGTCGCAGCAACGGTGCAGCGCCGGGCTCGGGGGCGTCGCGCAGGTACCCGACGGCCTCGGCCGGTCGGTCGGCGGCGAGGGCGAGCACCCCGGCGTTGTAGCTCGCGGGGTAGCCCGCCACGGCCTTCAGTGCGAGCGCCGCCTCGATGCGCCGCTCCGGAGCGCCGTCGGACTGCCACTCGGCGCGCCACCTGAGGGTCCACTCGGTCTCCTCGGGCGTCAGCCAGCTCGAGATCGTGAAACGCCCCTGGAGCGCGCGCGCCCAGTGCTGGAGAAAGACCGCATGCAGGAGCGGCCGACGCGCGGCGACGAGCCCGTGCGTGTCCACGAGGCCGCCGCGCGCGGCGAATTGCACGAAGAGTCCACCCAGGTCGACGTAGGCGTTCGCGACGTCGGACCGGGGTGTGTCCAGCACCGCGAGCTCCGGGTTGACCTTCTGCTCGGCGCACTGCCGCAGCCACGCCTCGAAGCGGTCTCCGAAGTCGAGAGCCACCTTTCGACCTACGGCGAGAAAGGCCTCGGGCCCGAACTCCTGGGCGAAGTCGCGGGCCGCGGTCTCCCAGGCCAGCACCGCCGCCGTCGTCGGCGGCGCGTCGGTCCCGGGTCGAGCGGCCTCGACCTCTGCGCGGTTCAGAGCGACGAAGGCGTCCAGGAGCCCGGCCACGGGGGCGCGGGTGCGGTCCGGCGCCGGCGCCGACTCTTGCGCGGCCCGGTAACGCGACCAGGCCTCGGCCGGCACTTCGGGGTGCAGCAGCTCCGCGGGCACGGGTCGGTTCGCGACCAGAAGCGCGACACCGCCGAGCGCGCCCGCGAGGACTAGAAAACCGGCGATCGCGAGGCGTCGGTTCAGAGCGGGAGACCTACGAGCGAGGCCGCGACGACGGCGCCGACCATCGCCGCGAGGGGCACGGTGAGGTTGTCGTCCACGCGTTGACTGAAGAGCTCCGCGAGGGCCCCGAACGCCGCGGCGGCCGCGGCGATCGCGACCGCGGCCACGGTCGGCACGCCCTGGCCGAAGGCCGCGGCACAGAACGCCGCGATCGAGCCCACGATGAAGAAGGTCGTGGTGCCCTCGAGAGAGCGCCCGTGCACGAGGCGAATCCGGCCGAAGCGCCGGCCGATGAGGGCCGCGGCCGGGTCCGCGAAGGTCAACACGGCCACGGGCACGAGGCACAGCATCGTGCTCTGGGTCAGCGACAGCCCGAGCAGCGCGGTCGCATACCAGGTGGCCGAGTTCACCTGGTTCCATTCGTGCGGATGCGCCACCTTGCCGTAGAGCGCCATGACGCGGGCATTGAACGCCGGCGAGCGGCGCCGGATCAGCTCCAGCGACCACGCGTAGGCCGTGAACCCACCCGCGGCCCACATGAGCGCGGTCGGCGAGAGCAGCCACTGGATCATGGAGAGCGCGACGCACCCCCACACCACGTGGAAGAGGTTGCGCGCGTAGTTCGTGGGTCGAAGGCTCGGCACGTGGACCCGATGGTCACGCAGGCTCGAGGCCACGGCCTCGTAGTGCTGCTGGAGCGTCTTGTGGCGCGCGCGCCAGCCGTCCACGCCGCCGCGGAGCTCCGCCGCCTGGGCCTCGAGCGAGACACGCATGGCGGCGAGCCGGGCTCGAAGCTCGGCGGCCTTGCCGTCCCGGGCGGCGCGCGTGGACTCGAGCAGGGCCTGCGTGCGCTGGGCGAGGCCCGTGAGGCGCTCGGCAGTCGCGGCCCGCGCCTCGGCACGCCATCGGGCGGGGTCCAGCTCCCGGAGCATGCCGTGCAGCTCCAGGGCGATGTCACGGCCGCCGGCGGTCAGAGAGGGGGCTGCGGTCACGCGGGGCTCCTGGCGTCGTTGCGGGCTCTAGACTCGCGCCTGGGCCAGCAGGTTCAACCCCAACACGAAGGGGTTCTCGAACTTGCGGGCCCCGGAGCTGGGGTCGTTGGCGATGCGGTTGTTGTCGTAGCTGAGCTGGGCCTGCGCCATCACGAGCACCAGGTCCGACAGGTA
>JBMOFP010000174.1:0-12283 GCA_049318805.1 Bradymonadia bacterium
AGGACGCCCCAGTCACTGCGCCGGACGGGAGCGAAGCCTGCGGCGGCGCGCCGCCCTGCGAGCTCGGCTCGTATTGCATCCAGGACCGTTGCGTGACCGGCTGTCAAGGACCGCTACAATGCGACTTGGCGAACCCCTGCACGCTTCGTCAGGATGGCGCGGGCACACCCTGCCTCGAGGCCGTGTCCCCCGACGCCGGAACGCCTTCCACCAGCCCGTCCGCGCCCCCTTCAGCGCCGCCCATAAGCGACCCGACCGCGCCGCCCACAAGCGCTCCGACCGCGCCGCCCACAAGCGCCCCGACCGCGCCGCCCACAAGCGCCCCGACCGCGCCGCCGACGGAGCGACCCGGGACCAACTGTCTGACGATCATCACGTGCAGCACCGAGTGCGGTGCGGACGTGCCGTGCCGGGAGGCGTGTTTCGACGCCGCGACCCGCTCCGCCCAGGCCGCCTTCCTCGATTTTCAGAGCTGCGCGGAGGCAGCGGGGTGCTCGGGATACCGGGCCTGCGCGGCCGAGTGCCCCGAGCAAGCCGCTGCCTGCGGCGTCGCTGCCGACGGATGAAATTCTCCAGTCGCTGACCAACTCCTCCGTCACGCGACCCGTGTTTCAGACGGCTGGGCATCGCCTGGGCCGGTGCCGAGCCCGGGACCGAGGCACCGCATTCGGCGTGGAGCGCCGAAGCCGGCGCGGCGCTCCGAGGTGGTCCCCGCTGGAGCCAATCGTCCCATAGGAAGCTCGACCTGCGAGATACGGAACCAGACCCCCATGGACATTTCCATCCCGACGATGGTGACCGCCTGGCTGAAGGCGGCAGACCCGCTCTCGCTCTCGCGCAGCCGGTGGACGGTTTCGGAGGACCCTCGCAGGCAGGCCTTCTCCAGGGCCCCGTGTGGCATCCGGTGAGCGCCGTTGGGCGACTCTCGAGCGATGGACGACGAGGCCCGCAGAGCGCGCGCAGAGGCACGATCGCGTCGTGCCACGCTGACCCGGACTCGACTCGAGGAACCGCAGGTCGACCTCGATTCGGTCGACGGATCCGCGGCGATCTCGCTCGTGACTCGGCTCTCACGACCGTGTTGGTCGCTTTCCGGAGCGCCCTGGCCCGACTACGAACGCGAGAACATGCTCTGCCAGTTCGTCCCGAGGCCGCAGACGCGCTCGAGCTCCCGGACGACTTCCGTGCGACGGGCGTATCCTTCGACGAAGCGACCGCAGAGGGCGCCGCGTTCGAGCTCAACGGCCGAAGAGTGCCCGTGATCGGTCTGCGCGCGCTCATCGCGAACAAACGCGCGGCGGGTCGACCACAGGCCCTGGCGGACGTCGCGGCGCTCACGTCCAGGCTGGCGTCTTCGTCTCGGTCGCAAGGCGCCCCGGCGGAGCGCCGAGCCCCCGCGCTTCTGCCTTGCCCGGCCACGGGGCGCGCCCGATACTGCCGCCGTGGCCGAGCCGCAACACGCACGAGAGCACGCGCGCGCACAGCGGTCGAACGCTCGACCCGCCGGCGCGGCGCAGACCGCGGAGGCCGACGACGGCGCGGCGGCGGAGGCGCAGAGCGACGAGGCGCATGACGCGGGTCAGACCCCGACGGAGCGCGCGTTTCAGGAGCTGCAGACCGCCCGCCGGCAGGGCTCGGGGGCGGTGGTGGCGCTCATTCGCCGCCTGGTGGCGACCCCGGGCAGCGCCGAGGTGGCGCGCCTGGTTTCGCAGCGCCTGAGCCCCGAGGAGCAACAGGCCGTTCAGGCCGCCATCGCCGCGAATCCACAGGGCTTTCAGCAGGCGCCAGCCGCAGACCCCGCGGCCGCGCCTCCGGCCGACCCGACTGCGCCGAACGCGCCGCGCCCGAACGCGAACGGCACCCCGCCCGCGGATCGCGCAGACGGCGGCGCGCCCCCGGCCGGTGAGCTCGCGCATCCTACGCGCCCGGGCACGGGCGGGCCCGACGCGAGCACGCAGGACCCCGCCACGACCCGACCGGGCGCCGGACCGACACCGGGCCCTGATCCGGCGCAGGCCGTAACGCCCCCCGCCGAGGCGGCTCAAGGTGGAACCGCCGCGCCGCCGGCTGCGAATACGGACACCGCGCAGCCGCAGTCGGCGAACGCCCAGACCCCGGCGCCGCCCACGCCGGTGCCGGCGGGGACCACACCGCAGCCGCAGGCCGCGGATCCGGCGCGGGCCGAGGCGCCGCAGGTGCCCGCCGCACAAGGACGCGCGCTCATCGAGGCCGAGCTCTCGCACCACGAGAGCTGGGGGGAGATGCGCAACGCCGGCGCGGGCGGTCGCGCCCTGCGCCTGGCCCGCGGGCTGGTGACGAACGACCTCGCGGACGGCGTGCGTGGGGCAGCGGTCCAGACGGCCGCCGGTCAGGCGATGCGGTACGCGACGCGCCTGCCGGGCCTCAACCGCCTGCCGGGTGTGGGCAACGTGCTCGGCGGCGCGATGTCGGCGTACTGGCTCTTCGGGGGCGGCGCCGCGGACTCCGTGCGCGCGCTCCGCGAGGGCTTCAACTGGGCGGGCAAGGGCCCCTGGGAGATCGCCGCCGACGTCGTCACGAGCATCAAGTCGTTCCTCGACATCGTGGGGAACGTGGCGAACATCGTCTCGGGCGTGTGTTACCTGCTCGCAGGCGCGGCCGCGGCGCTCACCCTCGCGGCCGTGCTCTTTCCCCCGCTGGCGGCTCTCGCGTCGGCGGTGCCGGTGCTGCTGAACGTCGGGCGGTTGGCCGGCGCGGTGGGCACCATCGCCATGACGACCTCGAACCTGATCTCGCCGGTGCCGGCGGTGCTGCGGGCGATCCACATCGTGACGAGCGACCAGGATCCGATCCGGCTGATGGCGCAGGAGGAGAAGTTCCACGCCGACGCGGCGGGCGCGATGGCGAACTACGGGAACGCGATGGCCGACCGCGGCATCGCACGGCACCAGGCGCGCAACCAGCCGGCGTCGCAGCGCCCGCGAGGCATGAACCCGCTGCGTCAGTTCACCGAGGGCATCGGCGACGGCGTGAAGTCCGCGCGCTCCGCAGGCTCGGACCTGCGGGCCGGAAGCCGTGGGCAGGCGGACGCGCTGACCAACTACCAGAGCGAGCGGCAACGGTTGAGCGGCGAGCTGCAAGCCCGCGAAACGAAAGCACAAGCGACGGGTCAGCGGCTCGAGAACGCCCAGACCGCGGCGTCGGCGGACAACGCGCCGCGATCGACTCGGGCCGAGCTCAGGCATGCGACGGCGGCCAACAACAAGGCGCAGAATCGGGTCGAGCAGACCCAGGGCCGCATCGAGAACAACCGCGCGCAATTCATGGACCCGCACACGGGCGGCGGCGAGGTCGGCAATACGACCGAGGGCAGCTACCAGACCGCACGGAACGCCCGTCAGAACGCAGTCACGGACCGCGACAACAACACGGCCCAGCAGGTCGTCGCGGGCCAGGGCGGCGGCGGCGGTGGTGGCGCGGGCGGACCCCCCGCAGGCGCTCCGGCGCAGGGCACGCCGGCACCGGGCGCTCCGGCGCCGGGCCCGGGCGCTGCGGCCCCGGAGCGCGCCGAGGGCCCGCCGCGGGATGCGCGCGGACATGTCGTGCTGCCGGAGCCCCCAGGCACCCTGGGCGAGGTCGATGGCCTCGACCAGCAGATCACGGCCCAGGAGCAGGCGCTCCAAGCCCAGGCGAGCCACACTACGGCCGCGACCGAGGTGGCCGGCCAGGCGCAGCAGCAGGCTTCGAACCTCACCGCGGTCGAGGGCGCGGTGGCGGGCCGCACCCAGGAGCACGCCGCCACGCAGGCCGAGCACGCGCGGGTCTCGGCCCAGAACACCGACGTCGCCAGCCGCACGCAGGGTCAGAACAGCTCGGGGGATGGACAGCTCGAGCGGGTGCGCGCGGTGTTGACGCCGCTCGCCGGCCCCGCGCGTACGGCGAACGCGTGCATCCAGCGCGCGCCGTCGAATCGCTTCATCGACGTGGACTCCGCGAAAAACAACTTCGGGCAGCTCGTGACTGGCATCGACCAGATCACCGGCACGGGCCCTGCGCGCCAACAGGCTCAGCAGGCGCAGGACCAGGTGCTGCGCGACCGCGAGAGCCAGACGCAGACCGCCGCGACCTCGCGCGGGGCGGCCCAACGCGAGGTGAGCACCTTGCAGTCCCGAGTGGAGACCGACCGCTCGGCCGCCGAGGGCGTGCAGACCGAGGCGCAGGCCGACGCGCAGGGCAGTCGCCGGCAGGAGCAGACGCTCCAGCAGCGCATCGCCGGCCTGCGTCAGCAGCGCCAGCAGAAGTGGGGCGCGCTCCTGGGCTGGGCGGCGCAGCACCGCCAGATGCGCCGCCAGGTCACGGGTGACTGAGTTCGACGGCGGCGGCGAGCAAGCCGCGCTGCTGGAAGCGGAGCGCTGGGTGGACGCGGCGCCGGAGCGTGCGCTGGCGGCGTTGGAGCGCGTGGCGGCGTGGGCGGTGCTCGACGAGCGGCACCCTGAGCACGAGGACACGGGCCTGGGCGCGCTCGCGCGGACGCAGCGCTTGATGGGCGAGGCGCTGACGAACCTGGGCGACACGGAGCGCGCGGTCGACGCACTCGAGGCCGCGCTCGCGACGGCGCTCGAGCGGCCGTCGACCGAAGCACGCCTCTGGGCCGCCGAGGTCCGCGGGCTCCTCCGGTTCGCGCGGGCACCGGAGCCCTTCTCGGACGTGCGCCAAGCCGTGGCCGCGGAGTTGGACCACGGCCTGCGACTCTGGGCCCGCTCCGAGGAACGCTCGGGCGCGTCGACCACGCCGGACCCGGACCTGCGGGCCGACGCTTTCGAGCTTCACCAACGCCGCCGCGTCCCGATGCCGGGCGCCTCGGGCACGGACGGTCCCTACCCGCCGGCCTTCAGCGTCGGGCAAGCGCTCGAGCTGTCTCGCGCGGCGCACGACTTACTGGCATGCGCCTTCGCGAGCGAGAAACATGACGCGCCCGTCCGCGTGGACCGCCTCGAGGCTGCGCTGCGGCGCGCCTGGCGATCCGACGAGGTCGACGCGCTCTTCGGACCCGCCGGCGTGGTCGCGCGCTGGGCCCTGCTCGGTTCGACCGGCCTGTCACCGCCCGAAGACCTGCGCCGCGCGTGGACCGGGGTGCACACGCGTGCAGAGGTCCCCATCGCGCGCTGGCACGCGGGCGGGGACTGGGCGACCCGTTGGTCCGAGATCGCCGACCACCTCGAGACGCCCGGCGCGAACACCTGGCTGCGGGGGCCGAGCGCCGTCGTGGAAGGGGTCGTCGAGGCCTGGGCGGCGGCGCTGTCGCGTCCCCTCGTCGTCACCGAACCGCCCGCGACCCTGGGGGCGCTTGCGGACCAGGCACGCGCGGTGCGGCTCTCCGGCGCGCTTTGGGCCGTCCAATGGTCACCGGAGCGCAACTCGGACGTCGAACGTGTGATGGAACACCGTACGGGCGTCATGGTGTTGTCCCCAATGGACACTTCGCCGGTCGAGAGCGAGAGTCTGCTTCTCGTGGATTTCACTGAATCGACCGAATCAGGGACACTCTGACGCGATGCCCAGCACGTCCTCCGATCCGCCCTCGCTCTTCGGCCGCCGCGACGCCCAGCGCGCGCAGGCCGCGGCGCTCAATGGCGACTTCTCGGAGGCCGCCGCGGGTTTCATCGCCCAGGCCGAACGTGCGCGCGCCTCGGCCGACCTCGCGACCTCGGCCCGATGTTTTCTCGCCGCGGTTCGCCTGCATCTCATGGCGGGACAAACGCTCGCGGCGCGGGCGGCGCTCGCGGAGGTCGAGGACCTGGCGTTTCCGCCGGCGGCCCGTGAGGTCGCGCTGACGACGGCCGAGGTCGCCGACGCCGACGGTGACCTCGAGGAACGGCGCCGCGCCTGGACCCGCGTGCTCGACCTGCAGGACGCCCGCGCGCGCCTGACGGCGTACGAGAAGCTGTCGCGGCTCGCGCGCGACACGGGCGACCTGACGACCGCCCTCGTTCACCTGGACGCCGCGACCGCCCTCGCCGACGCAGAGTCCGACGACCGGGCGCGCGCCGCGTTCCGCCTCGAGAAGGCCGTGGTGTTGACGGCCGCGCAACGCACCACCGAGGCGCGCCGAATGCTGGACGAGGCCGAGGTCATGGCGGCCGGTCACGCCCCGCACCTGCATGGCCGCATCGCGGGGCAGCGCGGCCTGGTCGCGCTCGCCGGGGGCGACACGGCCGAGGCCATTCGCCTGGGTCAGATCGCCCGCGCGTCGGCCGTCCAGCGCGCCGACGTCGAGACCTACCTGTCGTCGACCGTGCTCATCTCCAGCGCCTACCACCAGGCTGACCGGCCGGTGGACGAGCTCGACACCCTGCTCCGCGCCAAGTCCAGCCTGACGGACTTGCTGGGGGACAGCGGTCAGGCGCTCATCGAGCCCGCGCTCACGGCCCTGGAGACCCGCCTCGGGCCCGCACGTTTCGCCGAGGTGCACGCGGCCTGGGCCGCACGCCGACGCGCCGAGCTCAACGCCGGCGGCTGAGCGCCCGCGGCGGAAGGTTCAAAGGCGCTCGCCCGAGGGCCCGCGCCGCTCCGGGGCCGGCAGACCGTTCTCCTTGAAGGCCGCCTCGAGCGTCGCCCGGTCCCCGACCCCCACGATGGTCGCGCCCCGCAGCGCCCCTGCCCGCGCCGCGGCGATGATCTCGTCGGTCGTGGCCTTCTCGAGCGCCGCGGCGCGGTCCACGATCCAGCCGGGCTCGACCCCGAGCGCCACGGCCGAAGCCGCGAGCTCGCCGATGCCATCCACCGTTTGCCACGCCTCGATGCGTTCGAGTCGCAGCGTACCGCGGGCCTTCTCGACCTCGTCCGGGCGAGGCCCATCGGCGGCCATCGTCTCGATTTCCTTGAGGATTTCCTTGAGGGCGGCGCTGGTCGCCTCGCGCTGAACCGCGGTGCGCACGGTCAGTGTGCCGGCAAGGCGCGCCTCGCCCAACCGCGACCCGATGCCATAGGTGTAGCCCTTGTCCTCGCGCAGGTTGGCGTTGAGGCGCGAGGTGAAAGAGCCCCCGAGCGGCACGTTGGCGAGGGCGTGGGCCGCCCATTGCGGGGTCCGGGCGTCTGGGGCGGGGGCGATGAACAAGAACGCGGTCTGCGCGGCGTCGGGTCGCTCCACGAGCACGGTGCGCGGCCTCGCCGCCGCCTCGCCCCGCGGCGCGGGTGCGGCAAGCGCGGGGGCCCGCGCGACCGCCCACCGTGCCGCAAAGGCCTCGCCGATCTTGCGCGCCCCGGCGTCGTCCACGGCGCCCGCGAGCACCACGACCGCGTGCTCGGGCCGGAAGGCCTGGCGGTGGAAGCGTTGGACGTCGTCGAGGGTGATGCGCTTCACGCTCGCGAGGGTGCCGTCCACAGGCTGCGCATAGGGGTGCCCGTCCCCGAAGAAGGTGGCGCGGGCCACGAGGGCGGCCACGTCCATCGGCTCGAAGTCGCGCTGGGCGAGCTGGTCGAGCCAGAGCGGTTGGGTCCGCTTCCACTCCTGCGCCTCGAACCGCGGCCGCGCGACGACGTCGGCCACGAGGTCCAGCACCGCGTCGAAGTTGTCGCGGGTCACGGTCACCGAGACCTGCATGCTGTCGAGGCCCGCCTCCACGGACGCGGACGCGCCGAGGGCCTCGAAGGCCTGCGCGATCTGGAAGGCGTCTCGCTTGCCCGCGCCCTGCTCCATCATCTCGGCGGTCAGCGCGGCGAGCCCGGCGCGGTCCGCTGGGTCCGACGACGCGCCGAAGGGCACGACCACGCGGAGCGCGACCACGGGCACCGTGTCGCGGGGCGCGAGCCACACCCGCGGGGCGCGCAGGCCCTCGACCTCGCGCCACCCGGGGGGTGTGAAGGCGGCCGCCGGCGCCAGTGTGGGCCGGGGTCCGAGCGGGTCGGGCGGGGGGGCGCTCGGGGCGAGACTCAAGGGCCGCGGGGCGCTCGACTGCACCGCCGGGGGCCCACTGCCACACGCAGCCACGGCCAGCAGCGCCCAGAGCCACGGTCGAGCGGGTTTCATGGACCCTCCATGCCGTGTCGACGCCCCTACGGTCAAGGGTCTGCGGACTGCGAAGCGAGCGCGCGCCCGAGAAGTTTCACCATCTCATCGACGGAGTCCTGCGTCGCGTCGTCGACCATCCACTCGGGCACGTAGAACGACGGCTCGACGTCGATGCTCAACCGAATGCGCGTCCCGGCCGCCGTGGCGCGCACGCTCCACGTCGTCACGATGCGATCGAGGTCCTCGCTGCGGACGAGTCGCTCCTCGAAGCCGTCGGTGCGGTTGCACCTGCGGGTCCGATAGTGCATCGACGACACGAGGCCGCGCGTCGCGACGTCGAGGAGGACGCACCCATTGGGCTCCACGGAGACGACTCGGGCGGTCTCGACGTCGGGGCTCAGCCGCATGGTCCTCGGACCGTCGGCGAGCCATGCCATCACCGCCTTGGGCGTGGCCGCGACGGTGATCGAGGCCTCGACGGGAGCAGCGTGGGCGGGTCCGGCCACCGCCAGTGCGCCGAGGAGTGCTCCGATCAGCACGCCGCGTAGGCCGGCGGAGTTCGTCTGGCGTTCCGTTGTCCCCACAATTTTGAACCTAGCGGCGTCGACTCCCCGAATCAAGGCGCCGGCGTCGGCTTCGGCAAGACACGCAGCACACCGCGTCGGCCTTTTTCGAGCCAGCGCGCGGCCGCCGCTTGGATCTCACCCACCGTGACCCGCCGGTAGCGCTCGAGGTCCCGCGCAAGCTGACCGGGGTCGCCGTGCTGCGCCTCGTACAGGTTGAGCAGACTGGCGCGCTCGAGCACCGGCTGCAGGCCGAGCAGGAGCTGGGTCTCGAGGCCGTTGAGTGCGCGCCGCAGCTCGTCCTCGGTCACGCCCCGCGCCGCGACCTGAGCCAACGCGTCGTCCATCGCCGCCTCGAGACGTTCGAGCGCGACGCCCTCGCGAGCCGTCGCCTGGACCACGAACCGCGAGACCAGCGTGCCGGAGAGCTGCGACGCGCCCACGTCCTGGGCGAGGCCCAGCTCGTAGACGAGGGCGCGCTCGAGACGACTGGCTTTGCCGGTCGCGAGGATCGTCGCGAGCAGGCTGAGCGCGGCATCGTCGGGCTCGAAGTTCGCGGGGGTTTGCCACACGAAGTGGGTGCGCGCCTGGTCCACGCGGTCCTGCACCGTCACGGGCTCACGGGCCGCGACGACCTCGGGCTTCAGCGGCGAGGGACGCGGGCGCGCCTCGCCCCGACTCAGGGGCCCGAAGAGCGCGCGCACCTGCGCCTCCGTGGCCACGGGATCGAAGTCACCGGCCACGACGAGGCTCGCGTTCGAGGGCACGTAGTGTTGGGCGAAGAACTGGCGCACGTCGGCCACGGACGCGGCCTGCAGGTCCTCGTGCGAGCCGATGACCGGGTGGTGGTAGGGGTGCCCCGGCGGGAACATGAGCTTCGGAAGCTCCAGCTCGACCAGACCGTAGGGCGTGTTCTCGGACGTCTGCCGGCGCTCGTTGCGCACCACGTCGCGCTGCAGGTCGAGCTTGGTCTGGTCGATCTGCCCGCCGAGGGCCTGCATGCGGTCGGCCTCGAGCCACAGCAGGAGCGGCAGCGCGTGGCTCGGCCCCGACTCGTAGTAGACCGTGAGGTCCTCGCTCGTCCAGGCGTTGTTCCAGGCGCCGAGCGCCTCCATCCAGGCGTCGAACGCCCCGCGGGGCACACGCTCGGTGCCCATGAACATCAGGTGTTCGAAGAGGTGCGCGAAGCCCGTTCGACCGGCGGCCTCGTCCTTCGAACCCACACGGTAAGCCACGTTCACGGCCACCAGCGGGGCGCCGTGGTCCTCGTGGAAGATGACGACGAGCCCGTTGTCGAGGGTGAAGCGCCGGAACGGGAGCGAGGGCGCGGCGGCGCTGGCCAGCAGCGGCACGAGCGCGAGCGCCAGAGCGAAGAACAGTGCTCTCATGGATCGTCGCCCTTCAATTGTGCCCGGAGCCCTGCGGCCTTGCCCGTTCGGTCGACGCGTCCGAACCATCCGCGATATCGGAAGTACAGCACCATGGAGATCGACACCAAGAACATGAAGGCGAGCGCGCCGAAGTAGCCGTAGTGCCACTTCAGCTCCGGCATGTACTCGAAGTTCATGCCATAGACGCCGACCAGAAAGGTCAACGGGATGAAGATCGCCGAGACGACGGTCAGGAACTTCATGACCTCGTTCGTTCGATTGCTCACGCTGGAGTGATACATCTCCATCAGGGAAGCGTCGATTTCCCGATAGGTTTCAGCTTCTTCCACGATCCGCATGGCGTGGTCGTGACAGTCGCGCAGAAACAGACGCGTCTCGGGACGAACGAAAGCATTGCCCTCCCGCATCAGGGACGTGAACACATCCCGCAGCGGCATGACCGCGCGCAGGAGTGTCAGCAGCTCCCACTTCACCTTGCGGATGCGCATCATCTGGTCCTCGTGCGGTCGTGTGAGGACCTCCTCCTCGAGGGCGTGCAGCGCCGCGCCGTAGCGGTCGAGGACCGGGAACCACGCGTCGACGACGGCGTCGAGCAGGGCGTAGGCCAGGTAACACGGCCCCGCGCGCCGAATCCGGCCCGAGTTCTGCCGCAACCGGGACCGGACGGGCTCGAAGCAGTCCCCGGGGTGGCCCTCTTGAAACGTCAGCACGAAGTCCTCACCCAGGAACAGGCTGAACTGCTCCGTGCCCAGCCCTTCCTGGCTCGGCAGCGCCATGTGCGCGACGACGTAGATGTGGTCGTCGTACTCGTCGACCTTGGGCCGCTGCCCGGTGTTCACCACATCCTCGAGCGCCAGGGCGTGAAGCCCGAAGTCCGAGGCGAGTTCTCGCAGCAGGGTCTCGCTCCCGAGGCCGTCCACGTTGAGCCAAAGTGTACGACCGGGCTGCCGCAGCGCCACCGCGGCCGTCAGCGTGGAGACCTCGAACTCCTCGAAGCCATTCAAGTCGAAGGTCATGGCGTGCAGTCGAGGCGGCGGCGCCGCGGGGTCGATGACGATCGTGCCCGGCGGTGCGCCGACGGCGCGCTGTCGTTTGCGCTCGGCCCTCCGCCGCGCCACGTCTCAGAAGCCCATGCCGCGACGAAAGGCCGCGAGGCTGTGCACCTGCAGGTAGGGGTTCGTCGCCCGCACCTGGTCGAGGCGCGCGGCCTTGCCGCCGTAGGCGTGCCCCGGGTAGAGCATGAGGTCGCCGGGCAAGGTCGAGAGGCGCTCGTTGAGCGTTCGGTACATCTCGTCGGGGTCACCCCCGGGCAGGTCCACGCGGCCGCAGCCCTGCAGGAAGAGTGTGTCCCCGGAGAAGAGCGCGTCGTGTATCCGGAAACAGAGCGAACCCGGCGTGTGCCCCGGCGTGTGCAAGAGCTCCACCTCGATGTCGCCGACCCGCACTCGGTCCCCCGAGTCATGGGCCGTGAGGTCGGTGACCGAGAGGCCCGTGACCTTACGGACGCCGTCCACCTCGGCCCGGTGCACGTGAATGGGACACGGGTTGACCTCGAGCAGCGTGGGCAAGCCCTCGACGGTGAAGCCGAACATCGAGCCGCCGATGTGGTCCGGGTGGTAGTGCGTGCCGAGCGCACCGACGATGCGCATGTCGTCTTCCTGCGCGATCCGCACGAGGTCGCGCACGTTCCAGGCCGGATCGACGACGAGACACTCCCGGGTCACGCGGTCCCCGAGCAGGTAAACGAAGTTCTCCATGCCCTGCGCGGCGGGGTTGTCGCGCGCGAAGTCGCGCCCGCCCAAGAGCTGACGAACGTAGAGGCGTGAGGTGTCGACCATGACCGGACAATAGGCGCGCGGGCGCGCCGTCGCAATGCGAAGACCGGTGTCGTTCCTGCTATGCTCGCCGCCTTGCGGCGGGCGCATCTCGCCCCGCACGCCATCGAACGGGGACCCATGCGAATCGGACGAATGGTCATCTGGGGGTGTCTGACTGCGGGCCTGTGGGCATGCGGCGACGCGGCGAAGAGCGAGGGCGAGGGTGGCGGCGGCGCGGGCGGCACCCCGCAGGCCGACGCGACGCCCCAGGGCGGCGAGCCGGCGCGCGACGGCGACACTCCGCCCAGCGACCAGGGCACACCGGCGGACGTGACGCTGGTCGATGCCGGGCCGCTGGAGCCCGACGTCTACGTGCCGCCGCCCGGTGGGCAGCCGTGCACGTATGCCAACGAGTGCCCCTTCGGCGATTGCATCGACGGCGCGTGCAACAACGAGCGACCGGGCCGGTGCATCGAGAACGGCGACGCCGACTGCCCCGAGGGCGAGTCGTGCGGCGGCTTC
>JBMOFP010000175.1:0-12231 GCA_049318805.1 Bradymonadia bacterium
GGGGGAGGCCAGAAGCTACCCGAGTCGAGGGCCGCTGTCGCCCATCGAGCACCCCGACCACGGCGCCGTCGCGCTGGCTCTCGGCACGGCGCCCCTGCGCCTTCGTGTCCACGCTGCATCCGCGTGTCGTTGGCCGCGGCCGCCGTGTCGCGATGAGGAGCGTCCTCCACCTCGCCCATTGCCGTCGGCGGCGCTCCGCGCACGAGCCCCCTGTGTCAGCGGAGTTGTCGCCTGGTTTCGGCAAGGTGGCGGCCGCTTCGGCGGCGGAATCAGGGGGCGAGAAGCGAGGACGAAGCGGCGCTGGCCGTGATCGTCGAGCTCGAGTGCCATCGCTGGATGAACACCGGAGCCGGCGGCGCGTCCGCCTCAGGTGCCGCGAGAACGGCACGCAACCGTGACGTGAGCGTGATCACCCGGCCGGACCATCGGGGAAACGGTGAGCCGTGGGGAAGCCGGACCCTTGCCTCACCCAACGGCCCGGCGCACATTGGAGCGCAATGTCTCCAACGCCCGACCGCGCCCTGGTCTCACGAACTCTCCTCTGCCTCCTGGCCCTCATTCCGGTCTGGGCGCTGGGAATCCTACACCTGCCCCATCCCTTCGATGGGGACCAGGCCCTCATCATGGTCGGAGCGCGCGCGCTGGAGGACGGGGGGCGGCTGTATGTGGACTTTTGGGACAACAAACAGCCGGGGATCTATCTCTTCTACTGGCTGGCGGGGAAACTCTTCGGGTTCGACGAAGTGGGGGCGCACACGCTTGAACTCATCTGGTACAGCGGGCTTGCGGTGTGGATGACGCTGGGGCTGGGCGCGTACTTACAGCGGCCCTGGCTCGCGGCACTCGTGCCCCTGGCGAGCGTGGGCCTGTTCTATGGGATGAGTGATAAGTGGCACCTGACCCAGGTGGAGGCGCTGGTGAGCCTGCCCCTGTTCGGCTGTCTGGTCCTGAGCACCGATCTCGAGGCCACCGGCGGCCGCCAGTTCCGGCGCTGGTTTCTTTCCGGCCTGTGCGCGGGGGTGCTGGTGACCTTCAAACAGGCCCTGGCGCCGCTGGCGATGGTGATCTGGACGGTGGCGATCGTGGTACGGCTTGGGTGTGATCGAGGCGCCGCTTGGCGGCCCATCGCCACGGGGGTGGCCGGCGCCTCTCTCGGCGGTGCGGTCCTGCTGGGGATCGTGGCCGCGGGGTTCGCCCTGCACGGATCGCTGCGCGAGATGATGTGGACGACGTTCGTTTTTCCCATGGAGGCGTTGGCCAAGGCTGCAGCGACGCCCTACTCACGGCTCACGGGGAGCATCGCGTGGTTCGCGGCGAACACACTGCCGGTGCTGCTCCTGAGTCTGCTGGCGCTGGTCGCCTGGCGTGGCGTGCGGCGGGAAGTGCTGACGCTGGCGATCCTCGCCTGCGTGTTGGTCTCCGGCTGTGTCATCTTGATCCAGCGGTTGTCGTGGTGGCCGTATCATTTCTGCTTGCTGTTGGTGCCGCTGGGCATCCTGGGTGTGCGCGGTATCGACGCGCTTCTGCCCGATGAACCCTGGCAAGGCCGGCGCTGGAAGAGCGCGCTGGCGGGCGTGGCCCTGGCACTCCTTGTGTTGGGCCCCGTCTTGCGGAGCCTGGGCATCAAGGCCCGCGCCTTTGCCCAGGAAGTGGTGCGCGATACGTCCTGGCAGGGCGAGTATCAGCGGGCGATCGATGCCGATGAAAAGCGAATCTGGGAGGCAACGCAGTTCTTGCGTGATGAGCCCACGCCCAAGCCGATCTACGTCTTCGGCAATCCGCTGTGCCTCTACCTGTCGGGCCGGCCGCAGGCGATGGCGGCGCATGGATGGTCCTGGGAGACGTTCCCGCCTTCGAAGTGGGCGGCGCTGCCGGAGAAGCTGCGCGCCGCCCGACCGGAGTGGTTGTTCACCGATGCCGACTATGCCGGCCTGATCGATGAACGCTCCCCGGAGACCCGGCGCGTCGTGACAGAGCTCTACGAAAAACGCACCGTCACCCCCGATGGGGTCTGGTTTCGCCTCAAGAACGGCGAGTCGGTCATCCGGTGAGGGTTGGCGCCACGCCCGCGGGCCAGGACGGCCCGGCGCGGCACGGCGACAGGACGCCGAGGTTGCCGGGCGAGCCACGCCGACGCGTTGCGGCTACTCCTGGTAGAAGTACGCCGAGACCGACGAGAAGGCGAAGGCGCCCGAGATGGTCTTGCACGCGCCCGTCTCGTCGCGGTCCATGTCGCCGCGGCCGTTGAGCACGGCGGTCACCGCGTCCAGCACGCCGCCCGCGTTCATGTTCGCCGTGACGGCGATGGCGAGCACGTCCTCGACCCGCACGCCGCCCCCCAGCAGACCGTCCTCGAGACCGCCGTCGTAGGTGAGCCGCGCCCGAAGGTACGTGCCCTGGATCGGCAGCTCGTACTTCACACCGAAGACCACGATGGGGAGTCGTGCGTCGAAGGGGCCGGCCGTGAGCACACCGTCGGAGACCCGCGCGTTCGGCACGACCAGGTCCAGGGAGTCGGGGTGCACGTGGAAGGTCTGCCCCGACAGCAGCAGGCCATCGGTGCCGAGCAACGGTGTGCCGCGGCCGAGGCGGTATCGAAGCCGCACCTCGTCGTCCTCGACCAGGTCGTCGAGACCGTCGAGCTCCCACACAATCAGCAGGCCGCCCTCCTCGATGGAGCCCTGCACGAGGCCCTCCACGGCGCCGAGGCCGAAGGCGTCGAGCAGCGGCACGAGCCCCGCGAGCTGGTTGTCGATCCCGGGCTCACCCTCGGGGCTCGTGTAGTCGCGCTTGAAACACGTGAGCTCGTCGCGCCCGTCGCTGACGCGCTCGTCCAGGTTGAAACCCGGGGCGACGCCGGGTGTGACCTCGCGGGCGAAGCCGAGCTGGTCGAGCACCGAGAGGCGCGTGGGCGGGCGGCGGGCCGCGTCGACCTCACCGGGCTGGGCGTCCGGAGTGGGCGCAGCGTCGGCGGGCGGCGCGACGAGGCCGGCGTCCGCGCCACCGCCGTCCGCAGAGGCTCCGGGATCGACCGCGGCGTCGCTCCCGGGCGTCTCCGTAGGTTCACTGGACGCCTGGTCCTCGCCACACGCAGCCAGAGACATCACCAGCCACAGGCCGATACGCGACGTGCTCATGCTTCGATTGCTCCCAGGCTGTCGCTCGTCGCGCCCTCGTCCGCGCCGATGGACGGCAGGTCCAGACCCATCGCGCGGGAGATGCTCAGGAGCACCTTGCTCGTGGTCTCGCCCGACGGCGACCGGTAGTGGAAGTCTCGTTTGATCCCGCCGTCGGCCCCGCCCGCGAGCACGATCGGGAAGTCGTCCGGGCTGTGGATCTTGCCCCACGACACGTCCGTCGTGCCCAGGATCAGCGAGTGGTCGAGCAACGTGCCGTCGCCCTCGGGGATCCGGTCCAGGGCGTCCAGGAAGACCGCGAAGGCCTCGAGACACTGCAAAACGATCGCGTGCACCTGCGGCTGCAGGTCGCCGACCTCGTCGTGGGTGAGCTGATGGTGGCCCGAGGCTGCGCCGGGGAAGAGCACGTTGCTCACCGGCCGCGTGAGGAAGTGGCTGAAGACCCGCGTCTGGTCACACGCGAACGCCATCGCGAGGGTCTCGGCCATCGCGCGATTGCGCTCGGCGATCTGCGGTCGCCCCTCCACGTCCGGGTACTCCGCCAGCGGCTCGGCCGGGTAGGCGCACGCCGCCAGGTTCGGCGGGTCCTCCTCGAGCCGCGCGAGGCGCCGTTCCAGCGCGCGGACGCCCTCGAAGTGCTGCTCCAGGCGAATGCGGTCGTTGGCACCCACGACACCCTGAACGCGGCGCAGATCGTCCATCACCGCGTCGAGCACGCTGCGCTGGAGCGGGATCGCGGGGTCGACCTGGCCGCCCTCTCCAGGTAGCCGGAAGCCGCCGCCGAAGATCCGGTCGAAGAGCGCGCGCGGCGAGGTCTCGGGCGGGTTCACGCTGTTCGGGCCGTTGTACGAGAGGCCCTCGCCGGACACGACGCCGGTCTCGATGGACGCGAACCGGGTCTCCGCGCCGAGGACCCGCGCCAGGATCTGGTCGATGGTCGGTCCGCTGAACGTCCAGTCGTTTCCGACCTTGATGATGGGCCGACCCGAGAGGGCGCCGGCCGCCGTGGCGAAGTGCGGCTCGATGTTGGGCACGAGCACGCGCGTCCCACTGACCACGCAAATCTTCCGCTTGTGCGCGGCGAGCGGTTGGAGCTGCTCCGAGAGCTGGAAGTCCGCGCCCTCGGTGGGCGGGTTCCAGCGTATCGGGATGACGCCGTTGCCCCAGCAGAAGATCCCGAAACGCTTGGGGAATCCGGACGCCCCTTGCTGCGCCCGCGCGACCTTGCCGGTCATGGCCTCGAGCCAGGGGAGACCCACGGTGACCGCGGCGCCGCCCACGAGGCCCCGCAACAGTGTTCGACGAGAGAGCGCCCTCACGGCTGTGCTCCTTCCGCAGGCGGCGCAGCCTCGACGGGCCCCACACGCCGGAAACCCGGGCTCGACGCCACGTCCCGCATCAGGGTGAGAATGCGATGCCCGCGCGCGCGGAACTTCGCCGTCAGCACGTCGAGCTGCGCCCACTGGCCCGGCCCGGGTGTGTGGCCGGTGGCGTAGGCGAAGAGCGTCTGCGTGACGCACCCCGGAAACGAGGGATGCTCCGAGATGATCCGCTTCAGCTCGGCCGAGTCCGCGAAGCTCGCGCCGTCCAGCTCACCGGCGGGATCGATCTGCGCGTCGTTCTCCTCGAGCCGCCAGCGGCCGAGGCCGTCGAAGTTCTCGAGACCGAAACCGACCGGATCCGTCAGCGCGTGGCAGCCCGCGCAGAAGTCGTCCTCCATGTGCCGGAGCAAACGCTCCTTCAGGGTCCGGGCGCCCTCGCTCGGCTCGGGGATCGCGGTGTTCAGGTTCGTGGGCGGCGGCGGCATGGTCTGGCAGAGCAGCCGCTCCCGCACGAAGATCCCGCGCAGGGTCGCCGAGGTCGAGGTGGGATGCGCGTTCTGCGCCAGGAACGCGACGTGACCCAGGAAGCCGGACCGAGGTCCGTCGGCCGGCAGCTCCACGCGGCCGAAGCCCTCGTCCGCGGTGGCCGGCACATTGTAGATGGCCGCGAGGCGCCGGTTCACGAAGGTCGTGCGCGTCGTGAGCAACGTGCGGATGTCGGCGTCGAGGTCGAAGACGAGGTGCTCCACCAGGCGCAGCGTCTCTTCGCGCGCCGCGGCGCCCAGGTCCGCGGAGTAGTGGCGGAAGATGTTCGGGTCCTTGTTGAGCCCGTCGAGGGCGTACAGGTCGAGCCACTCGGCGAAGAAGTTCCGCACCGCGTCGTGCACCTTCGGAGACGCGAGCATCCGGTCGAGCTCCGCGCTCAGGCCCTCGACCGTCGAGAGCACGCCGGAGTCCGCCGAGGCGCGCAGGGCGTCGTCGGGCACGCTGTTCCAAACGAACGCCGCGAGCCGCGCCGCGAGCTCGTGGGACGTGAGGCGTCGGCCTCCTTCGACCTCGGGATCGGGCTCGCCGACCTCGACGCGGTAGAGAAAGAAGGGGGACTGGAGCAGCCGGGCCAACGTGGCCTCGACCCCGGCCTCGAACGTGCCGAGGGTGGCGCCCGCCGCACGCCCTACGGCCACGAGCCCCTCACGCTCCTCGGCCAGCAGCGGCCGGCGCCACAGCCGAGGGCCCCACGCGTCCACGACCGCGCCGAGACAGACGGCGTCGTCGGCGCTGGCGGGGGCGCAGGTGTAGATGCGCGCGCGCTTCTCGGGGGTGGACATGAGGTCGCGGGCGAGCCCCCGGGCCGCCTCGATGGCCTGCTCGACGCCGCGGGGTGACAGGCTCGCCACGGTCGCGCCCACGGCGACCAGCCCATCCGCGGCGACATCGGGCTCGAGCGCGCTGGGCGGGGGCACGTCCGGGCCGAAGAGGTCGCGCACGGCGTTGCGGTACTGAAGGCGCGTGAGGCGCGCGAGGCGCGGGGCCGGCGGCTCGAGCTCGAAGACCGTCGGCACGTCGCCGGGCGGCGGGGTCGCGTCCACGACGGCGATCGCGGCGTCCGGGGGCGACGACGGCGGCAGGGCGGCGTCGGTGGCCGCCGGTGTGCTCGGGGCCGCGTCCGGTGTGACCGGGGACGGGGGCGTCGGGCTCGAAGCGCTCTGCGCGCCGTCGTCACAAGCGACCAGAGCGAGTGTCAGCGCGCAGAGCCCGAGCACGGGCCACGAGGCGCGTCGACGTCGGCGAAAACGGTGCATGAATCGCTCCGGCACCCAAGATGGGGCGACCGCGAGACGGTAGCACAAGACACTGTCGATCCGCCTAGGGCGACAAGCGGTTCCGCGTCCAGCCCGTGTCCGCCGAGCCGACGAACACGATACGATCGTGCAGCCGATCGGGGCGCCCCTGCCAGAACTCGAAGGCCGTCGGCCGGACCCGGTATCCGCCCCAGTGAGGTGGCCGCGGGGGGTGTGCCCCAAAGCGGGCGGTCACCTCGGCGAGCCGCGTCTCCAGCGCCGCGCGGTCGGGCACGGGCCGGCTCTGCTGCGAGGCCCACGCCCCGAGCCGTGCGCCGAGCGGGCGCTGCTCGAAGTAGGCATCGGACTCGGCGGGCGAGACCCGCGTCACCGCACCTTCGATGCGCACCTGCCGCTCCAACGGCTGCCAGAAGAAGACAAGCGCCGCATGGCCCCCGGCCTCGAGCTCCGTCGCTTTCCGACTCTCGTAGTTCGTGAAGAACGTGAAGCCCTCGGGGCCGTGCCCCTTCATCAACACGATCCGCGCGGACGGGCGGCCGTTCCGGTCGCAGGTCGCGAGGGTCATCGCGTTCGGCTCGGCGATGCCCGCGGAGACGGCGTCGTCGAACCACGTTGCGAAGAGCGCGAAGGGCTCCGTCGCGGCAGCGTCCTCGTCCAGGGTGCCCTTGCGGTAGTCGACGCGCATCAGAGGTTGGTTTCGCCGTCCGGCTTGGGCGGCTTGACGAGACACCACCCCACGCCGACGACGACATAGGTCAACGCCTGGCCGAGCAGGACCTCGGGGAGGATGCGCAGCGGCGCACACACGTAGGCGACCGCGACGTTCGCGAACTGGAAGATGTTGAGCGCCAACCACGGGCGCACCTTCAGCTTCGGGAGCAGCACGCTGGACACCATGGCGACGCCCGCGACGATGAGCACCGCGGGGAATGCGGCCATCCAGCTCACGGGCAGCGAACCGCGCTCCACCGTGAGAAAGAGACTCGCCAGGAACGCGCCACACACGGTCGTCGGGATGCCGTAGAAGTAGCGGTCCCCCATGGGCATCTCGGTGATGTTGAAGCGCGCCAGCCGCGCCGACGAAGCCACGACGAAGAGCGCGCAGCAAATGGACGCGACGACCGCCGGGAGCTGCGCGTCCGGCCCGCTCCAGAACGGCACCGACTGCATCCGGAAGTGCACGAGCGCGGCGGGGGCGATGCCGAAGACCACAAAGTCCGCGAACGAGTCGTACTGCACGCCGAAGCCCGAGGTCGCCTTCAACAGGCGCGCGGCGGTGCCGTCGAGCTTGTCGAGGAGCACGCCCCAGAGGATCGCCCAGGCGGCGAGCTCGAAGTTGCCCTCGGCGCTCGCCGCGACCGAGAGGAGGCCGCAGACCATGGAGAGCGCGGTGAAGCCGTTGGGCACGAAGTATCGGGGCGAAACCATGGCGCGGCAGGGTAGACGCGCACGTCCGCGCTCGCAATCGTCGCCGCGCGGGCTGAGCCCTGCCCTGGCGCCCCAGCCCGCCGGATCCCGTGGACCCCCGGGCTTCATCTCGGGGTCAGCGGACCCCACCCCGGTCGACCCGGCACACCCGCGCCGAGGCGCCGCGCGCCGCGATTGCCTGGCACGCACATTGCGCTAGAATCCCCGCGCACCTGGCAATTCAGCCGGTCTGCCCGCCGACCAGCACGAGCCCTCCGGAGTCGACCATGCGTAACCTGCTCAAGCGCCTCTACCGCGAAGAAGAAGCCGCCACCGCCGTCGAGTACGCGATCATCGCCGCCGTCATCGGAATCGCCGCCATCGTGGCGTTCCGCACGCTGGGCACGTCGATCAACGACAAGATGGAAGACGCGGCCGGCCAGATTCAGAACAACGGCCGCTGAGTTCGGGTGCGGGTGGTCGCCACCGACCCCGTCTTCGGGCCCGTCTTTCTCGCGGGCCTGGCCGCGGCATCGCTGAGTGACCTCTTCCGCCGACGCGTGCCGAATCCGCTCAACTTCGCCTTCGCCGGTGTGGGCCTGCTCGGCCAGGCGGCGACGGCGGGCGTGAGCGGTGTCGGTGTCGGGCTGTTGGGTCTCCTGGTCGCTTTCGTCTGCGTGATCGTGCCGTTCGCGCTCCAGATTTATCGGGGCGGGGACGCGAAGCTGGTGCTGGCGTTGGGGCTCTGGTTGGGTCCGACGCTCGTCGCGGTGGCCTTTCTCGCGGGCGCCATCCTCGGGGGCGCCCTTGGGCTCTTCATGGCCTGGCGAGACGGTCACCTCAGCCTCTCGCTCTCTCGAGTCCGCGCCGCGCTCACGACCCGCACCGCCCCCGTCGTCGACTCCGACCGTTTGCCCAGCCAACACGTGCCCATGGCCCCGGCCTTTGCCGCGGGCGCCCTGCTCGCTCTGTATCGCGCTGCAAATCCCGGTTTCCTGTTCTGACGGAGGCGCCGCCATGAAGCCGAAGGCCCACACGCTTCGCCGTTTCCCGAGAGGGGCCGCCGCGGTCGAGCTGACGATCGGCATCGCGGTCATCCTGGTGCCACTGTTCACCGGGTCGTTCGTGCTCGTGAATGCGGCGCACATGAAGGAGTGGCTGCAGAACGCGACCAACGACTCCGTGCGTCAGTGCGCGCTCGACCCGGCCGTGAACAACGCGGCCGGGTGCGTCCAGCAAATCGTGCGCAACCGCATCCTGCGCGAGGGCTACGACGGTCGCTGCGCCCTCGCGGTCCAGGGCAACATCGCGAATCGAGGCGATCCCGCCGACCCGGTTCAGATCCTGTCCGCCACGGTGACTTGCCAGTACAGTGCGCCCGGGTGGCCGGCTCGGTTCGGGGCCATCGCCCTGAACGCGACCTCGGCCATGCCGCGCCTCAACTGACCCGAACGGGAGTGCCTGTCGATGAAGCCTGCAGCCACCGCCGGACGCGCCGCCCGAGCGGGCGCGCTCGGCTTCACTGTGCTCGCCCTCGTGTTGACCGCGCTCACGGCGTGGCTCCTCTCCCGGGTCTTCGGACAGGGCCAGTACGCCAACGAGCCGCTGCAAAACGTCGTCGTTGCC
The DNA here is from genome assembly GCA_049318805.1 of Bradymonadia bacterium. GTDB lineage: Bacteria > Myxococcota_A > Bradymonadia > UBA7976 > UBA1532 > CANLBD01. The sequence goes on from JBMOFP010000175.1 coordinate 9,295, forward strand.
GCCCGTGACCTGCCGGCCACGGAGCCCATCAATGAGGACGACCTGAAGATCGTGCCCTGGCCGACCTCGGCGGTGCCGAAGTCGGCGTTTCAGCGCAAGGACCAGGTCCTCGGGCCCAACGCGCGGGTGCCCAACGCCTTGATCTTCGCGGGTGAGCCGCTCCTGAGCGAGCGCCTCGCGTCGGGCAAGACCGGCACCGGCATGGCCGCGAAGGTGCCGCCGAACCTGCGCGCGTTCGCGGTGCGGATCGACGCGTGGATCGCCCAGGCCCGGCTCGTTTACCCCGGGGCGGTCGTCGACGTCGTCGGCACACTGAAGGACCCCATCGACCGCTCTCCGGTGACCCGCACCGTGCTGCAGCGCCTGAGCGTGGTCGCGGTGGACGGCAACATCGACGTCGTGACGCCGAAGGACGGCGGCGGCGAAGACGGCGGTCGCCAGGAGCGAACGGCGGTCGTGACCGTGCTCGTCTCGCCGGCGGAGAGCGAGATCCTCGCGCTCGCCTCCCGCGAGGGCAAGATCGACATCGTGCTGCGCAACCAGAACGACGACGACACGGTCGAGACCTGGGGCACGAACCCCTACGCGATCCTGGGGCGACCGAACCCCGCGGACGTGCTCGCGAACGCGGCGGCGTTGGCCGGCGTCACGGCCGTCGCGCCGGGTGGTGCTCCCATGTCCCAGCGTCCCGCGCCTGGCCAGGCCGACGCGGCGGCGCCCGTGCGCAGACCGTCGAGCGCCCAGATCCGGCGCGCGATCCAGGCCGACGCCGCGGCCAGCGACGCTGCGGCGCGCGGCAGCAAGACGATCAATCTGGAGGCGAAGTGATGCGGCCCGTCGTTCTGTCGGTGTTGCTCGGCGTCGTGGGGAGTGTGGCCGAGGTCCGCACGGCCTGGGCGCAAGACGACGGCGGGCGCCCGAGCGAGGTCATCGAGGTGGGCCTGGGCGGCTCGTCGGTGGTCGGCCTCAGCGGACAGGTCGGGCGCGTCACGGTCACCGACCCCACCATCGCCGACGCGAGCGCCGCCAGCGGCGGCCTGCTGATCGTCGGTCGCCGCGTGGGTGAAACGAACCTCATCATGTTCGGCGCCGGCGGCCAGACCACCTACCTCATCAAGGTCACGCTGCCGGCGCGCGCCATCCAGAGCGAGCTGCAGGTCGCGTTTCCCAAGGAGGACATCGAGGCCCGCGCCGTGGGTGGCTCGCTCGTGCTCGTGGGCTCGGTCTCGAGCATCTCGGTCCTCGAGAACGCGGAGCAGGTCGCCCTGGGCTACCTCACGAGCCCCTCGTTCCAGGCGCTCGGCGTCGAACCCAAGGTGATCAACCTGTTGCGCGTGAAACAGAAGCAGCAGGTCCTCGTCGAGGTGAAGTTCGCCGAGGTGACCCGCAAGTCGATTCGCGCCATGGACCTGAACGCCGCCACCAAGATGGACTCGGGGCGGGTCGCCGTCGGTCTGGGTCGCGGGGCGGGCGCCGTGGGGGGCGCGGCCGCCGTGGGCGCGGGTCCGGGGGCCGTGGGCGGCCTCTCCGAAGAGTACTCGATGGGGACGATCTTCGTGGGCAAGTCGACGGGCAAGTTCCCCTTCGCGGCCGCGCTGAACCTGCTCTCGGAGCGCACCCTCGCGCGCACTTTGGCTGAGCCGACGCTGGTCGCCGTGAGCGGTCAGTCGGCGTCGTTCCTCGCGGGCGGTGAGTATCCCGTTCCCGTCTCTGGCACCGCGTTCAGCGCGCCCACGGTGGAGTACAAGCCCGTGGGGGTCGAGATGTCGTTCCACCCGACGGTGCTGGACGACGACACCATCGAGCTCGTTACGACCACCCAGGTCACCGCGCGCGACCCGACCCTCGACAACGGCACCCTCGCCGGCTTCAAGAAGCGGATGAGCTCGACGACGATTCGGCTGCGTGATGGTCAGAGCTTCGCCGTGGCGGGCGTGTTGACCGACGAGATGGAGAATACGCTGCGCCAGATGCCCGGCCTGGGTGAGCTGCCGATTCTCGGCATGCTCTTCTCCAGCAAGGACTTCCAGCGCCGGCAGACCGAGCTGATCGTCGTCGTCACCGCGCGGTTGGCCGAGCCTCTGGATCCCGGTCAGCTCCCGCCGCTGCCGGGTCAGGACCGGGTCAACGACCCCTCCGACGTCGAGCTCTTCCTGCTGAACCTCAACGAGATCGACGAGCCGCAACCGCGCTCGAACCCGTCGGCCGGCGGTGGCGGCTCTTCCGACGACGTCGAGAGCTCCATGGGGGGCGCAAGCGGACGACCCGTGGGCCCCATCGGCTTCTGGCGCTAGGGGGCGAGGGTGTCGGGCAAACAGGGCAACTTCGTCCGACCGCCGAGCCGCGGGGGCATCAAGGACCCGCGGAACGCGACCTTCGTGGTGAAGCTCGCGGACCTGGAGAAACAACGCGAGAAGTCGCGCCCCCCCGTGCCGTCGCGCAACGAGACCATGACCATCGGCATGGACGAGGTCGAGGAGGTCACGGGCACGGGCGCCGCGCCTCGCCCCGTCGAGGCGCCGCCGCCTCCGGCGTCCGAGTCACGCACCATCGCCGTCTTCGCCCCCAAGGGCGGTGTGGGCGCGACGACCCTCGCCATCAACATCGCGGGCACCCTGGCGCGACTCGGTCGCCCGGTGGTGCTGGTCGATCTGGACCTGCAGCTCGGCGCGGTGCCCGTGAGTCTGAACGTGCGCCCCGAGCGCAGCCTGGCCGAGATCTGTCGCGAGGCCGAGAAGTCGCCGGGCGCGCTGCAGACCGGGCTCGACCGGCACGGGAGCGGCCTGTCGTTCCTCGCCCAGGGCGACCGCATCGAGGAGATCGCCGAGGTCACCGCCGAGCGCTTGCCCCGCCTCTTCGACGCCCTCTCGCGCACGTTCCCGTATGTCGTGGTCGACGGCATGCGCGACTTCGGCGACCACGCGGTCACGAGCATGG
>JBMOFP010000176.1:0-12227 GCA_049318805.1 Bradymonadia bacterium
AGCACGACGAACAGGGCGGACGAGAGCCAGGCGCGCGCGAAGAGGAGCCGACGACGTTCACCCAACGAGAGGCCTGCCCCACCCTCCTCCAGTCGGGTCCCCAGGTCGCCGGCTCGCACATCGAGCACGGGCCCCAGGCCAAAGCGCATCATGGCCTGGACGAGCGCCTCGCGCGGCCACTGCGTGGTGCTGCCCAGCGTGAGGTTCTCGGCGAGCGTGGCCCGAAGCAGGCCTCCTTCCTGCGGCACCCAGGCCGTCGCTGGGCGTTCGTCGGTGGTCCGCTCCCGCCCTGTGGCGTCGAGCCATCGCAGCCGACCCTCCGACGGGGGCAAGAGCCCCAGGACGACCCAGGCCAACGTGCTCTTGCCCGCGCCGTTGGGTCCGACGACCGCGGTGATTCGGCCCGCCGGCAGGTCGCAGGTCACGGTCTCCAGCACACGTCGGCCATCGCGCACGACGGAGACCCCGTCCAGCCGGAGGCCCCAACCGCGGTCGGGCGCGGCCGGCACGACGGGTGCGCCGCTCGGAGGCGCGTCCCGGAAGGTCCGCAGCCGCGCCCACGCCGCGGCCGCGGGCGCTCTCACCTCGGCGCCGCGCACGAGACCCTTGATCGGCGTGTAGAGCATCAGGAGCGCGGCCAGAAAGGCGATGGCAGACTCGGGTGTAGACTGCCCCGCGTCGACACGCCACCGCGCGACGGCGAGTGTGCCCACGAGGGCGACCGCGCCGGCCACCTCAGTGAGCGGCGTCGAGGCGATGCGCGCAGACACGGCGCGAACGGCCGCGTCTCGAAGTCGACCCGCCGCGGCCTCGAAGCGCGTGCGGGCGTAGACCTCCGCCTGGGCGACCCGGAGCACGGCGAGCCCCTGGGCATGCTCGACGGCGAGCGTCGCGACGGCGCCACGCAGCGCCTGGGCCTCGTTCGCGGTCCTGCGGGCCCTTCGAGAGACCCACGCGATGGGCCCGAGCACGAGCGGGTACGCGACCACCGCGACAGCGGCCAACATTGGCTCGGCGATGAGGCACGTCGCGACCAGCGCGAGGACCTGCAACGCATCTCGGAGCCCGCCCAGGAGGCCTACGACGACGAATCGTTCGAAGACGTCCACTTCGGGACCGAGGCGGGAGGCCACCTCACCTGCCCCGAGGGCGCGCATGTCATCGACGGGCTGCCGCAAGAGCGCCGCGTGAAGCCGCACGCGGAGCGCATAGGCCACACGTTCGCCCAGTCGCGCCGAGCTCCAGGCGTGCAGCCAGGTCGCCGCTGCCTTGCACACCGCGGTCACGAGGACCGCCGCCGTGAGGGCGCCCAGGGTGCCGAACGCCGGCAGATCGTCGAACGCACGTGTCCCGTGCAGCATCGTCAACGGGAGCGTGCCTGGGCGACCGGTGACGAAACCGTGCAGGGCCGGACCCGCCAAGACCGCATAGGCCGACGTCGAGAGGCTCAGCAATCCCGCGGAGACGAGGGCCAGCGCAGCCGCGCCGCGGTGGGCCGCGAGCATCGTCAGGCTCTCACTCCACATGGCGCCGACGTCTCACCGGCCGACCACCGGTGTCAATGGGCACGATGCGCGGCTTGCGGGTCGCGGTGCGCGCTGAATACGATGCGGCCGGAGGGACAATGTCGACCGAGGCCCCGGCGATTCATGCGCGCATGCGATTCGACGATCCGCGCAAGTTCCTCGACTTTCACGCGAAGCAACTCGGCGTCGGCGTCGTCGGGTTGCGACATGGGTCCGTCGTTTCCGAGGGCACCCCCGTCGAGCTGACGGTCAGCCCACCCGGCGTGACCGACCGCATCCGGTGCGTCGGTGTCACTGAGCAGGTCACCCCGCGGCCGGACGGCAGCGTTCGGTTGCGTGTCCGGGTCGAGATGGACGCCGCGTCACAGAGCTTCCTCGAGGCCTACCTGCTGGGCCTGCGCACTGGGCTCGAGGCCCTCATCGACGATCCGTCCGAGAGCGACTCGAACGTCGGGGAGTCCATGGCCGCGGACCTCGGGGCGACCGTCGAAGAGCTGCGCACGCGGGCGTCGCTGACCGACGCCCAGACGTACCATCAGATTCTCGGCGTGACGGCCGACGCCAACGTGGAGAGCCTGCAGGCGCGATTCCACGCGTTGACCCGGCGATACCACCCGGACCTCTTTTTCGCGTCGACACCCGACGCGCGCAAGGAGGCGGGTCGCCTCTTTCGTCGGATCAACGAGGCCTACGCCGTCCTGAAGGACACGCGGCGTCGCAAGCTCTACGAAGCGGGGCTCCAGGGGCTGCCCCACACGTGGACGCTCCGCCTCACGGAGGAGGCTGAGCAGACGGCTCAGCGCCAGCGCCGCGTCCGAGGGGGGGATACACCCACGGGCCAGTGGCATTGGGGCTTCGCCCGCGACCTGCTTCAGAAGGCGCGCGAGGAGGACGCCCAGATCGGCCCCGCGCTCCGCGAATCGGCGAAGATGCTGCGCATCGCGCTTGCTCTCGAGCCCGGGAACACCCACTTCCAACATGCGCTGGAACAGGTGGTTTTCCGACTCAGCGTCACGGACACCTGAGCCCGGAGCGTGGGGCTCAGAAGCGGCCGGTGAGCCCCAGCCAGCCGCCCGAGGGCGCCGCGCCCACCTCGAGCGCCGCCTCCGTTCCGGTCGTCGCGGCGTCTGCCCGCCACCACAGGTAGACCGCCGCAGCGGCCGAGACCGCGCTCACCCCGAAGAGGATATCCGCGGTCAGTGCCCCTGACTCGGCGGCGTCTTTGTGTTTTTGCGCATCGGCGCGAAGGGTAGCGGAACGAGCGCTGGAGTCCTCGTCGAGGGCCCCGAGCCCGACGACCGTGCCCCCCGCCGCGGCGACCACGGCCACGCCCGCGGCCACCCAGGGCCACGGCCCGGCCCCCGCCTCGACCCGTTCCACGCGGACCTCGTCGAGGCGAGGCGCCGGCGTCGTGGCGACACGATTGGGCTCCTCGCCGAGCTGGCGAATCCGGTGAATCACCGCGGTCTCGTCCGCCGGACGGGTCTCGAGGTAGGTGCGGTACCACTCGACCGCGCCCTTGATGTCTCCGAGCTTTTCGCGCGACTGCGCGACGTTGAAGAGCATGTCGCGGTGTCGGGCCAGCGACCATGCCTTCTGGAACGACTGCGCGGCCTGCTCGTAGCGCGCGGCGCGGTAGTGCACGAGCCCGTCGAAGAAGGCCGCCTCTGCGGCGTCCAGAGTCTTCTGGTCGAGCTTCTCGGTCTCCAGGACGGTCGCCTGCAGAGCGTCCGCGGCGGCCTCGGGTGGCGCGGCCACGGCGGGTGTGCACAGCAGCGCGCCCGCGACGCCGCACAAGAAGCGGATCGTGCGCCGGCCCATCATTCGCACACCGTCAGGTTGCCGCAGGCCGTGGGCGGTGAGCCCGACGCTCGGCAGCAGCCGACCGGACCTTCGTAGCCCTCGGTCCCGTTCTGCGCGGCCGCCCCGCAGCCGTTGCGGTTTCCGCCGCCGCCCCCGTCTCCAGGTCCGCCGACAAAAAACGACGCGTTGCGCGCGGCTGCGGCGTCGACGACGTCGCCGGCGTAGTCACGGAACGTGATCGAGGTCTCGACGTCCACGCGGGGGGCTTCACCGCCCATCACACGGGGAGGCGCGACGCGCAGCACCGCGAACGAAGGGCCGCCCGCGGCGCCACCCGCGTGTCCACCACAGCCGCCATTGCCGCCGTTGCCCCCGTTGCCCCCGCGTCCGGCAGTGCCGCTCCGGGAACCGCCAGCGCCCCCGGATGCGCCGACGCCCGCGGCGCCGCCATTGCCACCCGCGCCGCCCTCACCCCCGACGCTGCTCTGCACGATGACCTCGACGAGTGTGAGATGCCCGCCGACGAGGAGCACGCCGAACGAGCCGCCGCCCCCCTGGGCTGCGTTCCCGCCTTCGCCGCCGCATCCGCCGGCGCCACCGCCGCCGCCGCCGCCGCCGGGCCCGCCGCCGGCGTTCGCCGCACCGCCACCGCCGCCGCCGCCGCCGCCGCCGCCGTTGGCACCGTTCGGGGCGGTCTGGGACGGGCGCGGTATCCAGACCAGCGGCGCTCCGCCCATCTGGTCGTTCACGACCCCCTCGGGGCTTCCTCCGGGCGTGTTGGCGCCATGGGCGCCCGTGCCCCCGTTGGTGCCCGGGCCGCCGTCCGTCTGGAGCGGCCCCGCGGGCCCGCCGGGGCCGGAGAGCATCGCGCCGGGCGGCGTCTGTCCCGCGGTTCCGGCGGCCGCCATGGCGTTGCCGGCGCTCGAGAAGGCCGCGTTGCCCCCTGCCCCACCGGCGGTTCCGTTTGCACACACCTGGTTCGCGCCGGCGAGCCCCCCGATGCCGGGCTGTCCGGCGTTGGAACCGGCGCCCGGGCCGCCGGGTTGGGCGTTGGCGGCCGCGGCGTCGCCGGGCTGTCCATCATTCCCGGGGGCGCCGTTCCCGGCCACGATGCGTGCGTCTCGAATCGTCAGGAAGTCGCCCACGCGAATCGCGTGGACGCCGATCGACGAGGTCTGACTCACCACGGCGTCCGAGGCCTCGACCACGACGTTGTCGAGGGTCGTCGACGCGTCGAGGTCCTGGTAGCGGAGCGCGATCGTCGCGCCGAAGAGGACGGATGCGTTCACCTCGCGGCTCGCCCGCGCCCAGACCCCCGTCGCGTCATTGTACCGATAGCCGCCGTGAATGCTCACGCCGCTCGGGACCACGAGGGTCTCACCTTCGAGGTCGTAGCGGCCCGCATCGAGCAGAATCGGATGGCCGCTCAGCTCCGCCGCGAGAACACCGTCCTGGATCCGGCGGAACGGCCGGTCAATGGCGCCGGTGCCGCGCAGGGCGGGGTTGGGATCGTCCGGATCACGGCCGAGGGCCGCAGAGACGAAGACGGACGCGTTTCTGTCGCCGTCCACGTCGTCGCAGTTGCTGTCGAGGAAGTCCGGGTCCGGCGTGTCGTCGTCCCCCGCGTTGCACTCGCAGCCGTTCTCGTCGATGCCGTCGTGATTTTCGTAGGTCCCGAGACACGCCAGGATCCGGCACTCCCCCTGGGTGCAGGTCGCGACGGCCTGGGTGAGCACACACTCGTTGTTGCAGACCCCGCAGTGGGTCGTGCTGGTCTGCAGATCGAAGTCTTCGTCGGCGGAGCCGTCACAGTCGTTGTCGTCGAGGTCGCAGACCTCCGGGACCGCCATCGCGGCTTCGGCGTTGCAGATGGTCCGCGTCGAGTCGACGGCATCGCACACGATCTCGCCCGAACGCGTGCAGAGGCCCTGACCGACCGAGCACGGCTGGCCCAGGAGGTTCTCGAAGCCGTTGTCCGTGGCGCCGTCGCAGTCGCCGTCGATCGCGTCTCCGCATCGCTCGCGCTCAGGGGCGCCCGGCGTGAGGGGTTCTCCCCCCGCCGCGGCGCAGAAGGTGCCCATGCCATCGGGCGCGCACGCCAAGACGCCGTCCCGCCGGCAGGCACCCAGGACCTCGTCGGGCGTTGCACACAGGCCGCCGAGATCGAAGCCATTGTCCGCCGTGCCATCGCAGTCGTCGTCCAGGCCGTTGCACACCTCGACGAAGCCCTGGACCGGCGGCGCCTGGCACATCGTGCCGTTCCCGTCCGGGGTGCAGACCTCCATGCCCGAGCTGCGGCAGCCCCCCATGGCAATCTCGCAGGGCATCGCGGCGCGAAAGCCCTCGTCGATGTTGCCGTCGCAGTCGTCGTCCTGCCCGTTGCACCGTTCCGCTTCGGTGGTCGGCAGCACGACCTGGCTCCCCGAGCCGTCCACACACACGTTCGGATCGGGGCGACCGAAGGTCTCGCCCGCCTCGACGATGCAGGGGCTCGTGCCCGCGAGACAGATGCCGCGCGTCACGCCGCACGAGGTCTGCGAGCCGGCTCGGCAGCAATCCACGACGCCGTTGTCGGCCATGCCGTCACAGTCGTCGTCGATCCCGTTGCAGGTCTCGGCCACCGGCGCACCCGCGGTCGCGCTGCAGACGACCGAGCCGTCCATCCCGCACTCGAGACGACCGCTCTGCGCGCACGCACCCACGCCGACGTTGCACTCCGCGCCGAGCGGCCGGCCCCCGGAGTCGACGACGCCGTCATCGACCAGGCCGTCACAGTCGTCGTCCGCGCCGTCACACCGTTCGTTGCCCTGCGAGAGCTCTTCGCGCCACTCCGTCTGACAGGCCCCCTGGGACGGTCGAAAGTCGATGGTCTCTTCCCCGCCGGTGACTCGAATGTCGGCCTCGATCAGCTTGACGACGCAGAAGTTGCGACGCGCCTCGCACGGGTCGCCGAACTGCAGGCCGTCATCACCGCCGCACAGCTCGGCCGTGAAGCCCTCGCCCACGAAAAAGAGCTCGGCCTTCACCTCGCGTCCGGTCGGGACGGGAATCTCGGGGGCCTCGTCCACGGGCGTGAGCGTGCCGTCCTTCCAGCGCAGCGCGACCGCGTGCTGGGCGCTGTCCTGGCCGATCTCCTGAAGGATCAAGCAGGCGTTGACCGGCAAGTCGGGGACGACCTCGTCGAGTCGGGCGCGACACGTCGTCGCCACCTCCCCGTCTGGTCCCTGGACCTTGCCGTCCGCCGTGCCGAGGCACGCGGTGACGTCGATTTTCAGGTCGGCGTACTGGACCGTGGTCTTCGTCTCGGAGCAGGCCGCGGCGGCGACCACGAGCAGCCCGCTGGCGAGGGCCCGCGTCACGACGTGAGAGCGCATGGTCATGGATTTACTCTACCTTGAACAAAGTCGGAGCGAATCGGTCGGCGACCGGCTCGGTCGCAGCGGGATCCAGCGCCGCGCCGTACCGACCCTGCCAATACTGCGAAAGTGTCGGACGATGCGAATCGACCCCTTGCGGGATCTGGTAGCCGCGCTGGTCGACGGCGCCGTCCGAGAAGGTCAGGAGCATCAAGCCGCTGTTCCCCCCGCCGGCAGGCGCCTCGAGCCACCCCACCACGAGGGTGCGTACGCCGTAGCGTTGCGCGGTCTCGAACATCAGGTCGTTGATGTACTCCTCGCTCGAGGCGTCCGGCCCGGAGAAGGCGACCTCGCTCAGGGGGTCGAACTCCTCGCGCCGATTCTTCGCTTCGGCGGGCTTCGCGCGGAGCGATTCCGTCGCGCCGTTCTTCAGGTTGACCAGCGTGCCCCAGCGCGCGTAGCCGACCTTTCGGACCTCGATCAGGTGCGGGCCCGCGGGCAAGAAGGGGTCGACGTACGCCACGTCTCGACCGATCACCCCGACCGGGCGGTCGTCCACCAGAACATGGGCGCCATCGACCTCGGAGGTGACGCGCAGCTCGGCGGTCCCCGCGACTGAGCTCGAACCGCACTTGTCGGCCAGGGGTTCGAACTGCTCCATCGGCCCGGCGCTGCCCGCGAGGTTGCGTGAGAGCGCGACGTACGCGCAGTACGCCTCGGACGCGCCCGCCTTGTCCCCGGACGCGAGCTTCGCCTGGGCGTAGTAGTAGTAGATGCCGCGCAGCAGCGCGGTGTCGGAGGCGTAGGGCACACCCTTGTTGTAGAACCGCTCCGCACGGAAGAGCTGCTCATTGGCCTCGTCGGGATCACCCTTCTCGAGCGCGCGTTGCGCATCGTTGAAGTGGCGCCGAGAGGTCTCCAGGTCGGCCTTGCTCAACCGACCAACGTCGAAGCGGGGCTCAATCGCGCGCACCGGGAAGACCTTCTTCCCCGCGCGCGCCGCCGAGTCGTACATGTTGCGCAGATCGCGCTCGATGCGCGCCCCGAGGACCGCGTCCGCGCCAGGGCGGACGACGACCACGACCGCAGTGCCGTCCACGTCGGCCGCCGACGCCGGCGCAATGAGCGACCACGCCGCGAGACAGCAGAGCGCGCGGACGACGCGTGCGTTCATGGGGCCACCGCCACCAGATCGGCCATCGTGAAGCTCACCATGTAGAGGCGCTCCCAGGTCTTCTCGGTGCTGCCCTTCTGGCCCAAGGCCTTGAAGGCGAGATGAAGCCGGTCACCCTTCGCGAAGACCACCAGGTCCGAATTGAGCTGCGTGCCGGTCTCGAGCACACCGTGCGCCGTGCCGTCGAGCCGCGCCCACTTGACCGGGTTGTCCGCCTTGAAGTCCTGCTGCACGTAGAAGAGTGTCGTCGAGTCCGGAGACCACGCGACCCCTCGGTGGTCGTCGACGACGACGTTGGCGGCGAGCTTCTTCGCGTTCTGCCCAGTGGTGTCCACGACCCACAGGTCGAAGACCTTCTCGGTCTTGTTGTCTTTGTTGGCGTAGAACGCGATCCACTTCCCGTCCGGTGAGAAGTTCGCGCGCACCTCGTCGCCCGGCCACTCGGTGACCATGCGGAGGGTCTCCTGCGGCTTGCTCGTGTCCTGGATCAGGCCGATGTCCTGCCCCTTCGTGCCGCTCTGCGAGCGCGTAAACAGCAAGGAGCGCCCGTTCGGTGCCCACCGAGGCGCGAACTCGGTCGCCGTCGGCCAGAAGGTCATCCGCAGCGGCTTGCCGTCCCCCTGCAGGTCGATGGCGTAGATGTCGCCCGAGTCCTTCTGCTGCGAAGCGAAGGCGATGAGGCGGCCATCGGAGGACCAGCTCGGCTGACCATCATTGCCGGGGTTCGTCGTGAGCCAATCCCCGTCGGCGAAGAGGTCGAAGTTCTTGTTCGCACCGCGGCTACTGAAGACGTAGGGACGGCTCAGGAGCTTCATGTTCGGCGCCCACTCGAACTCGACGACCGGCGGTTTCTTCCCGCTGAGCAGGTCCGCGGCCTGGGCGCGCCCCGCGCTGACCTCCGTCGGGTTGCCGTCTGGGCGACCGTCGGCCGAGAGCTTGAGGATCCACGTCTCCCGGCTGTCGGCCTTCGGATCGTAGACCTCGTAGGCGAGCTGCGTGCCGTCGGGCGCGAAGCGCGGCGCCTGGCAGTGCGCGGCCGGACGGTCGGCGACCTGACGCGGCGTGCTGACCTCGGCGTGGGCCGACGAAGCAGTGACCGCAAGGACCGCGAGAAGGAAGCTACGAAAGTGATTCATCACGGACGACCCTCGAGCGTTTGGAGGACGACGCGCGTGCGCTGGTCGACCCTGGTCTCGTCTTCGGCTGAAAGGAGAAAAAAGGCCGCGACCCCTGCCGCGACCGCGACGCCACCGGCGATGCCCACGATGAGCCACTTTCGGCTGCCGCCCCCCTCACCCTCCTTCTGCACCACCTGGAGAAAGAGTTCGACGGTGGGGACGGGCTCCCCCTGGACGATCGTGAAGGGCACGTTGTTCGCGGTGTAGTCCCCGTAGGGCAAGAAGATCGTGGTCGGCACCCGGACGTCCGTCGTGCGGAACCGCTCGCGGATGGAGAGGAAGGCCTGCTTCTTCTCCTTGTTGATGATCCCGGTCTTCGCCTCGAGGAAGACCCGACCCTCGGTGTTCGTCTCTCCGGCCGCGGCCTTGATGGTCACGCCGCCGAAGAGTCCGTTCATCTCGGTCGTCCACTCCTCGACGAGCTTCTGCTTCCGGGTGTCCTCGCCAGCGAGCGCGCGGGCCTTCTCGGCCATCTCGAAGGCCTGCTCGAGCACCAGAAGCTTGTACGCCGAGCGACCCCGGTAGAAGACGATCGAGAAGTCCGCGTCTCCGCCCGGCATCTTGTAGCCGCGGTCGAACTCCGACTTCGCCTGCTTGAAGCGGTCCTTCTTGAAGTAGAGCAGCCCCTGGTCCCGGACCTCCTCGAGCGTTTGCCCCTGCGCGAAGGCGGGTTGGAGCGGAACGAGGGTCGTGCACAACGAGACGATCAGGACGAGGGCCCAGATTCGGCCGCCGATACCGCGGGTCATGTGAGCGACTCTTTCTCGGGTGCGAGCCCGAAGCAGGCGATTCGATGGTCTTCGACGACGGAGACGAAAGCGGGCCGCTCTCGGCTACACCGCTCCAAAATGCCCAATCGGCGGGCGAGAGCGCAATCACCCGCGTAGACGCAGCCGGCGTCGGTGATCTTCGGGGCTTCCGCTCGGGCCGAATTGGCCTCGGCCGCCGCGTCGATGGACGGCGCCTGCTCCTCGAGCAGGTCCGCGGCCTGAATGAGCCGCAGGGTGTACGGATGGTGCGGCGCATCCAGGCCCAGGCGCTCGACGGGCACGTCCTCGATGATGCGCCCCTTGAGCATGACGACCACACGCTCGCTGATCTTTCGAACGAGACCGAGGTCGTGGCTGATGAGCAGGTACGCGAGGTCCGCGTCTTTCAGGTGCTTGAGGAGCGTGATGGTCTGCTGCTTGATGGCGGCGTCGAGCCCGCTCGTGGGCTCGTCGGCGACGATCAGCCGTGGTTTCGTCGCCAGGATGCGCGCCAAGCCGACCCGGCGCTTCTCACCCCCGCTCAAGCTCCCGGGACGCTGCTCGGCGCGGGCCGTAAGACCCACGCGGTCGAGGAGCTCGTTGGCGCGCGCGGAGCGCCCGGCCTCGTCGAGCTCCGGACGATGAAGTCGAAGCGACTCGTCCATCATCTCGCGGACGGTCATCTTCGGGTGCAGGTTCGCCGCCTGGTTCTGGAAGACCATCTGGAAGCTGCGGCGCAGCGTCCGAAGCTCGCGGGTCCCGGTCGCGAAGACGTCGCGCCCGTCGAACCGCACGGTGCCGCGGTCCAGGCTCGTCAAGCGGAGCAGCACCTTGCCCAGGGTCGTCTTCCCGCTGCCCGACTCGCCGATGAGCGCGACGACCTCGCCCACGTGGATGTCGAGGTCCACCTCGTCGAGCGCACGGGTCACGGACTGACGCCGCCAGACGCTGCCGCCGTAGGTCTTCACGAGGCCGCGGGCCTCGACCAGCCGTGCACGCATGCCGCTCATGCGGCCTCGCCCACGGGCAGGTCGGCCGCGGTCAGGAGAGAGGCCGTGTACGGATGGCGCCGGCCCCGCCCGAGGCGGAGGTCGTCGGCGGTCGTCTCTTCGAGGACCTGCCCGTGGCGCATCACGATCACCCGATCCGCAAGGAAGAGGACCTCACGGATGTCGTGGGAGATGTACAGCATCGACCGGCGACGGTCCTGGAGCAACGTGCGGAAGAGCCCCACGATCTCCGCGCGGACCGTGGTGTCCAGGCCGGTCGTCGGCTCGTCGGCGATGAGCAGCTGGGGCTCCCGCGCGAGGGCGACCGCGATCATCGCGCGTTGGCACATGCCGCCCGAGAGCTCATGGGCGAAACTCGCGGCAACCCGCTGCGGATCGTGGAGCTGCACGCGCCGCAGCCAGTCGAGGGAACGCGCTCGGACCGCCGTGCGGTCGAGTTCGGGGTGTGCGAGCGCGACGGACTCGTCGAGCTGTCGCCCGATGGACATGAGCGGATCGAGGGACTGCTTCGGATTCTGGAAGACCGCCGTGGCGAAGCGTCCCCAGTGGGGCTTCATCGTCCGATTCACGATGCGCTGCCAACGACGGTCGTCCTTGTGGAACGGGACGCCGTCGTTCCCCCCGCCCACGACGCTCGGCAGCTCGGCCAGCAAATCGACCTCGCCGGCCTCGGTGCGGGCGTGGATGTGTCCAGAAACCACGCCCGGTCGTCCGGGCACGAGGCCCAGCACCGCGAGGGTGGAGAGCGTCTTGCCGCTGCCGGACTCGCCGAGGATCCCCAGCACCTCGCCGGCGTCGAGATGCCAGCTCACACCGTCGACCACACGTCGACGCCCGTTCTGCGTATCGAACTCGATGACGAGCCGATCGACTGAAAGAAGTCGAGACGACGTCATCGCAGCGACTCCTCACCCTTGCGCGCCACGAGGTTGCCGAAGGCGAGGAACGCCGAGATCGTGAGCACGATCGCGAGCGCGGGGGCGAGCCAGGGCCACGAACCGGCGCCCTCGAGCTCCTTCACCTGCGCGACCATGTTGCCCCACGACGGGTCCGGCTCCTGAACGCCGTAGTCTCCGAGATAGGACAGGCCGGTCTCGACGAAGAGCACGTAGCCGAAAACGAACGCCGCCTGGCGCACCAGCAGCGGCCAGCACTGTAGCCACAGGATGTGGTGCAGGAGGATCCGCGCCGGCGAGAAGCCGTGCGCGATGTGCGCGAGGATGTAGTCCTCGGACGCGAGCGCCTCGACCTTGCGGCGGACGACGGTCGCGACCGTGGGCACGAAGAGCACACCCGCCACCGCGGCGATGAGCGGGATCGAGGGGGTGCGGATCGTGCAGAGCAGGATGATGAAGACCAGGCGCGGGAGCGTGTCGAGGAGCTGCAGCACACCCAACAGGGCGTTGCGCGCCGGGCCCGTCGCGTACCCTG
>JBMOFP010000177.1:0-12148 GCA_049318805.1 Bradymonadia bacterium
GCGCGGGCGGCGAACCCGTCGGCGGCGCGGGCGGCGAACCCGTCGGCGGCGGCGGCGGCGCAGGCGGCGCGGGCGGCGCGGGCGGCGCGGGCGGTTCCGGCGGCGGTATCCCGCCCGAGGAGCCCGAGGTGCGCGGTCTGGCGGCCGGTGTGCGCGGCGTGATGAGCAGCACACCCTCGCCGGACGGCACGACCGTCTACTACGCCGGCTATGCCGTGCCCGACGTGGACGGCGGCGACGGCGAAGAGGTCGGCACGGTCTTTGCCGTGGACGAGGCCGGCGGTGAGCCGCGGGTGGTCTCCGTCGGCTACTCGGTGGTGACGGACCTCGTCACCTCCCTCGACGGGCTCCAGCTCTACATTTCGGACCTCGGCGCCGAGCTCGGCGAGCTCAGCGGCGCGATCGTGACCGTGCCCGCGGCGGGCGGGAATCCGACCTTCGTGCAGGGCACCGCGGGCTACGAGCCGCGCGGCCTCGCACTCGTGCCCGAAGGCGAGTCCGAGGTGCTCTACTTCAGCGGGCGTGACCCTGAGACGGGCGCTTCGGGCGTCTTCAAGATCGGGACGGCCGGCGGGGACGTGACGACCGTCGTGGCCGGTGAGGACTTCGCCGATCCGAGCGGTCTCGTGGTCACCGAGGGCGGCGACGTGTACGTCTCCGACAATGTGGCCGCGGGCCAGAGCGGCGTGCTGCGTATCCGCGGCGAAGCGGTCGAGCGCCTCGAGGTCCCCTATGCCCTCGGTTACCCCGCGGGTCTGGCCCTCTCGGCGGACGGCTCCACGCTGTTCATCTCGGCGCAGAACAACACCACCGGCACCGCGGCGTTCGTGACCTACGGCATCGCCGACGGTCTGGTCGAGGAGCGGCCGAACGAGACGATCGCGGGGAACCTCGAGGCCGGCGGTCTGCACCGCGGCCACGAGACCTCGCGACTGTCGTGGTGCGGCAGCGGTGGAGATGGCCTGGGCGCCGTCTACCTGCTGCTCGGCCAGTGATCACACCCGAACGAAACCCAGGAATCAGGAGCCTCATTCAATGAAGAACCTCTCGCTTCGTCTCCTTGGGGGTTCGGCCTGTGTGGCCGCCCTCGCCCTCGCCACGCCCGCGCTCGCCTCGAGCCACCGGGAAGCGCCCCTCATCTCCCAGGACCCCGCGGCCGACAACACCGACCTCTACGCCTGGGTCAAGCCCGGCACCCGCGACAAGCTCTACGTCGTCGCGAACTACATCCCGATGGAGGAGCCGGCCGGCGGCCCGAACTTCCACGACTTCTCGCCGAACGTGCGCTACGAGATCCACATCACGGACACGACCCAAGCGGGTCTGCCGGATCTGGCCACCTACTACATCGAGTTCACCGAGACCGCGGGTCCCCGCGTGGACGTCGGTGACCTCGCCGCCGGGCCCGGCGGTGGCAAGGAGTTCTTCCGCCAGCTCTCGCTCAACGCCGTGACGTACAAGGTCACGCGCGTGCAGAACGGCCGCCGCACGGTTCTGGCCCAGAACGTGCCCGCCGCGCCCCCGAACTACGGCCCCTTCACCTACCAGGTGCTCAACAGCCTCGGCCTGTCGCCCTCGGCGACCTACGACGACGCGTTCGTCGCTTCGAACTTCATCCACCCGCTCGGCAACGGCGGCGGTCGCGGTCGGGTCTTCGCCGGCCCCCGCGACGACGGCTTCTACGTCGACCTGTCGGGCATCTTCGACCTCGCGAACCTCACGGGCCCGGGTGTGGCGAAGGACGGCGTCGCCGGCTTCAACACCCACAGCATCGCCCTCGAGCTGCCCATCGCCGACGTCACGCTCAACGGCATGCCCCAGGCCGACGAGAACAACGGCAAGATCGGCGTGTGGGCCTCGGCCAGCCGCCGCAAGAACCTGATTCGCCGCGCCGACGGCCGTGAGTCGCACTACGGCCCCTGGGTCCAGGTCTCGCGCCTGGGCCTCCCGCTCATCAACGAGGTCGTGATCGGCATCCAGGACAAGGACCGCTGGAACAGCCGCAAGCCCAGCGAAGACGTCGGCCTCTTCGCCGGCTACTTCCTGAACCCGATCCTGGTGCGGGACGCCGAGGCCGTGGGCATCTACAACGCCCTCCAGGTGCCGGGCGAGGTCGTCACGAGCCTCAAGAGCGACCGCTTCGACATCCTCTCGGTCGTCAGCCTCCTGCCGGTCGACCAGGTCGCGGCCAACCTCGACAAGATCGGCGACGTCCTCCGCGTGAACCTGTGGCAGGAGTCGGGCTTCCCGAACGGCCGCGCGATCCCCGGCGGTGCGAGCCCCGACCAGGAGCAGGCCGACGTGACCGACGTCGCCATGACGCTCGTGCTCTCGGGCTTCGCGATCCCGCTCGGCGACAACGTGAACTACAACGACAAGAACTTCCTCGCGGAGTTCCCGTACCTGCCGCTGCCGCACTCGGGCTTCAACGCCCCCCACGGCCGGCCGACCCCCAACCGCGACCAGTGATCCGACGGTCCGTCTCGGCGGACTGACTGCGGTCCCTTCCGGCGCGAGTCTGTCTCCCGTAGCCTCCGCCGGTCCTGATTCGGCGGAGGTTGCGTGACGACGATGTTCAACACCCGGCGGCGCGTGAGCCGCTTCGGGCTCGCTGCGACTTTACTCGCGTGCGGGTGCGAGGCCCCAGCGCCGCCGCCTGCAACCCCCTCGGCGGTCGCGGCGACCGCGCCCTCCTCCAGCCCGGCAGACCTTCGCCGGGCCGAATGGCGCGCGCTGGCGACGACCTCGCCCCGAACGAAGGGGCGCACCGACCCGGTCGATGCGCAGCTCGAGGCGTTGGTCGCGAGCGCGCAGAAGGTGCCGACTCGGCCCGAGCCCTGGATCGTGCTCGGTCAGGCGTGGGTCGTGAAGGCCCGACAGTCGGGCGACGTCGGGTACTACACGAGCGCGGACGCGTGCGCGTCCATCGCGCTGGACCTGGCGCCGGACCTGACGATCGCGGAGCACCTGCGCCTGCTCGTGATGCAGAACAACCACGCGTTCCAGCAGGCCCGTGACCTGGCGCAGCGCCTCACGGCCCAGAACGCCGACGACTTCATCGCCTACGGCGCGCTGTCCGACGCGCACCTCGAGCTCGGCAAGCTCGACGCGGCGGTGGACGCGGCGCAGCGGATGGTCGACCTCAAGCCGAGCCTGCCGGCCTACGCCCGCATGGCCCACCTGCGCTGGCTCCTCGGGGACCTCACCGGCGCCCAGGAGGGCTTCAAGCTCGCCTTCGACGCGGGGCGGGGCGCCCGCGACCCCGAGCCCGTGGCGTGGGTGCTCGTCCAGGCGGCGACCCTCTTCTGGCACCAGGGAGACCTCGAGGGCGTCGCCGCGGGCGCCGACTTCGTACGCAAACACCTCCCGAACCTGGGCGACTACGCGCCCCTGCTTCAGCTCGAAGGGCGCCTGGCCCTGGCGCGGGGCGAGGCCCGCACCGCCGTCGAACGCCTCACGCGCGCCTTCGCGGTGACGCCCGTGGCGGAGACGGCGTGGCTCCTGGCCGACGCTCACCTCGCCGCCGGGGAGACCGACGCCGCGGCGAAGGCCGAGGCCGAGGTCCTGCGCCTCGGTCGCCAGGGGGATGCGCGCACCCTCGCCCAGTTTCTGGCCGAGCGGAACCGAAACCCCGACGAGGCCGTGGCGGCGGCGACCGAGGACCGCAAACACCGCGGCGGTCCCTACGCCGACGACGCGCTCGCCTTCGCTTTGTTTCGGGCCGGACGGGTCGACGAGGCGCTGCCGCTCGCCCGCGCCGTGGCCGCGCAGAAGGTGCCGGACGCGCGCCTCGACTACCACGCCGGCCTGGTGCTTTCAGCAGGGGCGGCGACCCGTGCCGAGGGCCACGCCTTGCTCCAGCGCGCCCTGAAGAACAACCCCCGATTCGACGCCCACGCCGTGGCCGCGATCAAGGCCGAGCTTCAGCGGCAGTAGGGTCCGCACTGCCCCGCGGGCGCCATGGGCGTGGCCTTCAGGCAGGCGCCGCGGCACTCGAAGTCGTTGGCGCAGGGCTCGCCGGTGGGCTTCGGCGCGGCACACTGGCCGCCGATGCAGCGCAGCCCGGCTACGCACCCACCGCCGGAGCACTTCGCGCCCGCGGGCAGCTCACTCTGTGCGCGGCACAGCCCCTCGACGCAAAAGCGACCGGGACCGCATTGGAGCGTGCTCCGACAGGCCGCGCCCTCGGCCATGGGCGGCGCGCACCGGTGGAGCTGGCAGATGCCCTCGCACTCCGGATGGCGAGCGTCCAGGTCCGTCTGGCGGGTGTACGTGGCGAGCACGTCCACCGCGATCGCGCAGGCGCGCCCCGGACCGCCCGCGCGCGCGCAGACCCCCCTGTCCGTAGGGCCCGCGCCGACGCAGCGGTTCGTGCCCGCGCACTCGAGGCTCGACCGGCACGCCGCGCCGTCGGCCCGTTTCCCCTCGAAGACCCCCAGGCAGGCTGCGGGCATCGGCGTCGCGAGGCGACCGAGGTCCTCACACACACTCTGTTGGGGCACGAGCGCCGCTTCGCACGCGGTGACCGCCGCCTCGTTCAGCGCGACGCTCCGCTCCGCCAGCACGATGGAGACGAGTCGGGCGCACTCGGTCTCGAACTGACCCCCCGGATCCTTCGGTACCGGTCGACCGCAACAGCTCGCGCGCTGTTCGGCGGGGCGGGCATGAATCGCTTTGCACAGACGCGCCGCGAGGGGGTCCACGGCGTTCGGCTGCTCGCTGTAAACCGGCGCCATTGGCTCGGTCTCGGAGCGGTCCACGGCCTCGGACACCGACTCGGTCGGCGGCGCGACGGGGGGCGGAGTCGCCGGAGGCGCGGGCGAAGAGTTGCATCCGACCCCGAGCGCGGCCGAGAGCGCGCAGCACGCGGTGAGTCGACGCACCTCAGGTCTCCGGCACGAATTCGAAGCCGGACTGACCGGTGGCGACGAGCACACCGTTGGGGCCCACCCGAAAGGTGTGCACCGAGCCGGCGGGCAGGACGACGTGCTCACCCGGACCGTGCACCCCACCCAGGGTGAGGTCTTCGTATGTGCCCTCGAGCACGAAGAAGTGCTCGTCGCCCAGGTGGCGGTGCATCGGGAAGACCACGTTCGTTGCGAATCGCACCAGCCCGACGTCCGCGAAGGGCGCGTTCGGGCCGCCCTCGAAGTGGAAGAGCGACACGCCCGGTAAGCCTTCGGTCCACCGGCGCGGATCCGCGATGTCCGAGAGCACCTGGAGGACCCGGGCCTTCGTCAGGTCGAAGAGGGTGCCCAGTCGGTCGGCGAAGGTCTCGTACCGCGACGCCGTGTCGACGGCCTCGAGCAGGCGCTGCAACGCTTCAGGGCCTGTCGGAACGGCGGGCAGGTCGAGGGGCAGGGTCGCGAGCGCCTCGACGAGCGCATCGAGCGCCGCCCTCAGCGCAGGGTCGCGGGCACACTCCGCGTCCAGCGCGGCCTGTGCGGCAGGGTCCAGGCGACCCAGGGCCGCGTCCACCAGGCGCTCGTCGAGGTGCGGATCGGGCGCGCTCAAGGCTCACCTCCCGGCAGGTCGCCGAGACGCAGTCGCAGTTTGCCCAGCGCGGCCGCGGTCCGAGACTTCACGGTGCCGACGGGCACGTTCAGTCTCGCCGCGATCTCCGACGCGCTGAGGTCTGCAAAATAGGCCAGCTCCAGCACCGTACGCTGCTCGGCGGGCAGGTCGCCCAGGGCCCCGCTCAAGGTGGCGTGGTCGGTGGCGTCCGGCGCCGGCAAGCTGGACACCGCCGGGGGCGCGAGCTCCGAGGCCGCCAGCGCTCGGCGAGCGGCGCGGAGCCGATCCAGGGCGCGGCTGCGGGTTCGCACCACGAGCCACGTCAAGGGTGCGGCGCGTGCGGGGTCGTAGGTCGAGGCGGCGTGCCACGCCTCCACGAAGACGTCGTGCACCAGGTCCTCGGCCTCGCGCGCGTCCGTGAGGATGCGGCGGCCGAGGGCGAGCAGAATCGGCGCGTGCCGGTCGTACAAGGCCGCGAGGGCTTCCCGCTCCCCGAGAGCCATGGCCGCCAGCAGCTCGTTGTCTGTGCGAATCGACGCGCCCATCACGCCGGGCACCCTATCGAACGCCAGCGTCTGACGCCAGAGCGCGGCGCCCGAAGGCGACTCGCCGAACGTTCCCAGTGCGTCTCGTATCTGCTCCACTTGCACGCGCGCTCTCCACGGGGACACATACGCCGAGATACGCCGACCGGATCGGGCGAATGCACATGCTTCCCATCATAGATGCTGGCTTCACGGTTTCAGGTCCCTCGCTCCTCAGCCTGCTGGGGTTCGCGGCGTCACGGGGCGCGAGCGTGACGGGGGTGCTCGAGGCGCACGGCCTGAGCGCCCCCGGGCTCGCGAGCCCGGACGTGCGCGTGGCCCAGGCCGTGAACGACGCGGTGTGGTCCGAGGTCGAGCAGCGCGTCGCGACGCCCGACCTGGGCTTGTCGTACGCACACGCCTTCTCCCTGGAGCACTTGCCCGTGCTCGGTCACCTCGCGGCCCACAGCGCCACGGTGCGCCAGGCCCTCGACCGCCTCGTGCGGCATGCGCGCATCTTGCACGACGCGGGACGACTCGAGTGGGCGCAGCTCGAGGACACTGTGCGCATCTACCCCGGGTGCCGTGGGCTGCCCCATGCACCGCCACGCGCCATCGCCGAGTTCTCCGCGGCGCTCGTGCCCGCGCTGCTGCGTCGGCTCACGGGGCGCCCGTGGCCCGTGCTGGACGTCACGTTCCGACACGCGCGGCCGGCCTCGCTCCAGGGCCACCTGCGGGCCTTCGACGTCGCGCCACGCTTCGACGCCGCGGAGGCGTGGGTGGCGGTGCCTTCGGCGGTGCTCGACGCGCCCATCTCGGGGGCCGACCTGGGCCTCGCGCGCTACCTCGAAGCCTACGCCGAGGCGCTGTCCAGCGTCCTGGCCCCGGGCACGGCGCCGACTTCGACCGCGGCGCGGGTCCTGGACGAGGTGCTCCGGGCGATGCCGGAAGGTGAGGTCGGCGCTGACCGCATCGCCCGTCGCCTGGGTCTACACGCCCGTACGCTCCAGCGGCGCCTCGCGACCGAGGGCACGACCTACGCCGCCGTGGTCGAGCGGGCACGGCGCACGCTGGCGGAACGCCACCTGGCCGAGCGCGGGTTGTCCGTGGCCGAGGTCGCGTTCCTGCTGGGCTACTCGGAGCCCAGCGTCTTTCACCGGGCGTTTCGGCGCTGGACGGGCCAGACGCCGGCGGAGTTTCGTAGGGCGCGGCTTCAGTAGGGGACCGACCAGCCGATGCCCGGCGTCGGGTTGACCCGCACGCGACCTTCGAAGCCCGCGAGCACGCTCGCCCCGAGCCGCAGGTCCAGACCCGCGTACGCGGCCCAGCGGAAGCCCGCCTCGAAGGTGCCCCCGGCGCCCGTCGTCGTGCTGCGAGACACGTCCCAGTCGTTGCCCAGCCCCTGGACCAGCGACACGCCCACGTAGGGGCTCGAGTCACGGCCCGAGCCGGTGTCGAAACCGAGGAAATAGGCCGTGAGCCCGGTCTTCAAGAACCAGGTGGTGCGGGAGTCACCGTTCGTCGCCTGGTCGATGGTGGTGGGGTAGAGGCCGACATGGAAGCCCAGGACCCCTTGTCGCAGCTCCACGCCGGTCGAGGGCGCGCGGAAGCCGTGCACGATGAGCTCGCGGTCCGGTCCGGCAGCGGCGGGGCTGGCCGCCAACACCAGGCCGAGCACGAGCGCGGCGGTCCACACGGGCGCCGCTGGGGCGAGACGCACCACCGGTGCGGAGCGCACCAGCGCAGCGGCCAAAGCGATGAGACCGACCGGGAGCCAGAGGTTCGTCAGCTCCGTCACCACGGCGAGCGAAGGCCAGACCTGTCGAAACGCCCCAAGGCCCAGCACGACCCCGAGCGCGGCGGTGGACCACGCGGCCCAGCGGGCGAGCGGGGCCCGCGCCGCACCGACGAGCCACACGGCCAACGCGACCGCGCCCACGAACTCGCCCACCGCGCTGCCGAGCCAGAGATTCCCAGCGTCGAACACGGCCTCCAGTGCGGGGCGGGTCTCGGCGCTCGCCGCCGACCACGCGCGGGCGAGCGACCAGTTCAAGGTGGACCACCGCAGCAGCCCGAAGCTCATGGCTCCCCCGGCGAGCAGACCGGCCGCCGTCACCACCCGCGCCGCGGTCGGCGACATGCGCAAGTGACGATGCAGACCGAGCGCCGCGAGGGCGAGGGCCAGCGGCAGCACCGCGTACACCGCCCACACGACACGCAGGCTGTCGGGGGCCGCGGCGAGCTGAGCGAGGACCTGCGGGGCGGGGGCGTCCAGCACGTCCGGGTAGCCGAAACGCGCGGCCAGAAGAGTGAAGACGCCGACGAAACCAGCGGCGCCGAGGAACAAGGCAGAGGGCGTGAGACGCATCGGGTGGACTCCTGAGTGGGGTTCGAGGCCCCCTCAGACTGACCCGAGCCCGGCCTGTGCGCCGTGGCCGGAGACGACGAAGACGTGGCCGAAGACGACAGGCGAAAAAAAAGAGAGGGCCCCGACGATTTCATTCAGGTCGCCGCATAAGTGGTCGATGCAGAGGACGAAGCACCATGCGAATCGCCTCCTCCGATGTTCAGTTGACGAGCGCGCACCAGGCCACGGTGAGGTCCGAGGTGCGTGAGCGTCTGCAGTTCGTTCGGGGCGGGCGCACGCAGGTCGAACCCGAGACGGATCGCCCGGTCGAGAGCGCGGAGCGGCCCGCGCACTCCGTGAACATCTCCACCCAGGCGCGCCGGATGTCGGAGCGCGCGCTGGAGAGCACGCTGAACACCGTGCGCGGGCCTCAGCCGGGCGCGCGGCCCACGACGGCAACCATCACCGCGACGAACGACGAAGAGGACTCGAAGGAGCCGGAGATCGGCGACCTGCGCTCGCAGCTCGTGCGTGCGCTCTTCGAGCGTCTGACCGGTCGTAAGATGGAGATCGAAGCACTCGACACGAGCCCCCCGGAGACCACGGCCCCGCCGCTCAGCGGCCCGCCGCCGCCGGGGCAGGCGCCGCCGCCGGGTGAGGTCGTCGAGGCCTCGGGCTTCAGCTACGAGCGCACCGAGACCTACGAGGAGACCGAGGCCTTCGCCTTCTCGGCGCGCGCGGTGATCCGCACGGCCGACGGCCAGGAGCTCGAGGTCGGCGTCGACGTGCAGATGTCGCGGCGCTTCTTCGAGGAGACGAAGATCGAGCTCGGCGTGGCGCGCGCCACGCTGGAAGAGGGCACGAAGAAGGACCCGCTCGTCGTGAACTTCGACGCGCCCGCGGCGCTGCTCAACGACTCGACCTCGTCCTTCGACGTGGACGGGGACGGCACCCGCGAGGACATCCGGTTCGTCGGCCCCGGCAGCGGCTTCCTCGCGCTCGACCGCAACGAGAACGGCGACATCGACGACGGCACGGAGCTGTTCGGCGCCCGCACGGGGGATGGCTTCGAGGAGCTTTCGGCCCTCGACGACGACAAGAACGGCTGGATCGACGAGGCCGACGCCGCCTTCGAGAAGCTCGAGCTCTTCACGCGGGACGAGTCCGGGAAAGAGCGCCGTTTGTCGCTCTCCGAGGCGGGCGTGGGGGCCATCCACCTGGGCCGGGTGTCGACGCCCTTCGACCACAAGGACGCGCAGAACCGGACCCTCGCGTCGGTCCGGACCACCGGCTTCTACGTGGCCGAGGTCGGCGGTCGCGCCGGCAGTGTGCAGCAGCTCGACCTCGTGGTCTGAGGTCGCGCGCGCGCCACCGACCTCAGGTCGGCTTGTCCGTAGGGTCTTCGCGTCGCCATCGGAGCAGCGGCCGATGGCTGAAGGCGACCGCGGCGGTGCCCGCGAGGCAGAGGAAACCGCCGCTGATGACCGTGGCCACCGGGCCGACCCAGCGAGTCATCAAGCCGGTCTCCAGCTCCCCGAGCTGAGGCCCGCCCACAAAAAAGAGCATACTCGCGCTCGTGGCGCGCCCGCGCAGGTGGTCGGGCGTGAGGGCCGTGCGGAGCATGATGCGGAGCACCGTACTCAAGGTGTCGAAGGCCCCGGCGGCGGCGAGCGCGAGCATCGTGAGGGCGAAGTGGGTGGACGCGCCGTATACGACCGTGGCGAGCCCGTAACCCACGATCGCGAGCACCAGCACGCGCCCGCGCGCCTCGATGCGTTCGGCCGTGCCGGCGAGCCAGAGTCCCATCAGCCCGCCGCCGAGGGCCGGGGCGGCCACGAGCCACCCGTAGCCGACGGCGCCGACGTGCAAGATGTCGGTCGCATACAGAGGGAGCAGCGAGAGCGCGGCGCCGAAGAACTGGGCGACCAGGTCGATGAGCGCGGCGCCGCGCAGGCGCGGCTCGGTCCACATAAAACGCAAACCGTCGAGCATCGACAGGGCGGGGGCGCCCGCGGTGACCGCCGGCGCCGCGATGGGCTTGATCCGGCGCAGCAGCAAGGCGACCAGAACAAAGACCACCGACGCCCCGACATAGAGCGCCCCGCAGGCGCTTCGATCGCCGTCGAGGGTGGCGAGGCCGACGCCGGCCAACGCCGGCCCGACGATGGCGGCGAGCTCGACCGTGAGGCCGAAAAGGCTGGCACCGTGGCCGACGTGCTCGGCCGGTAGGAGGCTCGCCATCAGCGCGTGACGGGCCGGCAGGTCGAAGGCGAGGGCCGCCGCGCTGAGGAGCGAGACGGCGTAGAGCAAGCCGATGGGCTCGCCCCCGGACAGGGTCACCAGCCCCAGACCCAGGGTCAGCGCCGCGACCGCAAGTTGTGCAACGAGTAGGATCCGGCGTCGGTCCACCCGGTCGGCCAGCAGCCCGGCTGGGAGCGCCAGGGAAAGCAGGGGCAGCACGCGGAACAGGCCGAAGGCCCCCAGCGCGAGCCCGCGGTCGTCGGGCGCGACCAGGAGTGTCACATGCCACTGGAGCGCGGTCTGCACGACGTGGCGGGCGAGGAAGCTGCCGAGGTACGCGCCGAGGAAGATGCGGAGATCACGGAGACCGAGGGCACCCCACGCGCGAGAAGCCGACACTTCGGAGCCCACTTTAGCGCGCGCTCCGCGAAACCCCGGATCGCTCAGCGACGCGGCAGGCCACGGCGCGGCGTGGGGTCGCAGGCGTCGCCCAGGCCGTCACGATCCGTGTCGCGTTGGTCGGGGTTGTACTTGGCCGCGCAGTTGTCGCAGCCGTCGCCGCGCCCGTCGCGGTCCTGGTCCCGCTGCGCACGGTTGGGGAACCTGGGGCAGTTGTCGCAGGCCGTGTCCCAGCCGTCGCGGTCGCCATCGGCCGGGGGGTTGCTGGACACGGCGACGCATGGGTCGCACGCATCGCCCAGGCCGTCGCCGTCGAAGTCCGTCTGGTCGTGGTTGGGTGCATCGGGACAGTTGTCGCACGCGTCCCCCACCTCGTCACGGTCGCGATCCGGTTGGCGCGGATCGGCGATGGCGGGGCACACGTCGCACGGGTCACCGAGGCCGTCGCCGTCGGTGTCGGTCTGGTCCAGGTTGTCGAACTGTGGGCAGTTGTCGGGGACGCAGCCGGGACCGAAGCCGGGGCCGATGCCATCATAGTCGTAGGTATTCCAGTGAGTGCCGCGGGTGAACGTACTCATCGGGAAGGTGGGTACCACGCCAGGCGGCGCAGTCAACGGGTCGAGGCGCTCGCACCGCGGATTGGGGTTGTTGAGGCCGTCGATGAGGCAGGTTCGCTCCGTCCCCTCGGGCGTCTCACGAATCAACGCCACCCACGCCGTCTCGAGCGCCTGAGAGTCGTCTCGCGAAAAAAGCAGCTGAATCTGGTCACACACGCCCGCCTCACCCGGAGCGCCGAGACGATCGATAGATTCGTCGAGTTGCAGGCGGACGGGTCCAGCCGGGTCGGCGGGTGCCAAGCCGGAGAGGGCGTCCTGTCCATTGACATAGGCATAGATCGTCGTCTCGAGTCGACCTCCGACATAGCAGGCTGCTGAAAAAGCAGCCTGCCCGGGCCAGGACGGCCCGGCGGAATCACCGAGGCTTTGAAAAAGCCGAATGATTCCGGGAGTGAAGCCGAATTCACTTCGGCGGAGCGGGGCTGAAAAAGTCCATGGACGGACTTTTTCAGGGTCTCCTGACATGTTCGTGGGTCACGAATGCTTCCGTGCGTAGCTGAAGGGGA
>JBMOFP010000178.1:0-12128 GCA_049318805.1 Bradymonadia bacterium
GAGTGGGAGGTCCCCGAGGGAGACTCGTCGGCACGGCCCCGTCGGCCCGGGGACCAGAGCGACAAGCCCCGCCGATCGCCGTCCCGAACCTACCGACCCAGGTACTGCTCCCGCAGCCGCCGCTTGTACAACTTCCCGTTCGGATCCCGTGGCAACACCTCGGCAAAGTCCAACGTTCTCGGGCACTTGAAGCTCGCGAGGCACGTGCGCGCGTACGCGAGGATCGACTCCGCCACCGCTGGGCCCGGCGTGTGACCAGGGGCCGCCTCGATGACGGCCATGACACGCTCGCCCATATCGTCGTCGGGCAGGCCGAAGACCGCGCAGTCCGCGACGGCGGGGTGCTGGAGGAGCGCGGCCTCGATCTCGGCGGGGTAGATGTTCACGCCGCCGGAGATGATCATGTCGGCCTTGCGGTCGCACAGGTACAGGAAGCCGTCGGCGTCCATGTAGCCCGCGTCGCCCACGGTGAAGAACTTGTCGGACCAGGCCTTGCGCGTCTTGTCGTCGTCCCCGTGGTACTCGAACTTGTACTCGCCCATGCGAATCCAGACGGTGCCGGGGGTGCCCGTGGGCACGACCTCGCCCGCGTCGTCGCGGATCTGGATTTCGGAGATGGCCCAGGGGCGCCCGACGGTGCCGGGGTGGCTCTGCCAGTCGGCGGGACTCGCGGTGGTGCCGCCGCCCTCGCTCGCGGCGTAGTACTCCCACACGACGGGGCCGAGCCAGTCGAGCATCCGGCGTTTCACGTCTACGGGGCAGGGGGCGGCGCTGTGGATGACATGGGTGAGCGAGGTGGTGTCACTCGCGGCGCGCACCTCGGGGGACAGTGAGAGCAGGCGCCCGAAGTGCGTGGGGACCATGTGGGTGGTGTTGACGCGGTGGCGGCGCACCAGGTCGAGGAAGCCCTCGGCGGACCACTTCTCCATGAGAACGACGGTGTGCCCGAAGTGCAGGGAGTAGAGGCAGAAGTTGATGACCGCCGTGTGATAGAGCGGCGAGGTCACGAGGTGGGTGAGGTCCTCGGTGATGCCGAAGAGGCGCAGGAAGCCGGTGAAGCTCTCGGCGAGGGCGTCGGCGGGCACGTCGAACGTGGGCCGACGCACACCCCGCGGACGGCCGGTGGTGCCCGAGGTGTAGGTCATCACAAAGCCGCCGAGCCGGTGGTCGGGGGCCTCGGTGGGCTGGCCCGCGGTGAGCTCGCTGTAGGGTCGGAAGTGCGGATGGGCGCCGCCGACGACGAACCGTGCGTTGGCCGGGAGGTCGGTCTCGGTCAGGGCGCCGTGACAAAGGTCTGCGTGGGCCGCGTCACAGACGACGGCGCGAGCGAGGCAGTCCCGCAGGATGAACTGCATCTCCGGCACGGTGAGGTGCACGTTGATGGGTGTGAGGTACAGGCCGGCCTGGGCGCACGCGAGGGCGACCTCGAGGATGGTGCGCCCGTTGGGCAGGACCACCGCGACGGTGTCGCCCTTCTTCAGGCCGAGGGCCCGCAGCCCATGGACGAGCTGGTTGCAGCGCGCGAGCAGCTCGGCGCGCGAGATGCGGGTCTCGTCGGTGTCGATGAGCGCGGCGCGCTCGGGGGCGGCGGCCGCCGCAAGCCAGAAGCTGTGGAGCTGCATGGAGGGCTCCTAGTAGGAGTACTTGCCCGTGAAGAACAGCTGGTTGGCGCCCGCGGCCACGCTGCCGAACTTGGAGTCGTCCTCGCCGCGCATGATGAACGCGCCGAGCGTGAGTTCGGTGTTCGGCCAGAAGCGACCCATGAGCGCCGGGTAGATCACATGGCTCTGGTCCTGCATCTGGTAGATGCCGAACAGGCGCATGGTGAGCTGCTCCGAGAAGAACTTCAGGTCGCTGCCGGCCACCACGTAGTCATTCATGTTGTCGGTGCCGAACTCGTCCACGAAGCCGTGCAGGTACTGCACGTTGAGGTACCACCAGGAGAGGATCGAGTAGTCGGTGCCGGCGGCGACCTTCCAGAAGCGCCCCTCTTCGAGCAGGCGTTCCTTCGAGGCGGGATCGCCAAAGTCGATGATGAGGTCCTGGGCGTCGTGCATCGTGAGAGCGGCCTCGACCCAGAGGCCCAGGCCACCGATGAAGTCGAGGCTGGTGGCGGCGTCGAAGCCGACGACCTTCACCTCGGGGAAGCCGAGCACGGCGTGGATGCCGATGGGGCCGAGCGTGGAGAGCGGGGCCTCGACGCCCGACTCCTTGAGCACGCCGAGCGTGTCACGGAGCGCGTTGACGGAGTTGGGGTCGCTCAGGTCGAGCTCGCCCAGAAACGCGCTCGCACCCTCGGGCAGCAGGCCCTCGACGCGGATGGGGCGGAGCACGTCGGAGTAGCCCTGGTAGTACATGAAGCCCAGGTCGACGCCGGCGACGATCATGCTGACGCGCCCCGCGAACTGCGCGTTCTTCAACGCCGCGGCGGGGGTCTCGACCTCGGTGGAGTAGTCGAAGGTGCCGCCGAGCTCGATGAAGTCCTTCTGGATGCCCGCGAAGTTCCTGAGCTGGGCCGAGTCGACGAAGTTCACGAAGAGGTCGGGGTCGGTGAAGACCTGGGATGCGCTGCCCGGGTACTGCCCCGTGCGGTGCAGCGGCACGCCGACGAGCGTGAAGGTGAGCTCGTCGAAGAGCGTGAGGTCGTCGCCCTCGACGGTCCAGGGCGCGGTGTAGCTCAGGACCAGCATCTCATTGGCGACGCGGTCGCCGAACTTGATGGGATCCTCGAGGTCCAGCGGGTTGATGACACTGGTGGGGTTGAACCGGTCCGCGGAACCCCACTGCACGATCTGGCGCCCGATGCGCAGGTCGAGGCGCTCGACGGCGAAGTCCGAGATGTCGACGTAGAGCGCGTCGCTCTCGAAGGTGAAGGGGTCGCTCTGGTCGCGTGTCTGGAGCGAGTCCAGGTCGTTCGGTTTGCCGAAGCCGTGGTGCACGAAGGCCAGGTCGAAGACGCCCCGGGTCTGACCGGAGCTGCCCGTGAGGCCGAAGCGTGCGGTGTTGTCGACACGTTCGAAGCGCCACTTCTCGGCCTGCCCGTTGGGGCCCGAGGGCGGCGGCTTGCCGGGCAGCGCGAGCCGGAGGTCGGTCTCGACGCTGCCGCGGAAATCGTAGGTGGTCTGCGCCGAGGCCACGCCCACCGAGGCCACGCAAAGCGAGACGCCGAGCGCCGGTGCGCGCGGCGATCTCACAGTTCCCTCATGAGCCAGCGCTTGCTGAACGCGTCGTCCGAGACGCCCGTGTTGATGCGCTCCGTGAGCACCTCGATGCGGGTGGCGTGCTCGCGTTCGTGGCTCGTCACCGTCACGATCTTGTGAACACGATGCCCGGGCGACGGGTGCATGAGCTCCGTGCGGACCTCGGTCTTGAGCTTCTTGCCGGCGTCGTCGAAGTACTCGATGTGGTCGACGACGAGGTCGGCCTTGTCGATGCGGATGGTCAGCGTCGGGTAGCTCACCGAGGCCCCGGCCTTTCGCGTCAGCTTGAGCTCGACGTACTTCTCGGTCTGGGTGCCGAGGGCCGCCGCGAACTGGGGAGACAAGCGGATCAGGCTGGAGTCGTCGAACGCGACGTCCGTGCCCTGCAGCGTCTGCTTGCGGGCGTGGGAGGCGACACGCCGCACGTTCGTCGAGCCGGGGAGGCGGACGTAGATCTCGTCCGCGCCCTTGATCACGACACCCATGCCGCGGCTGTCGGCGGGCTCCTCGAAGCGCATGTTGCGCAGCGAGTCACCCTTCGTGTTCATCAGCATCTGCACCACGCGGCCGTTGTCCGAGCCACCGATCGCCGTGAGGCGGACCTTCATCTCCTGGTCTTTCCAGTTCGTGAGGCGCTGGTCCGCCTCGATGAGCAGGGCGTCCGGACCCGCTTTCAGCAGCTCGGCGAGTTTCGGATCGTCGGCCGCCAAGCTCACGCCGGGCAGCATGAGACAGAGTAGAAGGGCGACAAGAAGCTTCTTCATGGTCGAGGCTCACTCTCCGGGTTGGCGCGCGTCGAAACGGCGAGGGCACAGAGGCACGCGATGGCGAAGCCCACCGCGACGATGAGGGCGAAGTTGCGGACGGCCAGTAGGGGGACGGCAAAGAGGCTGGCGGCGCCGACGAGCGCGATGGCGCCCGCGACACCGGGGCCGGCGAAATGCCTCGTGGAGGTCGTTGAACGCCGCTGCGAGAGTCCACCGAGGCCGACGGTCAGACCGAGCAGGCCCGCCACGGGCACCGCGAGGATCGTGGACAGGTCGAGGGGGAGGCCCAGGAGCGGTCGGAGCGAGAGGGAGACCGCGAGCGCGGCCACACAGGGCACAAGGGCGAGGAGCGCGCTGCGCAAGTTTCGCAGCGCCACGGCGAGCAACGTCGCGAACGCGGCGATGACGGCGACGCTCACCCACTGCGTCGCGTTCGCGCGCCGGTGCGTCGCCTCCACGACGAGCGGATGACCCGTGACACGCGCCTGCACTCGGACCGACATCGAGGTCGCGTCCGGGGTCGAGAACATGGGGTCCTCGAGCACGGCCAGGGCACGTCGAAGTGCGCTCTCGTCGGCCTTGCCGAGGGGCAGAAGTCGATTGAGGCGCGCGTCGAGGCGCTGCGTCGCGGCGATGCGCTCGAGGGCGTCGGCGACCTGCCCGACGACCTTGTCGAAGGCGGCCGCGTCGGCCCGCTCCTCTTCGACGACCACGGCGGCGAGGGGCCCCTGGAGTCGAGCTCGGTCGATGCCCGTGCTCAACGCCCCGGCGAGCGCGGCGTCGACCACGGGCGCGAGGGATGCGCCTTCCACGAGCCGAAGCCACTCGTCCTCGACGAGGTTCTGGACGAGTGAGGCCTCGAGGCCCGCCCGCAACTTCACCGGGTCGAGTGACTTGCCGTCGAGAGGGGCCGAGGTCGCGGAGCGCAGCGCCTCGAAGGTGGGCGCATGCCCATGGGCGTAGGTCGAGCGCGCGTGGGCGGTGACCTCGTCGAGCAGGGTCTCTCGCTGCGCGGTCGTGGCGACGGCGCGGGCGACCTCGGCGCGGCCGCCGGTCCACCGAGCCACCGCGGCATCGAGCGCGGGCAACGCGCAGTCCGCACGCGCGCCCGGCGCGAGTGCGATCTGCACCAGGGCATTGCGCCAGTCGGCGGTGACCAAAGGGCGCAGGCTGCCGTCCTCGTCGATCATGGATGCGACCGCGCGTGAGGCGCGCTCCGAGATGGGCAGCCGCGTCTCGCCCGACAAGGCATTGGCCCCGAGCAACATCGGGGTCATGACCGACTGCACACCGACGACACACGGGATGCTCTGCGCGGCGACATGCAGGCGCTCGATCGCCTGCAGAACATGCGGATGCTTGATGTCCCCCGCGACCTCGACCTGCAGGTAGTTGGAGGCGCCGAAGGCGCGCTCGTACGCGGCCTCGTCGACGGCCGCGGGGTGCCCGCCCGCGAAGGTCGAAC
Organism: Bradymonadia bacterium; assembly: GCA_049318805.1. Taxonomy (GTDB): domain Bacteria; phylum Myxococcota_A; class Bradymonadia; order UBA7976; family UBA1532; genus CANLBD01. Next base: position 5,433 of record JBMOFP010000178.1, read on the forward strand.
GGACGCCGTAGCCGGGCGCGGGCTCCGCCTGGGAACCTACGGCGATGCCGCCGAGGACCGCGACGGCGAGGCCGACCAGGCCAGGCAACGTGGAGCGCGACTGTACGGCGGGCCGGTGTGTCACGGCCACCGGGACGCGGAGCGCGACACACGCCGCGAGCGCCAGGGTCGCAGTCCCGACGACCGTGACCATGCCCCCGAGCGCGAGCCACGGGACGAGCGCCTGAGTGACCTCGCCGCCGAGCAGGTGGACGCCGATGGGAAGCAGCAAGAGCGACAGCGCAAGGCCGCCGAGGGGCGCCGCCGCCTGACGCGCCGCGCTGCGCGCACGTTCCCCCGGGGTGGGCGCGTCCGTTGCGGAGTAGGGCAGCAGCACGGTCAGCGCGGCGACGAGACCGAGCGTGGCGGTGGCCAAGGGCGCGGACCCCGAGAACGGACCCACGGTCCGCTCGGCGAGGCCGAGGGCGCCCATCAGCCAGCCCATGGGCATGAGCGCCGCGAGGGTCGCGATGAGCGCGGCACGCGCGTCGCGCAGGACCGCGAAGACGAGCAGGAGTGGCACCAACGCGAGCGCGATGAAGAGGTGCGGTGCGATGCGCGCGCCGGCTTCACCGGCGTGGGCGAGCGCGGTCGGCGCGCCCAGGGCATAGGCGACGAGTCCCGGAGCGGCCTGGGCGATGGCCTCTCGGAGCCGCCCCTCCAGGGCCGTGAGGTCCGCGGCCGGGTCGAGCTGGACCGCGAGCACGGCGGTCTTGCCCCGCGCATCGATGAGCGCTCCTCGGATGTGGCCGAGGGACAGCACGTAGGTCTTGAGGGCCGAGAGCGCCTCGGGTGCGGCGAGGGGGCTGCCGGGCTCCAACGGCCCGACCAGGTCCGTCACGACCGTCCGCTCGTCACCGGGCTCGCCGGCGGTGGTCGCGTCCTTCAGCTCGGTGAGACCTGTCACATGCAAGACACCGGGTACGGCCGCGACCGCGCGATGTGCCGCCCTGAGCTGGCTCAGACGCTCTAGCGTAAACAGGTCGCCCTCGGGCGCCTCCAACACTCGGATCGAGGTCGAGAGCAGGCCGAAGCGGGCGGCCACATCGGCGAAGACCGCCGCTTCGGGCGTCGGCGGCAGCTCGGCCAGGGGATCCGCGGTCGTGTGCACGCGCGACGCCATGGGCACGAGCGCCAAAGTGAGGCCCAGCGCGATGGCGAGCGCGAGCCTCGGGAACGCGGCCCCAAAGGCCCCCGAGAGATACGACAGCCCGGGAACGTTCTGCGCCAACGTGTCGCTCCCCCAATCGCCGTTCTGTCTGGGCCCTCGGACGGCGCTTCGCAGAAAAGAGAACACGTTCTACGTCGTTCGGAAGCCGTCACGCAACAGACACCTTTCTTGGTGTTCCTCGTTGCCGCCGGGTCGAGGCCGTGCGAGAACACGTTCTACTTTGGACTTCGCACTCAGCCCCGAACAGGAGACCTTGCGGCAGGCCGCGCGGCGTCTGCTCGCCGAGGCGGCCGGGGGGGCGCGCGCGCTGAAGCTCGTCGAAGCGGGCTCGGTGTGGGACCGGTCCCTGTGGCATCGCATGGGCGCCGAGCTCGGCTGGACGGCCATCGCCGTGCCCGAGGCCTACGACGGTGTCGGCGCAGGCTCGGACACGCTCGCCGTGTTGCTCGAGGAGCTGGGCTACGGGCTCGCTTGCACACCGTTCTTTGCCACTGTTTGCCTCGCGGCGCCGGCGATCCTGGCGGCGGGCGACGAGCGACAGCGAAAGACGCTCCTGCCCCGCATCGCGGCGGGTGAGGTGACGGCCACGCTCGCGTTCCAGGAGGATGCGGCCGAGCCCGACGCCGGGGCGGTGGCGTGCGTGGTCGCCCAGGACGGCGAAGGCTACGTGCTGTCGGGCACGAAGGACTTCGTGGTCGACGGGGACCTCGTGGACTGGCTCGTCGTGTCGGCGCGTCGCGGAGATTCGAGTGGGCCGGTGAGGCTCTTCCTCGTCCCTGGAAACGCACCCGGGGTGGATCGCACCGCGCACCCGACCCTGGACGCGACACGCCGCCTCGCGCGGGTTCGCTTCGATGCCGTGCGGCTCGAGACCGACGCGGAGCTCGCCGGCCCGATGGACGGCGCGGAGGCCGTGGCTCAGGCGCTCGACCACGCGTGTGTGGCGCTCGCGGCGGAGCAGGCCGGGGGCGCACGACGTTGCCTCGACCTCGCCGTCGAACATGCCCGCACGCGCACCCAGTTCGGGCGGCCGATCGGGTCGTTTCAGGCCGTGCAACACCACTGCGCCGACGTGTACGTGCTCGTGGAGTCGGCGCGCTCGGCCTGCGAGTGGGCCGGCTACGTGGCGACGCACAGCCCCGAGGCGCTGCCGAACGCCGCGGCCCTCGCCAAGGCGTACTGCTGCGAAGCCTACTGGCAAGCGGCCGCGACGAGCCTCCAGGTCCACGGGGGCATCGGCTTCACGTGGGAGCACGAGATTCACCTGCACCTGAAGCGGGCTCGGGCCGGGGAGTTCCTGCTCGGGTCGGCGCGTCACCACCGCGCGCGTCTGGCGACGTCGATCTTCGACGGCCCGGTGTCCCCGTGAACCTGCACTACACCCCCGCCGAAGAGGCGTTTCGCGCCGAGGTCCGTGACTTCCTCGAGTCCAGCCTCGCGCGGCCCGAGTTCTCGCCGCTGCGCGGTCGGGGCGGACCCGGCGACGAGCACACCTGCTTCGAGCCGCGCCAGGCGTGGGAGCGGTTCCTCGGCGCCGCGGGCTACATCGGCCTGGGCTGGCCCACAGCCTACGGCGGTCGGGACGCGACACTCGTCGAGCAGGTGATTTTCCACGAGGAGTACGCGCGGGCGAAGGCGCCGGGGCGCCTGGGGCACATCGGCGAGATGTTGCTCGGCCCGACGCTCCTGGCGTTCGGCACCGAGGCGCAGAAGCAGCAGTTCCTGCCGCCGATCAAGCGCGGTGAGGCGCTGTGGTGTCAGGGCTACTCGGAGCCCGAGGCCGGCTCGGACCTCGCGAACGTGCGCACCGTCGCCGTGCGCGACGGCGACGCCTGGGTCATCACGGGCCAGAAGACCTGGACCTCGCACGGGCAGTGGGCCGACGCGTGTTTTGTGCTCTGCCGCACCCGGACGGACGGCCCGAAACACGCGGGGCTCTCGTACATCCTCGTGCCCATGCGACAGCCGGGCATCGAGGTCCGGCCGATCAAGCAGATGACGGGCACCTCGGAGTTCAACGAGGTCTTCTTCGACGGCGCCCGCGCGCCGCTGGAGAACGTGGTCGGCGAGGTCGACGGCGGGTGGAAGGTCGCCATGGGCACGCTCGCCTTCGAGCGCGGAGCCTCGACGCTGGGCCAGCAGCTCTCCTTCGAGAACGAGCTGAAGCGCCTCATCGAGGTCGCCCGGGCGCGCGGTCTGCATCACGACCCCGTGCTCCGCGACCGCCTCACGCAGGCCTGGATGGGCCTCGAGGTCATGCGCCTCAACACCCTGCGTATGCTGACCGCGCTCAATCGCGGCGTGCTCGTGAAAGAGGCGCTGATCTCGAAGCTGTACTGGTCCAACTGGCACCGGGACCTCGGCAAGCTCGCCATGGATCTCGGCGGGCTCGGCGGGGAAATCCTGGCCGGTGCGCCCTACGAGCTCGACGAGTTCCAGCGGCTCTTCCTCTTCGCCCGCGCAGACACCATCTACGCGGGCACCAACGAGATTCAGCGCAACCTGATCGCCCAGCGCGCGCTGGAGCTGCCGAAGGGACCGTGATGTTGCCGACCGCACCCGCGGGCCACCGACTGCTCGAAGGCAAGACCGTGCTCGTGACCGCCGCGGCCGGCACGGGCATCGGCTTCGCGACGGCGCGTCGATGCGTCGAGGAGGGCGCGATCGTCGTCGTGAGCGACGTGCACGAGCGCCGCCTGCAGACCGCCGCCGACACGCTCGAGCCGCTGATGGGCCGCCGCCCTCTGGCCGTGAAGTGCGACGTGACGAACGAGGCCGAGGTCCAGCACCTCTTCGAGCGCACGATCGAAGAGACCGGCGGCCTGGACGTGCTGGTGAACAACGCTGGCCTCGGAGGCACGGCCCAGGTCGTCGACATGACCGACGAGCAGTGGAGCCGAGTGGTGGACGTCTCGCTGACGAGCGTCTTCCGGTGCACCCGGGCCGCCCTGAAGCACATGCTGCCCCGGGGACGCGGCAGCATCGTGAACAACGCCTCGGTGCTCGCGTGGCGGGCCCAGGCGGGGCAGGCCCACTACGCCGCGGCGAAGGCGGGCGTGCTCGCATTCACGCGTTGCTCGGCCGTCGAGGCGGCGCCGCAGGGTGTGCGGATCAACGCGGTCGCGCCGAGCCTGGCCATGCACCCATTCCTGGCGAAGGTGACCACCGAGAGCCTGCTCACGGAGCTGACGGCGCGCGAGGCCATGGGCCGTGCCGCGGAGCCCTGGGAGGTCGCGAACGTCATTGTTTTTCTCGCCAGCGACTATGCCTCGTACCTTACGGGTGAGGTCATCTCGGTGAGCAGCCAGCACCCCTGAGCGAGTTCGAGACGAAGCATGGTCGACCACAACGCAGTCGGGCACGTCGCGGCGCCTTTCGACCTGTGGGTCGAGCGCGGCAAGGTCGCGGAGTTCGCGCGGGCCATCGGCGCCACGGACCCCGCGCACTTTCAGGCCGAGGGCGCGATCGCGCCGGCGACCTTCCTGTGGACCATGGCGTTCTGGATGGAGAACGTGCCCGGGGCCGACGGCTGGGCCGCCGCACAGATGAACCCCGCACGGGGTCTGCACGCCGAGCAGACCTACGAGTTCTTCGGTCCGCCGCCCCGTGCCGGTGACCGCCTCACGGCGCGGTCGCGCATCGAGCGCATCCACGAGAAGGCGAGCCGGAAGGGCGGCACGCTGACCTTCGTGGACCTCGTGACCGACTTCCACGACGCGGACGGGCGGCTCGTGGCGCGCGCGAAGCTCACGGGGGTCGAGACCGGCGAGGCGCCCGATGCGCCGTGAGGTCGGCCTGGGCGATGCCGCGGCGCCCCGTCTGCTCGGCCCGCTGACGCGCACGGACTTCGTGCGGTACCAGGGCGCGTCCGGCGACTTTCAGGCGATTCACCACGACGAGCCCTACGCCCTCGCGGCGGGCTTCCCGGCGCCCATCGCCGTGGGCATGTTGACGGCGGGCGCGCTGGGCGCCTGGGCCACGGACTGGCTCGGGCCAGAGAACGTGCGCCGGGTGGCGTTCCGATTCCGCGCGCCGGCCTTCCCGGGCGACGTGCTGGAGCTGCACGGACGTGTGGTGAACCTACGGCCAGGCGAGTCCGGGGAGACGCTGGCCGACCTGGAGCTGACGGCGACCCACACCGCGGGCACGTGTGCCGTGGCCGTCGCCGGTGAGGCCACCTTCGTGGTGCGGGCGGCGACCCCGTGATCCCGTTCGTGACTCGCCATTGTCGGGCCTTCCCGCCCGAGACCGTGACCCGACGAAGCCCGCGCGAGGTCTCGCCGCGCGAGGTCGGCCTCGAGCCCGAGCGCGTCGAGACCATCTGGCGTGAGGTCGAGCGCTACTACGCGGGCGGGCTCCACCCGGCCCTCGGCGTGTGCATCCGCTACCGCGGTCAGGTCGTCCTGGATCGGACCATCGGACACTTGCGCGGCAACGCCCCCGGCGAGCGCGCCGTGGACGCGCGTGTCCTCGCCCACCCCGACGCCCTCTTCAACGTCTTCTCGGCGACCAAGGCCGTGACCGCGATGCTCGTGCACCTGCTCGACGATCGTGGGCAACTGCACCTGGACGACGCCGTGGCCGAGTACATCCCCGAGTTCGCGCGACACGGGAAGGGGCGGGTCACGCTGCGCCACGTGCTGACGCATCGGGCGGGCCTCCCCGCGCTCCCGCAAGACGACGTCGACCTCGACTTGCTCACGGACACCGCGCGCATCGTCTCGATTCTGTGCGACGTGAAGCCCGCCAGCATCGCGGGGCGGCGCCTCGCCTACCACGCCATCACCGGCGGCTACATCCTGGCCGAGGTCGTCCAACGGGTCTCGGGCCGTTCGGTCCAGCAGCTCCTCGAGAGCGAGGTCGCGACCCCCATGGGCCTGTCGCACTTCCGCTACGGCGTCGCGCCGGAGCGCCGCCACGACGTCGCCCTCAACGCGCTCACGGGCACCCCCGCGCGCGGGCCCCTCGACTGGTTCTTCAAGCGCGCGCTCGGCGTGGGCCTCGACGACGCCGTGCACGCCTCCAACGACGACCGTTTCATGGCCGCCGTGATCCCTTCGGGCAACCTGTACTGCAGCCCGAACGACGCGAGTCGCTTCTTCGAGATGCTCCGCAACGGCGGCACCGACGCCGGCCGCGAGATCTTCTCGGGCCGAACCGTGCGTAGGGCCGTCGCTGAGCAGTCGTACCTGGAGTTCGACCAGGTGATGATCATCCCCGTGCGCTACGGCATGGGCTTCATGCTCGGCAGCGACACCGTGAGCATCTTCGGGCCCAACAGCCCCGCGGCTTTCGGCCACCTGGGCTTCACCAACACCCTCGTGTGGGCCGACCCCGAGCGTGAGATGAGCGTGGCGTTCCTCAACTCCGGCAAGCCCTTCTTCACCGATGGCTTCCTGCCCTGGCAGCGCGTGGTGTGGGCGATCTCGGAGCAGATGCCGCGCACGGGGTCGCGCTGACGCGACTGGTCTCGGACCTCGCCGCGT
>JBMOFP010000179.1:0-11914 GCA_049318805.1 Bradymonadia bacterium
TGTTCGTCGTGAGCACCCGCGCGCCCGCTTGCAGATACTCGGCATGGATCTGCTTCACCAGCTCGGGCTGGCTCGTGCTCACCGCCTCGAAGCAGTTCGTGAGGTAGACCCCGCGCTCGTAGAGCAGGCTGCCCATGGCGCCGTCGAAAAGGAGACCGCCGCGTCGTGCGAGGTCGAGGAAGTCCGCGCTCATTCCGTAGGTGCTCCATCGAGCCAGCGCCATGCGGCGTACCCCGCACAGGCGACGCCGGTGCTGAGCAGCACGATCCCCGCGGTCTCGTAGGATTGGGCGCGATCGTACGCCGCCCGGGTGTCTCCGACGGCGTCGGCCCAGGCGACCTCGTCCCGCGCGTTGCGTTGCCGCTCCAGACCCGCCGCGGCGTCGTCGGCCGCCTGGTGGGCGCCGAGCAGGAGCCCCGCGCCCACCGCCAGGCTGACCCCGCCGAGGCCGCCGAAGACCCAGGCGATGCGGTCGACCCCGGCGTCGTCGGTGGCCGGGGTCGCGGTGTGCGCGACCCACACCAGCTCGACCTCGCGGTGTTCCCCGGCGCCCAGGGTCACGGAGCGTTGCGCGACCTCTCCCGCGCGGGAACGGGCCCGCACGTTGTACGTGCCCGGCTCGAGGTCGGTCCACGTCTCACCGCACGGCCGCACGGACCCGGGGATCTCGGCGAGCGCGACCCGGGCCGAGGCCTCGGACACACACTGCACACGCAACGACGCGCGCCGACTGGCCGCCTCCAACGCTTCGATGCGCTGCGTGGCCTTGCGCGCGTGGTCGGGGGGCACATGCTCCAGATCCACCGCCTTGTAGGCGACGAGCGCGTCGGCGGTGCGCTCCATGGCGTCGAGGCACAACGCGATGTTGAACCGTGCGTTGGCCAGCTCACGGGCGTGGAACGCGTCGGACGTCAACAAGGCCTCGGCGCGGCGGAAGGCCAGCAGCGCGGCCTCGTAGTCCTTGCGTTTGTAGGCTTCGGCGCCCTGACCTGCGAGCTCGCGCACCACGGGGGCGAGAGTCGCGCGTTCGTCCTGCCCCCACGCGGCTCCGGCGGAGACGTGGACCAGACCGAAGCCGAACGAGAAAACAAGCGCGCGGAGCCGCCGAGTCATGGACCGGTCTCGACGGGCAGGATCGGCATCAGCTCTTCAGCGGGCTTGCCGGGGCGGGCGCGCGCAGGGGCCCAGGACGGGCGGGCCGGCGCAACGCGTGAGGCGGGGGCCGTGGCCATGGCCGGGGCGAAAGGTGCGGACGCGACGGACGCAACCGAAGCCATGGGGGCCACGGACGGCGCCGAGGCGACCGGGGTCGGCGCCGAGGTCGGTGGCGACGATGGGGCGACCGTCGGCGCCGCGGGGGCCGAGGCGCCCGCGTCGGGCACGGTCGCACCCGCCGTGCGGGCCGGGACCTCGGACCGTGAGGCGGCGAGCGGGGCCTCGGCGGGCTCTCGTTTGGCCCACCAGAACAGCCCGAACGCGAGCGCCAGCGATACACCGAGCCAAACGGCCACGGCCCGGTCGGGTCGCGAAGGGGTCCGTGGGACGTCGTCGAAGTCGTCGCTGACCTCACCGGCGAAAGGCGTGGAGATCCCCGTCTCGAGCTGGGGGGGGGCCGAGATCCCTTCGTCGGCCCAGGGGTCCGAGGTTCCGGCCTCGACCGAGAGGTCCGGGGTGAAACCGGGCGTCGTGCGGGCCGGCGTCCACTGACCCTTCAGCGCGAGGCGCATCTCACCCGCGTCCGCGAAACGATCCATCGGTGACTTGCGCAGCGCGACGCTGACTGCGTGGCGAGCGGCGTCCGGTACGTCCAGGTGGCCCGGAAGCGGGGGCGCCGGGTCCCGAAGATGTCCGGCGACGACCTCGGCCGAGGTGCCCGAGAAGGGCGCCTCCCCGGCCAGCATCCGGTACAGCAACACACCGACCGCGTAAACGTCCGTCCACGGGCCGACATCGCCGGCGGAGAGTTGCTCCGGCGCCATGTAGGTCGGGGTGCCGATGGTCGCGCCGGGACGCGTTCGCTCGTCGTCCTCTTCGAGTTCCTCCTCCACGACGATCGACTTCACGATGCCGAAGTCGATGAGCGTCATGTCGAGGCGCCCCGCATCCTGGGGATCCGGGGCGACGAGCACGTTCTGGGGCTTGACGTCGCGGTGGACGAGACCCTGCGCGTGCACGGCCGCGAGCGCGCTCAACAGCTGCTCGGTCACACCGAGCGCGCGGTCCACGTCCAGGCGGCCCTCGCTCCGCAGGACCTGGGCGAGGGAGCTCCCGGGCGCCAGGTCCATGACCAGGAACCGGAGGTCTTCGGCCTCGACCTCACCGCTGTCGCGCAGCCGCACGATGCGCGGATGGTCCAGCCGCGCCAGCGCGCGCGCCTCGCGGCGAAAGCGCGAGAGCAAGATCCGCTGGGCGGCGCTGCGACGGGGATCGATGTGCGCGGCCTTGACGGCGACGACGGCCCCGTTCGTCCGATCCACGGCCCGATATACCGCCCCCATCCCGCCCTGCCCCAGAACGTCCAGGAGGGCGTACCGACCTTCGTCCCCGAGGACACGGCCGACGAGCTTGTCGCGCCCGTGGCGCGCGACCACGGCCCGGCTGACGAAAGCGCGCCCGTCCTCGGGACACACGTCTCCCGGGCGCGCCTCGGCGGGGGCCGAACGGCCGCAGCTCGGACAGACTTCTACTTCGAGGTCGTTGGGCAAGCGCCTCTCGGGCCGGAATCGCGGGGAGTGTAAGCGAGACCGGGCCTCGTAAAAAGCTCGCCGGGCATCGAGCGCCCGCAGAGCACCGCCGGTTTCCCTTGACGTGACCCGCAGCGGGCCCCTAACCGGTCGAGCCTATGAGAAAGGTCTACGGCATCTTCGGCGTGGTCGCCGCCTGCGCGTTGACAGGCTGCGTCGACGTGCCGGCCTCGTTGGTCGTCGACCCGGCCTTTCGACGGGATGTGGGGGCGCCGCAGCCCGATGCGACCGGCACCGACACGGGCGCGGGTCCAGCGGATGCGGACACGCCGGCCGACCTGGGCACCGACCCCATGGACGCGCAGCGGCCAGCCGATCTCGGGGCCGACGTGGACCCGGTGACACCCGACGATGCGAAGGTCGCCGATGGTCCCCCGGGGGGCGATGCGGCGCCGGGGGTTGATGCGGCGCCGGGGGTTGATGCGTCGCCCGCGGTTGATGCGGCGCCCGTGCCCGATGCCGCCCCTGTGCCCGACGCCGCGGTGGTACCGGACGCCGCGCCCTTGCCCGACGCCGCGCCCTTGCCCGACGCCGCACCCGTGCCCGACGCCGCGCCCGATCCGTGCCCCGTTCCCGGGGGCGACCCGACGGACGCCGACGGCGACGGCGTCCGCGTCTGCCAGGGCGACTGCGATGATGGAGAGCGTGGCATCTCTCCCCTCGCCCCGGAGGTCTGCAACGGGCTCGACGATGACTGCGACCTCCGTACAGACGAAGAGCCCGCGCCTCCGGAGCGTCCGCTCTGCGTCCTCGGCCCGCATGTCCTGGCGGCGACCTGTTCGGCCGGGGTCTGCGTGGCGCAGTGTGAGTGCGGCCGAGCAGACGTCGACGGGCGCTTCGACAACGGCTGTGAGCGGGGTTGCGATCTGCGCTGCCTGCCGGGCGACACCCCGCGGGACTGGTCCCCGCTCGACGACGCGCGCGGCACCTTCGACATCGCCCTCGCCGACGCCAATGGCGTCGTCGCCATCGACTGGATCGACGCGGCGCGGGTGACCTTCGAGACCAACCAGCGCGAGGTCGTGGTCGGAGACCGGCGCAGGATGGGTCGAAACGCCGTGCTCTCGCTCGAGGACGGACAACGGCCTCGAGGCGTCGCGTTGACGCCGGACCAGGTGCTCGTCGCCGACCTCGAGGCTTTCGGCGGGCGTGTCCGCGGGACCTCCGTGGCAGCCGGTCCCGATCGGCTCGAGGAGATCGACGCCGAACGCTCGGGGAACCTGCGCTCGGGTCCGCCGGCCGTGACCATCGCCGACGTGCCCCAGATCGTCTATGTCGGTGGGGACGGCACCCTGCGCACCTATTTCCAACGGGACGGCGAGAACGTGCGGTTCGTGGACTCCGCCGCGCTCGGCGATGGCTGGCGGCTCTCGGAGCTGACGGTCCGCACCGGCGCCGATGCGATGCACGTGATCGGCGCGAGCGACGAAGAAGCCGTCCGCCATACCGTCGTGCGAGTCGTCGAAGGGCGGCTTCGGCTCGACACTGCGGACCACCCGCTGGAAGGTTTCGACAACGCCCGCTGCGCGGGGGACTCGCCGTCCGCCCAGGGCCGGGTGACCGCGGACGGGGACGGAAGTCGATTCCTCTACGCGTGTATCGCCGAAAACGCGCGCGGCCTCTTTGTGGCGTCGGGCACGTGGAACGGTGACGCGCTGACGTTGGCGCCGTGGGTCCAGGTCGCCGGGCTCGAGGGCGCGACCACGGTCTGGCCGGTGCTCACGCCCAGCGGACCTCAGCTCCTCGTGTCCGCGGGCGGCGCACAACTCGCTGTTTTTTTTGATGATTCTTTGTCGGAGACGGGACGCATCGAACTCCCCGCGATGGCGCTCATTCGCCCCTCCCGCGACCCTGCCGGCGTGATGCGGCTGGGCTGGTACCACAACGAGCGTCTGGACTGGACCGCCGAAGAGGCGTGTACGCCCTGACACGTGCATCGTCGACGAAGCGCAATCGTCACGAGACAGCCCTTGCAAACCCGGGTCGCCTCCGTAAAGTGCGCCCGACCTCGCCCCCCGGAGACATGCGTGCGACCGACGCCGACCGCTACAGTCTCGCTGGTCCTCGTGGCCGCGATGCTGGGACTCGTCGCCTGCGAGACCCGGGAGGGCGCGCCGCCGCCGAACTCGACGCAGCCGGTGCAGCTCACCTTCCTGCACACCTCGGACTGGCACTCGCGGCTCTTGCCGTACGACCTCCAGCTCGCGGCCACGGACGAGCGTCTGATTCGAGGCTACGCGCCCGAGTCCCCCATCCTGGACTCGCAGTCGCCGCTCGTGCAGATCGGTGGCCTCACGCGCCTCGCGACCCTCATCAAGCGGGAGCGGCGTCGCAACCCGGCGACCATCTGGCTCGACAGCGGCGACTGCTTCCAGGGCGCGCCGATCTTCAACGCGTTCAGCGGTGAGGTCGAGACCCGCGCGCTGTCGATGCTCGGCGCCGACGCCGTCGTGATCGGCAACCACGAGTTCGACAAGGGCCTCGACAACCTCGCCCGACAGTACGGCAAGTGGGCGACCTTTCCCGTGCTCGCCGCGAACTACGTGTGGGACCGCGACATCAAGGGCGCCGAGGAGATGGCGCGTATCACGCGCCCCTACACCATCGTGAACGCGGGCGGGCTGCGCGTCGGCATCATCGGGATGGCCAACCTCTCGTCGCTGAACAGCGCGGGCGAGGGCAACAACAGCCTCGGCTTCACGCCCATCGACGAGGTCCAGATCGTCCAGTTCTACATCGACCAGCTCGCCGGCTCCGTGGACCTCATCGGAATCACGAGCCACCTCGGCCTCACCGCCAGCGAGACCGAGAACGAGCTGTGCGAGCTGCAGAACGGCGAGCGTGTCTGCACGCCTCTCGGCCTCCGCGACCGCCGCCTCGAGGACTACCAGGTCATCGAACAGACGACCGGCCTCGACTTCGTTTTCGGTGGGCACCTGCACGTGGTGCTGGACCCACCGCAGACGCGGTACGACCGCACGGGTCGCCCGGTCGTGCTGACGCACTCCGGTGCGTTCATGAAGTACCTGGGCAAGCTCGACGTCGTCGCCCGGAACTCCGGCGATCCCTACTACGGCTGGGAGGTCGAGAGTCACCGCTTCGACCTTTTCCCCGTCGACGAGTCGGTGCCCGAGGACCCGGCGATGATCCGGTTTCTCGAGCCCTACATCCTCGAACTCAACCGGCAGTTCGACCTGACGCGCATCATCGCCTATGCCCCTCGGCTCATCCCGCGATTCGGCCGGGAGAAGGCGAACTCCGAGCTGGGCAACATCGCCGCCGAGTCCATGGCCGATAGGCGAGGCGTGCAGGCCGACTTCGCGCTCACGAACACCCTGGGCATCCGGACGGACGTCATCCGCGGTCCGATCACCCAGGACCAGATGTTCAACGTCTTCCCGTTCGACAACTTCGTCACCAAGATGTACCTGAACGGCCGCGACCTCTGTGACCTGATGACCTTCGTCGCGCGGCGCAGCGCGGGCCGCGGATGCCAGCCGCAGGCGCAGTTCTCGGACCGCATCCACCTCACCCTGAACTGCCTCGAGGCGACGCCGGAGTGCAGCTTCGCGAGCGAGGTCGCCGTCCGCGACCAGCCGCGGTACGACGCATGCCTCGAGAGCGGCCGCTCGGCCGCGGTGTGTGACGGCCTGTCGCGCACGCCCGTCGACCCCTTCCGGGTCTACGAGGTGGGCGTCAACGACTACATCAGCCGCGGCGGCTCCGGCTTCCGCGTCCTGAAGTTCAACAACGCCCGCATCCCTACGGACATCAGCATCCGCGAGGCCGTCAGCGACCGCTTCCAGACCTACCCGACCTGCGAAGACGCCTGCATGCAGGAGTGCGCGGGACGGGATGCGCCGTCGGACTGCGTCGATCGGGTCAACGACCAGCTGAATACGGGCTCCGTGGCGCGGATCGACCGCACGGACTGCGAGTCCCTCCCGAACTGCTACGAGGACGTGGCGGGCTACCACGAGCGTTTCTGCGAGGGGCGCGCGCCGCTGGATCCACGCACCTTGTGCGACGCCGTGGACCGCACCCGGGGGCCCGCGCCCATTGCGCCGCCGACGACGCGTGAGGCCGCGTGCGCGCTCTCGGCCGCGGACAAGGCGCAGCAGATCCTCGCGGGCGTCTACAACGGCGCGGTGACCTACTGCGGCGCGGTGCGCCGTCAGGCGGCGCAGCTCGAACCCGGCGAGGCGCTCCCGGACGACTGCTTCCTGGGGAAGCTGGTCCCGAACCTGGCCAACTCGGCGTGCTTGTCGGTGGACGAGGGGTACGGGATCGTCGCCGCCGCGCTGCGAGAGCTCGGACTCCCCGCCCTCAGCGACCAGTGTGAATGTGCGGTCAACGCGCAGATACGGGCCGACGCCGAGTGCCGCGAGCTGTCGTGTGTCGTGGGTCGGGCCGACGACCGCATGGAGGCGGTGCTGTACGACGACTTCTCCAGCGCCTGCGCGGCCTACGGCGGGCAGGTCGACGCGAAGGGCACCTGTGTCCTCCCGGAGACCGCGACGGGCGCCGAGGACCTGTGTGTCTCCCAGGCCTTCGCCGCCGGGTGCGACGAAGAGGCGCTCGCGTACGACCCCGACGAGGAGTCGAATTGATGCGACGCGCCCTCCTTCTGCTCGGCCTGCTGGGGTGCGGTGAGACCGCGTACGACGAGCAACGCGGCCCGATGCGCGCTTTCGACGTCCGCATCGTCGAGGGCACGCCCCTGGGCACCGAGGCCGAGCCGCTGCCTTTCCCGAGCGCCGAGCCCGCGCGCATTCCCCTCGTGCTCGAGGCGCGCGACGCCGACGGCAAGCTCTTGGAGACCTACAACGCCGCCGCCCTCCTCTCCGTCGTACCCGGTCGGATCGACGAGACGGGCCGGCGGGTGAAATTCGTCGGCGGACGTGCGGAGGTCACCGCCGAGTTTCGTTTCAGCTACGGCCCGACCCGGATCTGGATCGAAGACGCGGGCGAGGACTTCACGCTCGATTGCGCAAACGGGCTCGACGACGACCTCGACGGTGTCCTCGATGCGGCCGATCCGGATTGTCAGCAGCCCGAAGGGAAGCGCCCCGAGGCGAAGGCGACCCTCGCCGTGGGCTTGTCGGCGCCGCTCTACTTCTCGGTGCCGCGCATTCGCGACCTCCAGTACAGCCCGCGGTGCACCACGGACTCGCCCCTGGGGGGCGAGAATCTGACCATCGACCAGGGCGAGAGCGGGCGCCTCATCGTCACGGGCACGACCCAGTCGGGGCTGTACGTCACGGACCTGGCGGGTCCGGAGGGTGGCTACAACTCCGTGTTCTTGTTCACGTTTTCGAATCCCGGCGGCGTGAAGCCCGGTGACCGGCTGTGTACGATCGCGGGCAACGTGGCGGAGTTCATCGGCAACTCTCAGCTCAACTTTCCGAGCTTCGTGAACGGGAACCCGGAGCGCGGCACCTCGGTCGAGGGTCAATCCATCGTGCCCTGCGCGCCCAACGCGTCCGAGGTCGCGGGCGAGGCCGGCCTGCCGACACCGCATCTGCTCGGCCCGGACGACGTCACGGGCAAGGCCTCGCAGGTGCCTCCGGACTTCTACCGCGTGTGCGGCCCCGGGGACACGCCCATCCCCGGGCTGGACGACGCCACGGACTGCGACGCGGCGCGCTCGGCGCTCCCCGCCGAAATCCGGCGCCAGAGCCCCATCGACTGCGCGCGGGACAACTTCGCGATGGAACCCTGGGAGCACAGCCTCGTCACGTTCCAGAACGTGAAGCTCGGCACACGCTTCGAGGTCTGCGACCTGAACGACGATGGCTCCATCAGCCGCGG
Source organism: Bradymonadia bacterium (assembly GCA_049318805.1). GTDB lineage: Bacteria > Myxococcota_A > Bradymonadia > UBA7976 > UBA1532 > CANLBD01. The sequence continues at coordinate 8,556 of JBMOFP010000179.1, forward strand.
CGGTGGCAACCCCGAGGGTGTGTGCGACGAAGAGTGCAACGCGGACCCCCTCTGCACCAACGCGCTCTCCCTCGAGCAGTTCGGCCAGTTCGCGGCCGGGCTCGACTGCGTGCCCGTGGACCCCGCCGCCCCCCCCGTCGCGGGTGAGGCGCCCGCCCCCGCGAGCGGCTTTCGCTGCGCCGCGAAGGTCTACGTGAGCACCCGCGACACCCTCGGCAAGTCGGGCTACGACGTCATGGAGCACGTGGGCGAAGACCTCGCGGCGGTCGTCGGCCACTTGCGTCAGACCCAGCCCGGTGCCGGCGTGGACACGATTTGGATCGTGGAGCCCCGTTCCCCCGAAGACTTCGTGCCCGCCGTGGAGGCCCCGTGAAGCGCCCGTTGCTGATCCTGTCCCTCTCGGCCTGCGCGACCGTGACCGCGATTGCGACCCCGTCCAAGCCTGCCCGAGCCGGGGACTTCGTCGACACCCGCGTGGTCTTCATCGCCGGCGACGACGATTTCATGCACGCCGCCGGTGAGACCGTGCCCGTCTCCCAGGACGCCGACATCGGAGACCGCCCGGGGTACACCGCGTTCTACGACGAGCTCGAGAGCAGCGAGAGTGGTCGGGAGAGCCGTACCACGCTCGTCCTGCACAAGAAGGCCGCGGGCTACTTGCCGGGGGTGACGACCGAGGCCGCCGTGGTGCTCGAGATGAACCACAGTCGGATCCTCGCCGGCGACCCCCGTTCGATTCAGGACGACGGCTCGTACATTCGCATCGAGTCGGCACGGACCACCGGCCGCTTCGGCATCGTGCTGATGCCCTTCCGGGCGGATCGCCTGCGGCTGGGCCACACTTGGGAGATCACCTGGGGCGGCGATCGGGTCTTTCCGTCGACCCAGCCGGTGCCCGGGCTGAAGTTGGGGTGAGACGCCGAGCGCTGGGGGGTCTACGGCGGCGCCAAGACGACGCGAATGCCGTACACGACGGCCGACGACGACCCGCGCAACGGACAGCTCGAGGCTTTCTGGGGCCTCTTCGGCGGCGTTCGGATCGGCCGCGAGGACACGGGCTTCAGACTCGACCTGTCCGGTGGCTACTTCGACAAGGGCACGAATCCGAACGGCGCCGTGCGCGGCGAGGCGGTCGACTCGGGCGGCGGCACCGTGCGGCTCGCCTACATCGACGGCCTCCCCTTCACCGCCACGAACGACACACGCCTGTACACGGCGGACCCGACGCTGCCCTGGGTCTCGTGGAAGGACGTCACGGCGACGACCCGGGTCTGGCGCGGCGCCGTCGAAGCGACCGCCGTCGGCCAGGTCCTCGAGGACCCCGAACGGGTCGGCGGCACGAAGATCGAGTCGGGCCTCGCGGGCGCGGCGAGCGCCGACGTGCGGCTCGGCTACACACGCTTGAGTGGCGTCGGCATCTACCGGGACCTGGGTTTCGTGTACTTCAACGGCCCGGGCGTGGTGCGGCGCTACCAGGCGATGCCCGAGGATCTGGAGACGTCGCCCGAGCTGACGGCGTCGTTCGGCATCCACCGTCACCTGCCGGACCTGCACCTGACGCCCGGCCTCCAGGTGGGCATCACTCAACCCGCGGCCGCCAGCAACCTGGTGCCGAGCGCCGGCATTCACGCGCCGGGTCCGCTCACGGGCCGGCGCACCGTGGTCTACCGGCGCGCCGACATCTTCGACGACAACGGGCTCGTCTCTCCGATGATCCTGCCCGATGGCGAGGATGTGCTGCCGGCCTTCGGTGCGCGGCTCTCCGCCGAGCTCGAGCTGGCGCCGGGCTTCGCCGTGACGGCACAGGTCACCGCGATGCACGATCCCAACCAGGCCGAGCTCGCCCAGGACCTCCTGCAGGTGAACGACCTGCGCGAGTACACCGATGCGCTGACCCTCGGCGCCGCCGTCATGGCGCGCGCGGAGTTCTGATGCGCGCACTCCGCCTCTCACTGGCGGCCGTGGGCGCCGCCTGGGCGTGCGCTTCCGTGGCGCACGCCGGCGACTTCCTCGACACGACCGTGACCTTCGTCGCGGGCGACGACAACGTCTTCGCGGGCGCGGGCGAGACCGTCCCGAGCAGCCCTCAGGCGGACTTCCGCCCCCGCACCGGGAACTCGCTCTTCTTCGAGAACTACAACACCCGCAACACGGGCGAAGAGACGCGCGGCAACCTCGTGCTGTCGAAGGAGTTCAAGGGCCACTTTCACCGGGTCGTGCCCGAAGCCTCCCTGGTCCTTCAGTGGGACGCGAACCGAACGACCCGGGACATCGAGCAGTTCGGCACCACGGGGAGTCGCAAACCCTACGGCGGCCTGCGGGACGACGGGAGCTTCCTGGCCGTGCACGTAGACGGCGCGCGGGACGGCCTCGAACCCGGCGCGAAGCCCGGTCGGCTGAGCGTCGTGCTCTTCCCCTTCGACGCCGATCGCTTTCGCCTCGGGTACTCCTGGGAGCTGACCTGGGGCGGTCGCAGCAGCTTCCTGCTCGCATCGGGCGCGCCGGGCGCCATGGTCAGCTACAAGGCCCAGTCCTGGTACGCCTTCGGGGGCGGCAAGACGGCGCGGACCCAGCGTTTCACCCAGTCCGTGCTCGACCCCCGCAAGGACGAGAACGAGGCGATCTACGGGGCGCTGGCCGGCGGCGGCTTGCACTTCGGGCCGCACCTGCTGTGGGAAGCGGGGGTCGGCTACTTCGAGAAGGGCACGATCCCCCTGGACCGCCTCGAGCTCCAGGGCACGTGGCTCGACCAGTGGGGCGTGAGCACCCAGGTCACCTACCACGACGGCATCGATCCCCGCGTGCCCGTAGACACGAAGCTCCTGCGGAATCCGGGCACAGGGACCTTGAAGGCCCGAGATTGGAAGCCCCGCACCTTCGGGTGGCTCGTCTCGGCCGAGGCCACGGTGACGAGCCAGGTCCTCGAGAACAGCGACGCGCTCGGTCAGCCGAAGCGTGAGGCCGCTTGGGCCGGGGACGTGAACGGCGTTCTCCAGGACGGCCGCCTGACCTGGAGCGTGGACCTCGTGGCGCGCAGCCTCGAGTTTCTCGTCATGGACACCCCCGGCGCCTCGCCCTACGCCACCGTGAGCCGCGAGCTGGAAGCGACGCCGGAGTTCTTCGCCGACCTGGGGGCCGACTACACCTTCCCGGAGCTGCGCTTCGTGCCCGGTGTGGCGCTCGGGGTCCAGAGCCCCGCCAACGCCAAGGTCGCGGTGCGCGCCGCGGACGGGCGCCAGGTCAGCGCGTACCAGGTGTTCCAGAAGACCAAGAACGTGCTCGGCGAAACGCAGGTGCTCAACTACACGCTGCCCGCGGGCGAGAGCGTCGCGCTGGTCTACGGCGCGAAGCTCTATCTG
>JBMOFP010000180.1:0-11849 GCA_049318805.1 Bradymonadia bacterium
CGGGAAGGGCGGCAAGACACGCATCGTGCCCATGGGTCGCAAGGCCGCGGACGCGCTGCGGGTCTGGCTCATCGAGCGGGCCCGTGGGCTCGCCGGCGCGATCCACCCGACGGCGGTTTTCCTCGGCGCACGGGGCGGTCGACTCACGCCGCGGGCCGTGCAGCGTCTCGTGGAGCAACACCGGTCCGTGTGTGCCGAGAACGGTGCGACCCCGCACTGGCTGCGGCACGCGTTTGCAACGCACATGCTCGGCAGCGGCGCGGACCTGCGCGCGATCCAGGAGATGCTCGGCCACACGTCGCTGCGAACGACGCAGCGCTACACCCACGTGGACGTGGACGCGATGATGCAGGTCTACGATCGAACGCATCCGCGCGCACGCCTCGCCGCCGTGCCCGAGTAAGCCGGCTCCGCCTCTGGCCCCGCGTCGCCGCTGCGCCTTGCCGCATCTCGCCCTTCGCAGGTACCGTCCGCGGTGAAGACCACACGGACGCCGGGGGGGCGATGACACGCTGGTTCAAGGGATTCCTGGTCGTCGGCCTCGCCGCCTGTGGGTCGGACACGACGGGTGGAGGCGCACCGCCGAACGAGGACCTGGACGAAGGTGTCCTCGACGCCGCGTTCAATCCGGTCGATGCCTTCTCGTTCCCGATGGACCAGGGCACCCGCGGCGTCTTCGGCGCCCCCTGTGACAACGGGCGGGATTGCGAGACGGGCTACTGCGTCGAGCATCCGGACGGCGGCAAGGTGTGTACCCAGGTGTGCACCGAGGAGTGCCCGGTCGGCTTCGAGTGCGAGCCCATCGCCAACAGCGGCGCGGACCGGACCTTCTTGTGCCTCGCGGACCGGCCGGACCTGTGCAAGCCGTGCGAGACCGACGTCGAGTGCGACGACAACGCCGATCTGTGCGTCCGCGTCGGCAACGGCATGTACTGCGCCGAGGACTGCGCCGCCGATGGCTTCTGCCCCGACGGCTACGAGTGTGTGGACATCCCCGGAGAGGGGGATGCCGGCGTGCGCGGTCGCCAGTGTGTGCCGGCGGGTGGCGCGCCGTGCCTGCCCTGCGCCGACGCGGACGGCGACGGCTTCGGCGACGGCGGCGACTGCCTCGGCTTCGACTGCAACGACGACGATCCGAGCGTCTACGAGGGCGCCCCGGAGCTGTGCGACGGCAAAGACAACGACTGCAACTCCATGTCGGACGAGCGCCGCGCGCTGGTGGATCCGCCCGTGGACGTGGTCTGTCTGTCCCAGGGTCTCTGTGCGGGCACGGACGTGGAGTGTGTGGGCGGGGCGTGGGGCTGCGTTTACCCCGACGCCTACGAGGCCGATCGAGAGGTGAGCTGCGATGGCCTCGACAACGACTGCGACGGCCAGCGGGACGAAGACCTCGACCTGACCTCGGACCCGCAGAACTGTAGCTTCTGCGGCAACGCCTGCCGCTTCGACCACGCCGACGGCGTGTGCGCCGAGAGCAACTGTCAGCTCGGCCCCTGCGAAGAGGGCTGGTACAACGTCGACCGCAACGACGGGAACGGGTGCGAGTACAACTGCAACCTCACGCGGGGCGGCATCGAGGCCTGTGACCAGGGCATCGACAACGACTGCGATGGGTTGTCCGACGAGGGCTTCGACCTCGCGACGGATCCGGTGAACTGCGGGGCGTGCGGTTTTGTGTGTGTGGTCGACCGCGCCAACCCGGCGTGCGCGGACGCGACCTGCGTCGTGGGCGCGTGTGAAGCGGGTTGGGTCGACGCCGATCTCGACCCGCGCAACGGCTGCGAGTTGGAGTGCGTCGTGTCGAACGACGGGCTCGAGATCTGCGATCGCCAGGACAACAACTGCGACGGCCAGACCGACGAGGGTTTCGACCTGACGAGTGACCTGCAGAACTGCGGTGAGTGCGGCGTGGTCTGCGACTTCGAATCCGCGTCGGCGGTGTGCGACCGAGGCCAGTGCGAGCTGCAGGCCTGCGACGAGGGGCATTGGGACCTCGACGAGGACGACTCGAACGGCTGCGAGTACACCTGCGCGCAGACCTTCAATGCCAACGAGGTCTGCGACCTCGCGGACAACGACTGCGACGGCGCGACGGACGAAGGCTTCGACCCGCAGTCCGATGTGCTGAACTGCGGCGCGTGCGGGCGGGTCTGCCAGATCCCCAACGCGCAGTCCGCCTGCACGCTCGGAGGCTGCACGCTCGCCGCATGCGCGCCCGGCTTCGTGGACCTCGACGGCGCCCTGGACAACGGCTGCGAGTACGCCTGCGCCCCGACGAACGGCGGCGACGAGGCCTGTGACCTCGACGACAACGACTGCGACGGCGACGCCGACGAGGACTTCGACGTGCTGTCGGACCCGAACAACTGCGGCGCCTGTGGGCTGGGCTGCGCCGTGCCGAACGCCGTGCCGCGGTGCAGCGCGGGCCGATGCGGCGTACGGGAGTGCATCGGCGGCTTCCAAGACCTCAACGGCTTCGCCGAGGACGGCTGTGAGTACGGCTGTCTGCCGACGAACAACGGCGTCGAGACCTGCGACGTCGTCGACAATGACTGCGACGGCCTCGCCGACGAGGACTTCGACGCCCAGAGCGACCTCGAAAACTGCGGCGGCTGCAACCGACCCTGCGATTTCCCCGGGGGTGTGCCGCTCTGCGACGACGGCCAGTGTCGCCTCGTAGGCTGCGAGCGCGGCTTCGTGGACCTGGACCGGGACCCGTCCAACGGCTGCGAGTACGCCTGTGTGGCGCAGCCCGGGCTCGACGTGCCGGACCCCGCGGGGGTCGACTCGAACTGTGACGGCTTCGACGGAGACCTGACGCGTTCCATCTACATCTCGGCGTCGAACGGGAACGACGGGAACGACGGGCTGGCGCCGAACCGCGCCGTCGCGACGGTCGCGCGCGGCTTCACGCTCGCGCTCGGCTTCGCCGGTGTACGGGACCAGGTCCTGCTCTCGACCGGGAACTACCAGGGCGCGAACCTCTCGCTGGTCTCGGGTGCAGGCTACTACGGCGGATACACTGGAGATTTCCGGTCTCGAGCCGGCGAGCGCGCCGCGATCACGGTGACGACCCCGCTCCTCGCGAACAACCTGCGGGCCGCGACCACACTCGACCAGGTGGACGTGACGAGCCCCGACGCCGTCGGCGCGTCGGCCAGCTCCGTGGCCGTCGTCGTCTTCGACTCCGCCGACGTGCTCACGCTCCGTGCGTCGACGATCACCGCGGGCCGCGGCAGCAATGGGACGGCAGGCTCGGGAGGCAATCAGGGCGGCGGCGGCGCGCGGGGTGGCGGCGGATCCGGCTCTACGGCGGGTGACGGCGGCGGTCCTGGCGGCGGCCGCGGCGCCGATGGACGCTCTCGCAACTCGGGCCCCGGCGGGTCCAACGGCAACCCGCCCCCGTGCGGGGGCGGTGGCGGGGCCGGCAGCGGCGACGCCGGGCTCGGATGCGATGACGGCGATCCGCGGCGCGGCGGCAACGGCGGAGACGGGTGCAACGGCTCCAGCGGCGCCAGGGGGCAGAGCGGCTCCGGCGTTGGCGCGTTCGGCGGCCAGGGCTGGGACTTCGTCGCGGCCGCGGGGACCGGCGGCGGCGTCGGCGGCACGGGCGGCGGCGGCGGCGGCGGCGGCGCGGGCGGCGGCGAGAATTGCACGGACCCTATCTTTGGGTTCTGCGTCTTCTGCAACACCGGCCGGGGCGGCGGCGGCGGCGGTGGTGGCGGCACGGGCGGCACGGGCGGCACGGCGGGCACGGGCGGTGGCGCGTCGATCGCGATGGTCGTGCGCAGCTCGACGGTCACCTTCGGAGAGAACGTGCGCCTCGTGACGCGCGGCGGCGGCGCCGGCGGGGCCGGGGGCAATGGCGGCGCCGGCGGCAATGGCGGAGTCGGCGGCAACGGCGCCACCGACAACAGCAACGAGACCGGCGAGGGCGGCAACGGCGGCCAGGGTGGTCAGGGCGGCACGGGCGGCTGTGGCGGCGGCGGCGGCGGCGGCCCCAGCGTGGCGATGTGGGGTGTCGGCAACGCATTCTCCCGGGGCCTCTTCCAGAGCAATCTGGGCGCGGCGGGCGTCGGCGGCGCGTCGTGTGGCAACTCGGGTCAGAACGGGGTCCGCGGCAACCTGCGGGACGTCGCCGCGCGCTGACGTTTGACACCCCCCGGGTGCGTGCCTACGGTCCAGCGATGGACGCACCCACTTTTCATGGCACGACCATCCTCGCCGTGCGCCGCAATGGCCACACCGTCCTCTGCGGGGACGGGCAGGTCAGCCTCGGCAACACCGTCGTCAAACGCAGCGCCGTCAAGGTCCGCACCCTGCTCGACGGCCAGGTGCTCACCGGCTTCGCGGGCGCGACGGCCGACGCCTTCACCCTCTGCGAGAAGTTCGAGGCCAAGCTCAAGAGCCACAATCGCAACCTCGTCCGCGCCGCGGTCGAGCTCGCCAAGGACTGGCGGACGGACCGGTATCTGCGCCGACTCGAGGCGATGCTGCTCGTCGCCGATCGAGAGCGGATTCTCCTGATCAGCGGCACGGGGGACGTGATCGAGCCGGACGGCGACTGCATCGCCATCGGCAGCGGCGGCAACTACGCGCTGGCCGCGGCGCGGGCGTTGCTGGCGTTCAGCGAGCTGGACGCCGTGTCCATCGCGACCGAATCGCTGCGCATCGCGTCCGGTATCGACATCTATACGAACGATGCGCTGGTGGTGCAGGCCCTGGCGCCTCTGGAGGACCAGGGCTGATGGCCACGCCGATGTACACCCCGCGCGAGATCGTCTCGGAGCTCGATCGTTACATCATCGGGCAGAACCAGGCGAAGCGGGCCGTCGCCATCGCGCTGCGCAACCGGTGGCGCCGGCAGCGTGTTCCCGCGGAGCTGCGAGACGAGATCGCCCCCAAGAACATCATCATGATCGGCCCGACCGGGGTCGGGAAGACCGAGATCGCACGCCGACTCGCGAAGCTCGCCCAAGCGCCGTTTTTGAAGGTCGAGGCGAGCAAATTCACCGAGGTCGGCTACGTCGGCCGTGACGTCGAGTCCATGGTGCGCGACCTCATGGAGATCGGCGTGCACCTGGTCAAGCAAGAGGAGAGCGTGCGTGTCCGCGCCACGGCCGAGAAGCACGCCGAGGATCGCCTGCTGGACCTGCTCATGGTCGAAGAGCAGGGCGCGGGGTCGCCGCAGCCCGGTGAGCCCCCTCGACGCAACTACTTCGCCGTGGGACCCGACGGTCAGGCGCAACCCCCGGCTGCGCTGCCGTCGAGCGGGGCCGAGGAGCGCCGCGCGAAGCTGCGAGAATCGCTTCGGGCCGGTGAGCTCGACGAGCGCTGGGTCGATCTTCGGACCACGGACCGGCCGCAGACCTCGGGCTTCAATCCCGCGCAGTTCCAGGGCATGAGCAACCTCGACGACGTGATGGCGAGCATGAAGGACGTGCTCGGCAACCTCGGCGCGCTCGGCACGGCCCACGGTCGACTCCGCAAAGAGAAGAAGGTCCGCGTTCCCCAGGCGCGCGAGATCCTCATGAGCGAAGAGAGCGACAAGCTCGTCGACATGGACAAGGTCGTCTCTCTCGCGCTCGAACGGGTGCAGCAGACGGGCATCATCTTCCTGGACGAGATCGACAAGATCGCGGCGCGCGGCGGTCACGGCGGCTCGGGCAGCGGCCCGGACGTGAGCCGAGGTGGCGTGCAGCGCGACCTTTTGCCCATCGTCGAGGGCAGCGCCGTCTCGACGAAGTACGGCGTCGTGCGCACCGACCACGTCCTCTTCATCGCCGCGGGCGCCTTCCACGAGACGAAGGTCTCGGACCTGATCCCGGAGCTCCAGGGCCGTTTCCCGATTCGCGTGGAGCTCGAGACGCTCACCGAAGACGACTTCTTGCGCATCCTCAGCGAGCCGGCGAACAGCCTACTGCGCCAATACCAGGCGCTGCTCCGCACCGAGACGGTGGAGCTCGAGTTCACACCCGACGGCCTGCGGGAGATCGCGCGGGTCGCCTTCGAAGCGAACGCCCGACTCGAGAACATCGGCGCGCGACGCCTGCACACGGTGATGGAGGCGCTCCTCGAGGAGGTCTCCTTCCGCGCGCCGGAGATGTCGAAGGAGCGTGTGGTCATCGACGCCGGCCGCGTCAAAGACCGGCTCGGGCGGGTCCTCGCCGACGAGGACCTCAGCCGATACATTCTGTGAGGCAACGGGGCGCGGAAGAGAGTAAAAACGCGAGCCCATGAGCACGGGTCAACGCGCAGACATCTCGGCGGAGCAGGCCAAAGCCGGTGTGCTGGTCGAGGCGCTCCCTTACATCCGCAGGTTCTCCGGCGCCACGTTCGTCGTGAAGTACGGCGGACACGCAATGACCGACCCGACGGCCGCCGAGAGCTTCGCGCGGGACGTCGTCCTCCTCTCCTCGATTGGGGTTCGGGTCGTGCTCGTGCACGGCGGCGGCCCGCAGATTCAGGAGATGCTGGGCAAGCTCGGGATCGCTTCGACCTTCAAGGCCGGCCAGCGGGTCACCGACGACGCGACCATGGAGGTCGTGCGCATGGTCCTGGTCGGGCAGGTGAATCAGGACGTCGTGTCCATGCTCAACCGCGCAGGTGGGCGGGCCCTGGGGCTCTCCGGCGCCGACGGCCGCCTCTTGAGAGGGCGAAAGCACCTGGTCCGCGGCGAAGACGTGGGCCGGGTCGGCGAGGTGCACACGGTGGATGTCGCGCAGCTCGAGCTGCTCGCCCGTGGCGGCTTCTTGCCGGTGATCGCCCCCGTGGCCGTGGACGACGACGATCGACCCCTCAACGTGAACGCCGATCTGGCGGCGGGCGCGGTGGCCGCTCAGCTCGGCGCCGCGAAGCTGCTGCTGATGACCGACGTGGCCGGAGTGAAGGACGAGACCGGCGCGACCGTTGCGACCCTGACACGGGACAAAGCCCGTGAGCTCATCGAGCGCAAGGTCGCCGACGGCGGCATGATCCCGAAGTTGGAGTGTGCCCTCACCGCGCTCGAGGCCGGCGTCGGCAAGGTGCACATCGTCGATGGACGCATGCAACACGCGCTGCTCTTGGAGATCTTCACCGACCACGGCATCGGGACCGAGGTCGTCTAAGGAAACGAGAAAATGATCCAGATTGAAGAGAGCCAGGCCGACATCGTCGCGCGCGCGCGACGGCTGATGACACCGAACTACAAGCCGCAGCCGGTGATCTTCGTGACGGGGGAGGGACCGTTCCTCTACGACCGCGACCAGAAGCGCTACCTCGACTTCACGGGGGGCATCGCGGTGTCGTGCCTCGGCTACAACCATCCCGTGCTGGCGCAGGCCATCGCCGAGCAGGCGAAGCGGGTGCTCCACGTGAGCAACCTCTACTTCAACCAGCCTCAGATCGACCTGGCCGACCGGCTCATCGACCGCTCGACGACCGACCGCATCTTTTTCTGCAACAGCGGCGCCGAGGCGAACGAGGCCGCGCTCAAGATCGCGCGACGCTACATGCGCCTCGTGCGCGGCGAGAACCGCTGGAAGTTCGTGGCCGCGAAGTACAGCTTCCACGGCCGCACCTGGGCGGCGATCAGCGCAACGGGTCAGCCGGCCTACCACGAGGGCTTCGCGCCCCTGGTCGAAGGCTTCTCGCATGTGCCGTACGGCGATCTGGAGGCGATCGAAGCCGCAATCGACGACGAGACCTGCGCCGTCCTCATGGAGCCCCTGCAGGGCGAGGGCGGCGTCATCACACCGCCCGAGGGCTTCCTGCGGGGTCTTCGAGAGCTGTGTGATCGGCACGGTGTGCTCCTGATCCTCGACGAGGTCCAGACGGGGGTCGGCCGCACGGGTCGTCTCTGGGCCCACGAGCACGAGGGCATTCGCCCGGATGTCTTCACCCTCGCCAAGGGCCTGGCCGGTGGGGTGCCCATCGGCGCGATGCTCTGCACCGAGGAGGTCAGCAAGGGTTTCGCGCCGGGCGCCCACGCCAGCACCTTCGGCGGGAACCCGCTGGCCTGTCGCGCGGCGCTCGCCGTGCTGGACGTCATCGAGAAGGAGGGCCTGATCGCGCACGTGGAGCGTGTCGGCCTGCACCTGCGCGAGGCGCTCGACGGGCTCTCGAGCCGGGTCCCCGGACTCAAGGGCGCTCGGGGCAAGGGGCTGCTCGCCGGGGTCGGCGTCGATCCGGCGGTCGTCGACCGACCGTCGGTCATCGAACGTTGTCGCAACCTCGGCCTCCTGCTCACGCAGGCGGGCCCGGACGCGCTGCGGCTCACGCCCCCGTACATCGTCAGCCGAAGCCACGTGGACGAGGCCGTGTCGATCCTCGAACGGGCGCTCCGCGGTGAGGGCGCATGAAGCGCGACCTGCTCGAGATTGACGACCTGAGCGGGCGCGAGCTCGTCGCGCTGCTCGAACGCGCGGTGGCGCTGAAGACCATGCGCTGCGCCGGCGGGCACTCGTACGCGCTGCGCGGCAAGACGCTGGCGATGGTCTTCGAGAAGGCGAGCACACGCACGCGGGTCAGCTTCGACGTGGGCATGCACCAGCTCGGCGGCCACGCGATGGTCATGGCGAGTCGCGACATCCAGATCGGCCGCGGCGAGACCATCGCCGATACCGCGCGGGTGCTGAGCCGCTACGTGGACGGCATCATGCTGCGCACCTTCGAGCACGCCAGCATCGTCGAGCTGGCGCGATACGCCGAGGTGCCGGTCATCAACGGCCTGACCGACCTGTACCACCCGTGTCAGGTGCTGGCCGATCTGATGACCTGCTTCGAGGCCTTCGGTGCGGTGGACGCGCTGCAGATCGCCTACGTGGGCGACGGCAACAACATGGCGAACTCGTGGATCAACGCCGCGTGGCGCCTGGGTTTCGGGCTCACGCTGGCGTGTCCCGAGGGCTATGAGCCGCACGCCGAGACCCTCCGACGCGCCCAGGCCGACAACGCGCGGATCCGTGTCGTACGGGATGCCGCCGAGGCCGCCGAGGGCGCGCACGCCGTGAACACGGACGTGTGGGCGAGCATGGGCCAGGAGGACGAGCAGGCCGCCCGCGCCGAGGTCTTCGCGGCGTATCAGGTCGATGCGCGGGTCATGGCGCGTGCGCGACCCGAGGCGATCTTCCTGCACTGCCTGCCGGCGCACCGGGGCGAAGAGGTGGCCGCGGAGGTCATCGACGGCCCGGCGTCCCGTGTCTTCGACGAGGCGGAGAACCGCTTACACGTTCAGAAGGCGATCCTCGAGTGGCTTCTCGGCGGGCGCGCCCTCGTCTGACTTCGCCGCCTCGCGCTCCAGCCGACGCCCCTCCAGGCCCTGGTCGAGCAACAGGTAGATCATGAAGACGAGGACCACGATCGTCTCCCAGGTGTACTGCTCGTCGTACCAGCTGATGCGGAGCTGGAAGTAGTACCCGACCATGGGCATGGCGATGTAGGCCAGCGCGTGGCGCGCACGTGCCACGGCCAGGGGCGCCAGCAGGATGACGAAGTTGTAGTAGTAACAGGTGAGCTGGAAGAGACAGACGATGAAGATCGTCGACGCGGCCGTGGTCTTCCAGTCCTCGCGGTTCCAGCGCGACCAGAAGCCGACGAGCACGACGAGGGCGAGCGTCGTCAGCGCCCAGAAGGGGCGGCGGTCGCGCAGAATCTCGTTTCGTTTGTCCTTCCAGCCCTGGTACGGGTCCTCGGTCTTGTCGTCCTTGCTCACCCGCGCCACGTGTTTCGGGTGGTAGGTGAAGACCGTGGGCAAGCCCATGTGGTTCGTCAAAGGCGTGGCCACGTGCTTCTGGCTGTTCTGCCAGAACTCGCCATAGGCCTTGAAGCCGTCCGCCTTCCAGGCCCCGAGGGGGACGAAGATCAGCACTGCGGCGACCGCGCCGAGGCCGATGCGTTTGTGCTCCGGTGACAGCCGCACGGCGTCGAGCAGCATGGTCTTGAACGCGCCCGCTTCGCGCCGGCGGGGCCACCACACGAGGCCGACGCGTGTGAGGACGGCGACCCCGAGGCCTCCGACGAGCGCCCCCGGGAAGGCCCGGTCCAGGATCGTGCACATCAACGCGAGGCCGCCCGCGAAGAACCAGCGCTTCTTCAGGAAACAGATGCCGAGGGTCGCCCACCACAGCCACGCCACCCGGGCGAAGGCGCCGCCCGTCCAGAAGTAGGCCCAGGGGTAGCCCGTGCCGAGGATGAGCAACGCCAAGGCGAAGGTCCGCAGACCAAACGCCCAGGCGATGGCCAGGAACAAGGTCACATAGAGCACGGCGTCGATGGCGCATAGCCACCGTATCTGCGTGTCGTTCGCGGGACCGAGGTTCGTGAGGTACTGGCCGTAGAAGTTCCAGACCGGGCTCGCATTGTAGCCGTGGTCCTTGAACATCTTGTCCCACCAGTCGGCCCCCATGTTGCGACGGAAGTACTCGACGTCCCCTTTGAACTCGGCCCAGCGCTCGGGGGTGTACGCGTCCTTGCAATGCTCGGGGTGCGCGATGATCTCGTCGGTCTCTTCGAGGAGATTCGTGTGGAGATTCCGCACCTTGCGGGCCTCGACGACCTTCTGGCGGCCCGCCTCGATCTCGGCCCACTGCACGCAGTAGTAGAGGTTCGTGTACCGGTTTTCGTGAAAGTACTTGGCGCCGGCGTAGTAGTGGAACGTGTCCCAGAAGTGGATCGCCCGGTTCCCGTGGAACGTGCCCCACATCGTCCAGCCGTAGCCGGCGGCGAACGCGATGACGAGCAGCCCGGACCTCTCCGTCGTCGTGAGCAAGGGGCGCCCGCGGAGCCACCGATAGACGACCAGCCCGACGATGACCGTCCCGGCCAGGGCGCAGACGCCGAGGACACACTGGGCGATGGAGAACTTCGGCAGCGTGCCGAGCGTAAGGTCCTTGATCAGCAACTGGCTCGCGCCGTAGGTCACCAGCACGGTGTGCACGAGCACGAGGCCGGTCGTCAGCAAGAGCATCAAGGGCTTGATCTCGGGGCGTCGCAACCACCCCAGCCGGAGGCGGTCCGCGTAGCTCCAAAGCACGTAGAAGCCCGCGACCAGCCCGACCAGCAGAGCCTCCACCGTCGCGACGTTCCAGCCGAGCACCCGGAGCGGCCACGACGGCGTCATGTAGTCGATGGCGTCGATGATCCACACCGTGGGGTAACGCACCATCAGGCCCAGCGCGAGCGCGTGGCCGAGGTCGAAGGCGCGGGTTCCGGGCCGCCACGGAGCGAGCAGAAAGAAGAAGAAGACGAAGCCGAGGGCCGCAAGGTCCAGCTTGGCGAAAGCGTACCGCTTGTTCCGTTCGGCCGTGGCGTCCTTGAACGTGCCCTTCTTGGACTCGAGGATGGGCGGCCAGGACCTCGGGCGCGCGCAGAAGAGCTGAATCTCGCCGATGCTGTAGGCCTGGTCGCCCTTCTGGGCGCCGAGGCGGACCCACCGCGCGTCGAGATTCAGGGCGTCGGTCGTGCGGAGCCGCATGCCCGCGCCGGTCACGAAGGGCGCCGTCCACGCGGGCGTCCAGGATTTCCGATCCGTCGAGACCTCGAGCACGTACTCGTCGTTGTTGTCGCCCTGAAGGTAGGCGAGTCGAATCGGCAAGACGGCGCCCAGGTCCCACTCGACGCGACCCGCGCCCGAGGTGAACTCCGCGGTCATGTCCGTCTTCCAGCTGTCACCCTCCGTCGCCGTGGCGCCGTCCGTGATACGCTCGGTGTTGTTGACGTACTCAGACGAGACCGCGCGTCGTTTCTCGAGCAGGTTGCCGGGCCGACAGCGGGGGTCCGACGCGGGGGCGGGGGCGGCGACCGAGGGCGCGGCGCTGCCGGCGACCGAGGGCGCGGCGCTGCCGGCGACCGACGGCGCGGCGCTGCCG
>JBMOFP010000181.1:0-11812 GCA_049318805.1 Bradymonadia bacterium
CGTCGGGGGGCGGCATGGGAGGGATCTCACCGCCCGGGGGCGGCATCGGGGGGACCTCGCCGCCCGGAGGCGGCATGGGGGGGACCTCGCCGCCCGGGGGCGGCATGGGGGGGATGACCTCCGCGTCGCTCGGTCCGGGCTTGGGCGGGGAGATCTCCGCGTCGGGGGGCGGCATGGGAGGGATCTCACCGCCCGGGGGCGGCATCGGGGGATCACACGCGCGTCCTCCGCGGCGTCGGTCTCGACGGTGCGTGCGTCCTCCGTGGGGTCCGTGCCTCCGTCGTCGTCTTCGCCGCACGCGGTGGGTCCAAGCGCCGCGGCGACGAGCGCGGCGGCCCGCACGAGCGCGGGCCCGCGCGGCAAGGGCGACGGGCGGCGGAGAGGGTCCTTGTCCGATGGGGGGCTCATGACCGCACGATCCAGGCCGAGGTCGGTCGAGGTCAAGGTGAATGCAGAGTGTGTGAACGCGCGTTCACGCCGCCCGTCGTGACCCGGGGTTCACGACGGGCCCCGCATCCCGCGCAACGACGCGGAAACCCGCGCCGGCATGGCCGTTGCGATGGGTCCCACGCAAGGAGAAACACCCATGAACACCCCCCTTCGCCTCTTCACCCTCGCCGCCCTCGCCACCTCGACCGCCTGCTCGTCCATGAGCTCCGAGGACGTCGACACCGACGGCATGTATGCCCAGATCGGCGTCGAGGCCCGTGGGAACGGACAGACCGAGGTTCGCGTCTCGCTGCGCGCGGGCGACGCCGACTCGATGACCTGGATCGAGCTCGACGGCGGCGACCGCCTGTACGCGGAGCGGGAGGACCTGCGTGTCCGCCTCTCCGAGTACGACAGCACCTTCGAACAGTTCGAGTACGGCACCGCCCTCGACGGCGAGTTCGTCGGCACGCCGGTGCGCGTCGAGCTCCGGCGCGAGCGTTTCGCCGACGCCGACAACTCCGTCGTTTCGTTGCCCGCGCCCTTCGACCTGAAGGTAGGCAATGCCGGCCAGACCTTCGAGACGGGCGTCGATGCCGTGGCACTGCGCTGGGGCCAGGGCTCGGCGGACACCATCGCCGTGGAGGTGGAGGGGGACTGCATCCTCGACTACCGCACCTCGGCGATGCCCGACACCGGCGCCTTCGAGCTGCCGCCGCAGGCGCTCGAGGCCTACTCGGGCGAGGGTGAGGGCTCGACCTGCAGCGCCGTCGTTCGTGTGCGTCGCACCCGCGTCGGTGCGCTCGACCCCCAGTTCGAGGGCGGGCGCATCACCGCGTCGCAGGTCCGCGAGGTCCGGATTCGGGTCGTCGTTCGCGGAGACCGGTCGACGGATGCGCAGTGACGAAGCTTCGGTCTGCTCGAGGCCCAGAAACGCAAACTGGCCCAGGTCGCTCGCGCGACGGGCCAGTCTCGAACCTCTCTTTCAACGCCTCGGTGAATCCGCCGGGCGAGGTCAGCGATTGAGTCGGAGCGAGCCGTTCGAGACCGCGGTGTTGTTGGTGGAGTCGGCCTCGTTCGACCAGGGGCTGGGCTGAAGGTCGGATTGCGCGGTCACGCTGTGCAAGCCGCGCGGCGCGTTCAGCCCGCAGGTGATGCCGACCGTGAGGGTCACGGGCGTCATGCCCCGCGCCGCCACGACCCCGGTGACCGGCGACGCGGGTGCGGTGATTCCGCAGTTTGCGGGGAGGCTGAACAGCCCCACGTTCGCCACAAAGGACTCCGGCCAGTTGCGCAGGTTCTTGACGTTGTACTTCACCGTGATGACACCCGAGCCGTTCGCGAGGCTGATCGTGGTCTTGGACACCGTCAAGCGCTGCGCGGCGAGGTCGTGGGTCGGCGTGAGGTCGCAGGCGTCGCCGACGCCGTCCGAGTCCGAGTCGGCCTGGTCCAAGTTCGGCCGCTGCGGGCAGTTGTCGAAGAGGTCGAAGTACCCGTCGAGGTCGCTGTCCTGGCACGCATCACCCTGACCGTCGCCGTCGCCGTCACGCTGGTCGGGGTCGAACTCATTCGGGCACACATCGCAGGCGTCCCCGACCCCGTCGCGGTCGGAGTCGGCCTGGTCGGGGTTCGCGACCGAGGGGCAGGTGTCGACGGCGCAGGCGATGTCGTCGCCATCGTTGTCGTCGGCGGCCGAACACACGCGGAGCGTCACGGCCGCGCCCGCATTGCAGTCGAACGCATACGACCCGACGGCACTCCCCTCCGCGAGAGAGAGGCCGAAGGCGAAGTTTCCGCTCGCGCCGGCGAGGGCGTCGAGCCCCTCCTGGGACAGCGGAACGCGAATGATGGGCGACCCGTAGTCGTCCGAGCTCGCGAAGGTCGTGCGGCCGAGCTCCACGCCGTCGGCCAGGTCCGCCCAGAGGAAGTCCGGGACGAAAGGCTCGAAGGCGGCGTCGACATCGCCCTCCACACTGGACAGCAGCACCTCGAGCACATCGTCGTTGTAGAAGTACCCTCCGGTCTCGGGATCGTAGCTGTAGTAGGGCTCATAGCTGCAACCGCGAGGAATCTCGAGCGTCGCGGAGGTGGGCGCTTCCGAGAGCCCGAGGCCCAGGTCGAAGGCGACGAGGGCGTTGCACGCATCGGTGGGGTTCGACGCCCGAGTGACGTAGAACTGGCCGGCGTTGGACCCCTACGGACCCACGGTCAGGGTGTCCTGACCGCCGTACGGGCGGTCGGGATTCGCGGTGGTGAACACGGTGGCGGCGTGGGCCGAGCCGGTGAGAGCGACGAGGGCGACGAGGGCGGTCTCGAACTTGAGCTTCAAGGGATTCTCCTTTGATTTCGGCAACTTGCCGCTGGTGGGTGATGGGGGTCATTTCAACCTCCGTGCCACCGGCTCGCGGGTGTCACCGCGGGTGTCACTCGCTCTGCTGTGACACCCGAGCGGTGTCACAGCGGGGGGGGCGGCAAAGCCTGCTACGATGCGGCTCGACGCTGAGTCTTGGCCGAAAGGACGCACCATGGAGTCTCGTCGATGAGCGCTGTCGTTGCGGTCGAGGCGCTGCTCGACGCCGCGCCGCGCTGGCCCACGCGGATCGTCTGCCTGACCGAGGAGACGACCGAGATCCTGTACCGCATTGGCTGTGGCGACCGGGTCGTCGGGGTCTCGGGTTACACCTGCCGGCCCCCCGAGGCGCGTCAGAAGCCCCGGGTCAGCTCGTTTCTCGACGCGAAATTCGACCGCATCCTCGAGCTTCGACCCGACCTCGTGCTCGGTTTCTCGGACCTGCAGGCCGACATCGGACGTGAGCTCGCCCGCCGGGGCGTGCCGGTCTACCTCTTCAACCAGCGCTCCATCGCCGAGGTGCTCCAGACCGTGCGGGTCGTCGCCGCCCTCGTCGGGGAAGCCGCCCGCGGTGAAGCGCTCGCCGTCACGCTCGAGCGCAATGTCCGCGAGACCGCCGCGCGCGCGGCCACACTGCCCCGCAAGCCGCGCGTCTTCTTCGAGGAGTGGCCCGATCCGCTCATCTCGGCGATCCGTTGGGTCAGCGAGCTCGTCGAGGTCGCCGGGGGCGTGGACGTCTGCGCCGAATCGCGCGCGCGCCACGATGCGGCGGGTCGCATCTTCACGCCCGAGGGCGTCGCCGCGCGCGCGCCGGAGGTCATCATCGCGAGCTGGTGCGGCAAAAAGGCCTCGTATGCCCGCATCGCCGGCCGCACGGCGTTCTCCGAGGTCCCGGCGGTGCTGCACGACCGCCTCTACGAGGTGAAGAGCACGTTCATCCTGCAGCCGGGCCCGGCGGCGCTGACGGACGGCCTCGCGCAGCTCGAGCGCATCATCGCCGAGGTCGCCCACGATACGCGGGACACGACCGTGAAGCCGCGCACCCTACGGGCGTTTCGCCCACCGGTCTGGGCGGACGCGTCCGAGGCCGACGTTTGACCCGCGCGCTGCACACCTTGGACTGCGATGTGGCGCCGGACTTCACCGCCGTTTATCTGCGGGTCGAGCGGGGCGAGTGCGCGTTCATCGAGACCCACACGGCCCATGCGCGGCCGCGACTCCTGCAGGCGTTGACCACGCACGGACTGCGTCCGGAGGACGTGCGCTACATCGTCGTGACGCATGCGCATCTGGACCACGCCGCGGGGGCCGGTGGTCTACTGGCGACGTGCCCGAACGCCACGCTGCTGGCGCACCCGCGGGCCGCGACACACTTGATCGCGCCCGAGAAGCTCGTCTCGAGCGCGAAGCGGGTCTACGGCGAGGCGCGCTTCGCGACCTTGTACGGTGAGGTCGAGGCCGCGCCCCCGGACCGCGTGCGCGTCTTGGAAGACCACGCCACCTTCGAGCTCGGCGGAGCGGCCTTTCGGGTCCGCCACACAGCCGGCCACGCGCGGCACCACCTGGTCGTGCACGATGTGGCGCACGGCGCGGTCTTCACGGGGGACGCCCTGGGCCTCGTCTACCCCGCGCTCCAGTCCCGGGGGCGCTTCGCGCTCGCCTCGACGAGCCCCATCGACTTCGAACCCGAGGAAGCCCGACGCGCCCTCGACACGATCCTGGGGCTCGGCGCGGCCACGGCCTGCCTGACGCACTTCGGCGCCTTCACGGACCTCGAGGTCATCGCGGGGCAGGTCCGCCGATGGATCGACCTGTCCGAGGCTTTGCTCTTGCGGTGCTTGGACGACGCGTCCCCCGTCGAGGTCCAGGTGGCGCGGGTCGAGGCGGCCTTGCGCGCGGCGCTGCAGCCCTACGGCTTCTCCGAGTCCGAACTCGGTCTGCTCGCCACGGACCTGGACCTCAACGCCCAGGGCATCGTCGTCGCGGCCCAACGCCGACGGCGCTGATCACGCCCGGTTGCGCGCGTCGACCAGCTCGGCGTCGAGCTCCGCGACCTGCGCCTCCAGCTCCGCGAGGGCAAAGCGCCCCTCCCGGGCCTTGCGCGCCGTCTCGCTGGCGGCCGTCAGCAGGTCGGGAAAGTCGATGGCGTTCCGGTCCTGGGGCACCCGGGACCGGGCTTCGTCGGCGAGTCGGTCGAGCGTGCTCTGCTTCTGCACCGCGGCCTCCAGGGCACGCCGGGCCGCCGCCCTCTCGCGGTCGATGCGCGTCGCGCTGCGAGGGAGGTCGGCCTGGGTCTCCTGGTCGCGCGCGCGGCGGCCCTCGACCAGAGCCCGCGCATCGCTGGCGCCGCGCGTCAGCACGCTCTCGGCCATCGCCAGCAGGTCCTCGGGGCTCCGCAGCGTGGCGAAAAACGCCTCCTTCTCGTTCCTCCGGATCGCGCGCGCTTCCGAGACCTCGGTCAGCAGCGCGTCGAGCAGCTCATCGGCCGGTCGCCCCGTCGCGTCGAGCAGGGCGCGCCGCCGCCCGGGGTCGTTGTGTTGGTTCCACACACTCTCGAAGCCGTAGATGCGGTCCTTCAGCGCGCTGCTCGCTCGCCAGAAGACCACGATCTTCTGCTGGTGATTCGCCGCGCTCGCCATGATGCGCACGACCCCGAGGAACGCCGCCGCGAGGACCGCCGCCGCCGAGCTGCCGTCCACCAGGGCCCCGGATTCGCCGCGGCGCGTGACCAGGACGACCAGGCCGATGAGGACCGAGACCGAGAGCCCGATCGTGAGACGCACGAGTCGCCTGCGGCCGCGCTCCTCGTAAGCGCGGGCCTCGTCGTACCAGGCGATCCCGGTCGTGTTCAGCATCGCGAGGCTCCTCAAGAGCCGCGCCGACTCGGGCACCGTGCGCAGGATGTTCTGCGTGGGCACGTCGGCGTTGATCCGCGTCAGCAGCTTGTCGACGTCCGCGCGCAGCCGCGCTTCGTCCGTGTAGCTGCCGGTGCGACGCCCCCAGCCCTGGGCCAGCTCCGGCATGGGGGAGGGCGCGCTCATCGGGCCTCGGGGTGCAACAGCGTGTCGAGCCGCGACAGCCGAGCGGCCCAGCTATAGCGCGCGAGCACCAGCGCCCGGGCCGCGTCCCCCAGCGCCCTGGCCCGCTCGGGCGCCTGCAGGAGCGAGAGACACGCCGCCGCGAAGGCTTCCGGGCCGTCCGCCACGAGCAAGTCGCGCCCGGGCTCGCAGTCGATGCCCTCGCGGGCCTGCGGGCTCGAGACCACGGGGCGAGCGCACGCCATCGCCTCGAGCACCTTGTTCTGGAGGCCCCGCGCGATCAGCAACGGCGCCACGCAGACCGTCGCGTGGCCCACCCAGGGCCGCACGTCCGGGACCCGCCCGGTCACCTGCACCCCGGAGAGCGCCCCGAGCGCCGTGACCTCGGCCACCGGGTTTGCGCCGACCACACAGAAACGCGCCTCGGGCACCGACCTGCGAATGCGCGGGAGGACCTCATGGGCGAAGTGCACGACGGCGTCCACGTTGGGCCGGTAGTCCATATGACCGGTGAACGTGAAGACCGGCGCACCGCCCAGACCGGCGTAGGGTGTCGCGCCGCTGTTCTCCGGCGCGAAGGTCGCGGCGTCGACCCCGTTCTCGACCGCGTGGAGCTTCGGCGCGAGCTCCGGCGCGATGCGCGCGAAGAGGTCCACCTCGGCCTGGGTCACGAAGACCCCCGCCGCGCTCGCCGCGCCGAGCTTGCGGTCCCAGGCCAACAGCGCGCGCCGCTCCCGGGCGTAGACCAGCTTCATCGGCCCGCGGGTCGCCTGCGCGTAGGCGCGCCACTTCTCGGAGTCGACGTCCACGAAGTCCGTCACGACCCGGGGCGGGCGGGGGCCGCGTGCGTTGAGCACGTACTGCCCCATGCTCGAGGAGCCGATGAGCGCGATCTGGGGTCGAACGTTTTCGAGCACGTGGTCGACCCAGGACTGCAGGCCCGCGCTCGCGAAGTACTCCACGGAGAACGGACGGCCCGTCAGGGCGCCCCGTGTGCACCGGATCTTCGCGCTTCGCGGGTCGAGCCCCACGGCGCGCAGGTCCGTCACCAGGGCCCGCACCGCCTCGGTGTGGCCCCAGTCCTCGGCGTCGTCCACGAAGCAGCCCAGGTACACACGCCACCGGCTCGAGAGGTGGCGCAGCACGTGGTGGTAACGGATCTTCTCGCCCTTGTTGGGCGGGAAGGGCAGCCGCTGCGTCAGGAACAGCAGCGCAGGGCGCTCATCGGACGCGGGAGATTCGGGCCGGCCCACCATGGGCGGCATGATGGCTCAAGGCGCGCCCCCGCGCGAACAATCACAGCGCCGACCGCCGGGCGTCGGTTCGGTCGAGGTCACCCTGGCCACTGGAGGGACCGATCGCCTTGGCACGGACCGTGCTGAGGGCGGCCGCGACCCCTGAAACCATGCGGAGATCCGGCATGCGCAGCTTCCTCGTGACCCTGAACGCCTCTTCTCTCCTCTTCGCCGGGCTGGCGATGTCGTGCCTCGCCACCGGGTGCGCCAGTGACCCCACGGGCACCTCCAGCGCGGTCGACGACGTCACCCCGCCCGAGGAGCAGGACCTCGTGCCCGCGAGCCCGGGTGGCAAGACCGACACCGGCTACCTGAGCAACCTGGCCGTGGAGCTCGAGGGCGTCTTCGAGTCCGAGATGCGGATCGACCTGCGGGCGAAGACCCCGGAGGAGCGCGAGACCTACCGGCAGGACCTGCTCGAGAGCACGGGCTACGCGGTGCAGGCGATCCTCGATCCCCAGGTCAAGTTCGCCAAGAACGAGATCAACGCTTCGGCGCTGCACATGAACCTGTCGGGCAGCGACGCCGAGATCGTCTCCGCGGAGCTCGAGGAGAGCGGCGACCTGCGTGTCGTTTACCGGACGACCCTCGAGTCCATCGTCTCTCACGACGAGCTCCAGAAGGCCGGCACCTCGCTGGCGAAGGTCCTCGAGGACCAGTACGCCGCCATCCTGCCCGACCGCCCCGACCTGATGGCCTCGGCCGTGGGCAAGGCGTGCCAGACCGACGAGGCGACGGAGTCCTCGGAGTACAACTACTTCTACTACTACGCCCCCGACAAAGAGGGCTGCGACGCCGCCATGACCGCGGCCGGCATTCAGCGGGTCGGCGCGCGCCTCGTGCTGCGCGACCTCGCGCCCCAGAAGAACGTGTACCCCGAGTACGACCAGCTCGTGGCCGACGGGAGGATCGACGCCGTCGTCTTTTTCGGCGCCGCCGAACACGACTGGAAGCCCGGCGACTGGGACTGGGGCACGGCCGGTCGGGACCAGCTCGTCCGCGACCTGCAGGCGCGCGGTTTCAAGAAGGCGCGGGGCGAGACGCTCCCGATCTACCGGAAGAAGGTGCGCAGCCTCACGGAGACCATCACCGTCATCGGGCCCGAGATTCTCAAGGACCTGAAGAGTGACGAGAACGGCCTGTTCAAGCAGCTCGTGTCCCAGAACGAGATCGTGATCTACAACGGGCACTCGTTCTACGGCAGCTTGAGCGTGCTGAACGACCCCAGCATCTACCCCGGTCGTTACCAGATCTTCCTGATGAGCTCCTGCTGGAGCTACGAGTACTACACAAAGCAGGTCTTTCTGCACAACCAGACCGAATCCGACCCCCAGGGCTGGCTGCGCGCCGATGTCGTCAACGACACCCAGATGGGCTGGTTCCACAACATGCCGGCGGTCGCCCGCATCCTGCTGACGAACGTGTTGCGCGGCGCCGAGACCGGGGGCGTCGAGGGCGACCGGTACTACACGTGGGACCGGATCATCGGCTCGATGAACGACTACGTGGTGAAGGCGAAGGTCGACCGCGGCACCGACACACACGAGATCTTCGGTGTCAGCGGCGTGCGGACGAACCAGTTCGAACCGGCGGGTCGCTGAGTCGAGGCCGCGCCCCGGCGACCTGTCAGACCAGGTCCAGGGCGTGACGCTTCAGCGCGTCGAGGGGCACGATTTCGAGCGCGCGCAGGTGCGTGGCGGCGAGGAACACCCCGGGCGCCTGCCCATTCTTGTAGGCCTGGAGCCAGCGACTGGCGCACAGGCACCAGCGGTCGCCGGGTTTCAGACCCGGGAAGCCGAACTCGGGCAGGGGCGTCGACAGATCGTTCCCCGCCGCTTGGCTGTAGGCGAGGAACTCCTCGGTCATCTCCGCGCAGACCGTGTGTGAGCCCCGGTCCTCGGGCCCGGTGTCGCAGCAGCCGTTGCGAAAGAAGCCGGTGAGCGGGCGGTCCGAACAGGGCGAGAGCTCCCCGCCCAGCACGTTTCGAGAGGGGGCCATTCCCGAGGTATCCGTAGTCTCGCTGGGCATCAGTGTCGTCCTCCAGTGAGGCCCATGACGACCTCGACGAGAATGAGAATCACGACAATCCATTCGAGTCGCACGGACTTCCGATGATTGAGCACCTCGAGAAAGGTGTCGTTGAGGTCATTGAGGAACGCGAGCTTCTGCGTGATCGCGCTGACGCGCTCCTCCAGGTCGAAGTGGTCGTAGAGCAGATTGTCGAGGCGCTCGATCGCTTCGCTCTCCCACGCTTCGGGGGGGCGATCGAAGAGTGTGAGGTTCGCGAGCACCTGCGCTCGGACCTCGAGCGCGAAGCCGACCGCCCGCAGGACCTCGCGCTCTGAGCCCACCAGCGCGCCTCGGCGGTGCAGCGCGTTGATCCGAGGCTCCAGGCTGCGCATGACCGCGTCCACGGCGTGCTCGAAGTGGTCGAGGGCGACGGACTGCCCGAAGGCGAGCGAGATGACCTTCACCTTCTCCAGGGTGAGGTCGCGCACGTGCACGTCGTTGAAGTCGGGCTCGCGACCGGGGTCGAGCCCGACCTGAACCCGAAGTGTGTCGCCCACACGCTCGTCGCGCCGCGACGCCGCTGGCAGCGCCGCGACCTCGGCCAGCAGGTCGTCGCGGGTCTTGGGGCTCGTATCCCAGAAGACCACGGCGCCGAACTTCGTGACGACGACGACCTCACCGCGGACGACCTCGATGATCAACGGGTCCGTCGCGAGCACGGGGTACTGGGCGGCGCGCTGCCGAAAGGCCTTCAGATCGATTTGGCCTTCGAAGTAGGCCGCCTCGAGGCGCCAGGTTTTCGGGGCATCGAACACGCTTGAGTCGTCGCAGACCCGATGACCCGGGTCAAGCGATGCCCCACCTGTGATGCCATCGCATTTTCAATCCGTTCTTTTATTTCGAGACGACAACCCTGAAGAAAGCAGAGGACACAATGAAGAACGGACGCCTTTTCGCTGGTTTCACGCTCCTGATGGTCTCCACGGTCAGCGCGGGCTGTGACCAGCTCCAGCCCCAGGATTTCCTCGACGAAGGGGGCGGCGAGTCCTCGCCGGTGAGCCCCGAGGCGCCCTCGGTCGAGCGCTTCGTCGGACCCTGCCTCGAGCGGTTCGGGCGCCCGGGGGAGACGGGACCCGGGCACCAGACCCGCACGGCCTACGATGCCGACGGGCGTGTGACCTCCATCGAGATCGACCGGAACGGGGATGGGCAGGCCGAGGTTCGCGAGTCGCTCGCCTGGGAGACGGGGGGCATTCTGCGAAGCCGGGAGCGGGACCTCGGCGCCGATGGGACGGCCGAGGTCTCGGAGTGGCTGATGGGTCGGACGACGGACACGCTCATCTACGAGCGGTTCTCGGGCGGAGACAGCTTCGAGCGGGAGGTCCAGAAGCTGAACACCGTCGGGGCGGTGATCGAGGCGAGCGTCGACCGCGGTGGAGACGGCGCGGTCGATGAGCGCACGTTCATCGAGCACGACGCGCTCGGCCGAGAGCGGACGCGACGGGTCGAGGACGCCGGCGGGGCGCTGGTGAGCCTGCGCACCCGCATCTTCGACGAAGACGCCCCCGAGAACGAAGGCCCCGTTCAAATCCGCGAAGACTCGAACGGGGACGGTGAGGCAGACGCGCTCTTCGCCCTCGAGTACGACGCCCAGGGCCTCACGGCGCGCGAAACGGAGGTCGATCCCAGCGATGGTGCGCTGCTCGAGCGTCGAGAGCATGTCTACGACATCGCGGGGAATCGCCTGCTGACCCGGATCATCGGCCCCGACGGTCGCGTGGAGGCCGAGACCACCTTCGGGTACGGCTGCTTCTGAAAGGCGGGCGACGGACGGTGACAATGCGCGTTGACAGTGTCGTGCGGGCGATGGCCCCGTGCTGACAAGCGCCTGAGGCGCCCAACGTCGCAGGGCCGCATGAATGCATGCGGCACGGTCCATGCTCTAGGGGTTTCCGTGCTTCGGTGGCAACGGACTCAACCCAGAGGGATGGACAGAATGAACAAGAAGTCTCGAATCGGAACGACGCTCGCGGTGCTGCCCCTGGCGGCGGCCTTTGGCCTCTTCGGCTGTGAGGGCGCAGAGGACTCGAGCGACCCCTCGTCGTCGAGCTCGGCGCTGGGCGCCGGAGCCCGGGAGCGCGAGGCCGGCCGGGCCGGCGGTGAGGCCGGCGATGCCGACCGCCCCGAGCGCGAAGCCCCGCCCTGCGCCCGCGAGGTCTTCGAGGGATGCCGTGAGGCCGCTCACGAAGCCGGCGCGGCCTGCGCCGAGGCCGGGGGCGAGCGCGAGGCGTGCCACCAGGCGGCCAACGAGGCGGGTCGGGCGTGTGTCGAGGCCGAGTGTGGCCCGCCGCCCGAGGGCGAGGAGCGCGGCGAGCGCGGCGAGCCGGCCTGCGCCCGCGAGGTCTTCGAGGGGTGCCGTGAGGCCGCTCACGAAGCCGGCGCGGCCTGCGCCGAGGCCGGGGGCGAGCGCGAGGCGTGCCACCAGGCGGCCAACGAGGCGGGTCGAGCGTGTGTCGAGGCCGAGTGTGGCCCGCCGCCCGAGGGCGAGGAGCGTCCTGCGCCCCGGGAACGCGGCGGCGAGGGCGAGGAGGGCGACGATTGCCCGGATCGCCCGGCCCACCGTGAGCGCGGTGAGGGCGACGAGGGCGAAGAGCGCCCGGCCCCCCCGGAGCGCGGTGGCGAGGGCGAAG
>JBMOFP010000182.1:0-11786 GCA_049318805.1 Bradymonadia bacterium
GGCGGTGACCCCGTCTCGGGCGGTGACCCCGGCGCGGGCGGTGACCCTGTCGCGGGCGGCGATCCCGGTGCGGGCGGTGATCCCGGCGCGGGCGGTGACCCCGGCGCGGGCGGTAACCCCGGACCTGGCCCCGCATCAGGCCGACTCGGCGCGGCGTGTCGGGTCGACGCGGACTGCGGTGAGGGCGGGCTCTGCATCGACGACCTGCCCGGCGGGTACTGCACGTTCGACTGCGCCGACGTCGATTGCCCCGACGGCGGGAGCTGCTGGCAGCTCGGTGAGGGCGTGATGCGCTGCCTCCAGAACTGCGAAGACACGGGCGAGTGCCGCGGCGCGGCGGGTTACATCTGTGACGCGGACTCGACCTGCTGGACGGGGGGCGGCGCCGTCGCGGGCGAGGGCGAGATCGGCGGCCCGTGCGCCGCGGACGCGGACTGCGGGGCCGACGGCGCCTGTGTCCGCGAGGAGGGCGCCGACGGCCCCACGGGCTTCGCGGGCGGCTACTGCATTCGACTCGGGTGCTCGGCGAACGCCCCGTGCCCCGCCGGCGCCGAGTGCTACGACATCGGGGACGACACCGCCTGCCTCGCGACCTGCGGGGACCGGAACGACTGCCGCGCGGGGTACACCTGCCAGGCCGTCGGCGCCTGCCTGCCTTCCTGCGAGGCGACGGGCTGTGAAGGCGGCGAGGTCTGTCGCGACGACGGGCTCTGCGGTGAGCCCCCGTGCACCCCGAACTCCTGCGGGGCCGGCGCCGTCTGCGGGGACGACGGCGTTTGCCGGGCCGATCTCGGGGCGACCCCGCCCGGACCCGCGCCGCGCTGCAACGGGCTCCCCGCGGCTGAGTGTGAGGGCACCGAACGGCAGTGCGGCGCGGTGGTGGCCTTCGAGCCCCGCGAGGGCCCCGGCTACTTCTGCAATCACGAGGCCTACCGAAGCTGGGCTCGCGTGGACGTGCGACAGCTCGTTCAGTACGCGACGGCGGCCGTCGAGTGCCTCACCGAGGACTGGAACTTCGGCGTCGGACCCCCGCTCGGTCTGGGCGACATGAGCGAGGAGGACGGCGCGATCCCGGGCACTTCCATCGGTCAGCCCGGACACCCTGAAGGCACCCACGTCGACGGCCATGACATGGACATCGCCTACTATCAGGTGGGGCAGAGAAACAATCAGCTCCGACCCATCTGCAATCACATCCGGGGCGGCGAGGACCAGTACCACTGCATCGGAGAGCCCGAGAATCTCGACGTGTGGCGCACGGCGCTCTTCATCGGCCTGTTGCATGCGTCGCCGCAGGTACGGGTGATCGGCGTCGACGGCCGCGTGGGCCCTCTCGTGACCGACGCCATCGCGCAGCTCTGCGCCGAGGGCTGGCTCGCGACCTCGGCGTGCGATCGCGACGGCCCCGCCCTGGCCTACGAGGTCCAGGACCAGGGCCGTGGGTGGTACTACTTTCACCACCACCATCTTCACCTCAGCCTGTCGAGCCGCCCGGCCGGCGGGCCCAACGCGCCGTTGCCCTGGGTCTCAGGCGCGGACGCCTGCCTCGATCGGGCGTGTCGCTCGCTCGCCCCCGTCAAAATCCTGGGTCGGCGCGCGACCGTCGTCGGGTCCGCGCGCATCCCTGTGAGGGTCCATCGTCGCTGAGACCCTGGAGAGACCGCAGTGCAGCGTATCGTTTTCGCTCTCGGGATCTTGCTCGCCGGTCTGGGACTCTACGTCTCCCTGGAGCTCATCGGCGTCCACGCGCGCTCGCACTTCGGAGGCGGCGGCGACAGCGGGCTGTGCGCGGCCCTCGCCGGCTTCTCTTGCGACGCCGCGTCCCGGAGCGCGTTCAGTGAGATCGCGGGGCTGCCCATCGCGGTGATCGGCGCGGGGTTCTACGCCGCGCTCCTCGTCTTGCTGCCCCTGCATCGATTCAATGCGCGGGCTTTCCCGGCGGTGCCCGAGGTCTTCGCCGTCGCGGGATTCGGGGCCGTCGCCTACTCGCTCTTTCTGCTCGGGGTCTCGGTCTTCGCGCTGGGCAAGGTCTGTCCCTACTGCATCGCGCTCTACGGCGTGAACGTCGGGCTGCTCGCGCTGGCCCTCTGGGGCGCGCCCGACGGCGCCCGCGCCCTGCTCCGGCGCTTGCCCGGCGTGTGGCGCCGCTTCGAGGGCGTCGTTTTTGTCGTGCTCGTGGCGCTCGGGGGCCTCGCCTTTCAAGGGGTGTACGCCCAGCAGAGCCATGCGATGGCCCGCGCCCGCGCTGGGGCGCAGGCCGATCCGACCCAGCCCGAGGGCGCACCCGTCGCACTCGTCACCGACGGCGCGGCGTCCAAGGGCCCGGCGGACGCCCCCATCACCATCGTCGAGTTCAGCGACTTCCAGTGTCCGTTCTGCCAGCGCTTCGCCGAGACACTCGAGACCTTCGCGGCGCAACGGACCGACGTCCGCGTCGTGTTCCGCCACTTCCCCATGGACAACGCCTGCAACGACCAGATCGAGCGCAAGTTCCACGAGTTCGCCTGCGGTGCGGCGCGTGCGTCGGTGTGCGCGCAGGCGCAAGGTCGCTTCTGGCCGTTTCACGACCGGCTCTTCTCGAACCAGGGGCAGCTGACCCCCTCGGACCTTCGCGGTCACGCCGAGGCCGTCTTGCTCGACCTGGCCGCCTACGACACGTGTATGGCCGATCCCGCGACCGCGACGCGGATCACCGCGGACATTGCCGAGGGCGTCCGGGTGGGCCTGGAGGGCACGCCGACCTTCTTCGTCAATGGCGCGAAGTTCGTCGGGGGCCGCTCGCTCGAGGAGCTGCAGCGCATCGTCGAGGCCCAGCGGGGCGGCGGCGCGCCGGTCAGCGGAAGCGCGAAATGACCAGCCCGGAGCGCAGCTTCGGTTCGAACCAGGTCGACTTCGGCGGCATGATGGCGTCCGCGTCCGAGATGGCCATCAGGTCCTCGAGCGAGGTCGGGTAGAGCGCGAAGACGACGGCCGCGTCCACGCCGAGCCGCCGCGTGAGCTCGGAGACGCCCCGAACCCCACCGACGAAGTCGATGCGTTGGTCCCGGCGGGGATCGGCGATGGCGAGCAGGGGGGCCAGCAGTCGGTCCTGCAAGAGCGAGACGTCCAGCCGAGCGACGGGGTCCGTTTCATCGATGGGCGCTTTCGGTCGGAGCTCGAACCAGCGTCCGTCTCGAAGGCCCATCGTGAAGACGTGTCGGGCCGGCGCGTCCGCGGCGGCGGCGATGGGCGTCACCTGCCAATCGACCTCGAGGGCCGCGAGCAGTTCGTCGGGCGAGCGCGCGCCCAGGTCCTTGACCAGCCGGAAGTACGGCAGGATGCGGAGCTGGTCGTGGGGGAACGCGCACGCCAGGAAGTGGCGCGCCGTGCTGCCCTCCGGGGCGTCGCGTCCGACCCGCGCGGCCGCGGCGGCGCGGTGATGGCCATCGGCGATGTAGAACGCGTCGACGCCTTCGAAGAGCGTCGTCAGGGTCTGCTGGAGCGCCGCGTCGAAGAGGGGCCAGACCTGGTGCCGAACGCCGTCCGGCGCGACGTAGTCGACCTCGGGCGCGCCCTGCGTGGCCTGCTCGAGGAGAGCGTCGATCTCCGCTTGCGCGCGGTAGGTGAGAAAGACCGGCCCCATGTGCGCGCCGAGCGTGCTGACGTGACGCAGGCGGTCCTCTTCCTTGTCGGCCCGCGTCAGCTCGTGGCGCTTCACGCGGCCGGCCCAGTATTCGTCCGCGCTCGCGAGGCCGACGAGCCCGAGTTGGCGGCGCCCTTCGCGGTGTTGCGCGTAGGCGTAGAAGCCCGCCTGCGGGTCGACCTGGAGGCCGCCCGCGGCGACGAGCGCGTCGAGGGCGCTCAGGGCCTGGGTATAGGCCACGTCCGCATGGGGCGAGACGTCATCGGGCAGGTCGATGTCGGGCCGCGTCACGTGCAGCAGGCTCAGGGGCTCACCGGCCGCGAGCTGACGCGCTTCATCGCGGTCGACGACATCGTAGGGCACGGCGGCGACCCGGGACGCGAGGGCCGCCGGGGGCCGCCAGGCGGGAAATGCACGGAAGCTGACCATGCCGTCTGTCTGCCCCGATTGCGCACGAAACGAAAGCAAAACGTGCAGCGCGCGGAGAAGAGGATTTCGGGGCCCGGACCCGTGCGGGGGGCGGGGGGGCGGGGGTGGATCCGGGCCCCGAAAACAGAGGGGTATCGCGACGCGGAGAGCGTCGGGGGTCAGGGGGACAAGGGACCCGGGTCCGGCGCGACACACATCGGCGTCGACCGGACCCGGGGGACCACCGAACGGAAGTAACCCGAGGGGGGGGAGGTCACAGTCCGGGAGGGGTGGTGGTCCGAGGCCCTTTCGGACCTCTCATGGAGCTTCAACTGCCCCGATCCGGCGGGGTATTTCGCCCCCCGAAGATTTCGCGCGGTTTTTTTCGGCGCCGGGCGAAGGCCCGCGCTCAGAGGGTCGTCCGGAATTGGACACCAAGCGAGCGGACCGATGTGCCCGGCCGACCAAGGAGCGGGGGTGCACAACCGGTGGTGGCTGTACCTGGGGTACAGGCGGGCTTGGCCCACTCGACGGGGGCCCCGCGACGCAGGTCGACGGGATATCCCGAGGAGCGTCTCGAGGCGACGAAGGGTAGCCCGAAGGGCGGTTCGCGCAGCTGGCGGACAGTTTCGGTCGACCCTCTCAACCACCCAGAGGCAGGGTCGGGAGCACGAACAGCGCGTCCGCGGTCTGGGCCGGGTTCTGGCTGTCGGTGACGCGCACGGCGAAAAAGAAGCCCGTGAGACGAATCATCGTGAACGGGATCGTCACGTCGATGACCTGGCTCGCGTCGGCGACGCTCCCTTGGAGACGACCGTCTTCGTCGAGCACGAGCCCGTCCGGGATGCCGCTGTTGGGGATGAACCCGGCGACGAAGTCCGGTAGGTCCTCTTCGGTGAAGGTGTAGGGCCGCTGACCGCCCCGGGCGAGCAGGTTCGTGTCGTAGGGCAAGGGGATGTTCGGGATGATCGTCAGTGTCGGCAAGGTGATGAGCTTCGCGACGAAGAGGTTGAGCTCCTGCTCGCCGTAGATCTCGAGGGGCGCCACGGAGACCGTGAGCTCGAAGGCCTTCTCCGTGAAGGCGGGCGGTGTGCTCGCGTCGACGGCGCGCAAGGTGAATCGGAAGGTGCCGATCTCCGTGGGGGTGCCGGCGAGGCGGCCGCCGGCCTCGAGCGCGAGCCCTTGCGGCAGCGCGCCGTCGATGAGGAAGAAGCCGTAAGGGGCCGTGCCGCCGACGGCCTCGAAGCTCGTCTCGTAGGCGTTGCCCTCCTCGACGCCGGGGAGCGGGCTCTCGGTGACGATGCGCAGGGCCGCCCCCTCGGGCACGACCTCGATGCGCAGGCGTTGGCTGTCCTCCTGGTCCGCCGCGTCCGTGACCCGCAGCGTCAAGGGCCACGCCCCGTCGGTCTCCGGGGCGCCCGAGAGGTGCCCGTCGGGCTCGAGGACCAGCCCGGGAGGCAGCGGGCCCGCTTCCACGGAGAATCGGTAGGGGGGCGTTCCGCCCTCGGCCTCGAGGTCGGCCGAGTACTCCACACCGACCTGCCCCACGGGCAGGCGTTCGGTGGTCAGCCGCACCGGCTCCAGCGGCGCCGGGGCGCACGCGCCATCGACGCACACCTGCGCCTCGCCGCAGTTCGCGTCGCGCACGCAGGCGACGCACCGCCCCTCGAAGCACGCCTCACGCTCCGCGCAGGGGGTCTCGGTCCAGCCATCGCCGGTCTCGTTGCACGCGAAGACGCCGGCGGCGCCGCACAGGACCTCGCCGGGGGGGCACGAGCCGCTGCCCGGAATCCCGGCTTCGCACTGGCCGTCCACACACCGTTCGCCCGCGGCGCAGGGCGTTCGGTCCCAGCCCAGGCCCGCCTCGTTGCACACGAGCAGGGTCTTCTCGGCGCAGGCGGTCTCGCCCGGCGCGCACGTGCGACCGAGGCAGACCCCCTCGACGCAGCCGGTGTCGTCGGGGCACGCGGTCACGTCGCCGTAGCCCGTGCCGTCGGCGTCGCACAGCGCGACCCCACCCTCGACGCAGCTCCGTGCGCCGGGGTCGCAGGCGCGTGCCTCACACGCGGCGTCGATACAGAAGGTGCCCTCGGGGCAGGCTTCGACCAGCCAGTAGAGGCCGTCTTCGTCCTCGCGGCAGACCCGCAGCTTGCCGTCCGTGCAGCGCTGCTCGCCGACCTCGCAGGGGGCGGCGCCGGGTCCCGGGCCCGGGCCCTCGCCGCCCGCGCCGCCGGGCTCTCCGGACCCGCCCGCGGCGACCGCCGCGTCGTCGGGGTAAGCCGCCTCTTCGAGAGAGCCCGTCGCGTCGTCACAGGCGACCAAAAGCAGCGCCGCGACCAGCGCCGTAGACCACGATGCCCAGCGATTCATGTGTGACTCCCCCCATGCAGGTGCTCGAGGAACGCGGTCCGCAGCGTCTCGAGCCGCAGGTCGGCGCGGTGTCGCGCCGTCTCGAGCGCCTCACCCTCGGCTGTGGTCTCGAGGACCTCGAAGTAGAACTTGATCTTGGGCTCGGTCCCAGACGGTCGCGCGAGGATGCGGCTGCCGTCGGCCAGGTCGTAGGTGAGCACGTCCGCCGTGGGCAACGCCGGCGACTCCGGACGCGCCAGATCACGCGTGTGGGTGATCTCGACGCCGCCGAGCGACCCCAGGGGCGTCGCGCGGAGTCGCGACATGAGGGCCGCGATCTGCGCCGCGCCCTCGGTCCCCGGGAGGACGACGCTGTGCTGCGCCGTCACGGAGACGCCGAAGCGACGGGCGAGGTCGTCGAGGGTGTCGTTGAGCGTGCGGCCCCGCGCCTTCTCGAAGGCGACGAGGTCGAGCAAGATCAGCGCGGCGGAGAGGCCGTCCTTGTCGCGGACGACGGGCCCCACGCTGTAGCCCAGCGCCTCCTCGTAGCCCATCACAAAACGACCGCCGTCCGCCTCGTGGGCCAGCGCCCGGTTCGCGATCCACTTGAACCCCGTGAGGGTCTCTGCATAGCCGACGCCGAGCGTTTGGGCGATCCGCGCGAGCAGAACCGACGAGACGATGGTCGTGGCCACGAGCCGATGTGTGTCCTGAGGCCCATGGGCGAGGAGGTCGCACGCGAGCAGGACCCCGACCTGGTTGCCGGTCAGGGCGCGCCATTGGCCCGCACGGTCAGGGATCGCCACGGCCAGTCGGTCGGCGTCCGGATCGTTGGCGATGACGACGTCGGCATCGACCGCGCGCGCGCGGGCGTAGGCCAGGTCGAGCGCGCCGGGCTCCTCGGGGTTCGGAAAGGCGACCGTCGGGAAGCGGCCGTCCGGCTCGACCTGCTCGACGACCGGGTGGAGGTCGTCATGGCCGGCGGCGGCCAGGAGGCGGCCCAGCGGGGCGTAGCCGACGCCGTGCATCGCGGTGTAGACGAACCGCACGCGGGCGCCGGGGGCCGGGTGCACACGCTGAGCGAGGACGGCGCTTCGCCACGCCGCTTCGACGGCGTCCGGCAAGGTCTGAAGTCGACCGGCGGCCAGGGCCGCTTCGAGGGAGAGCGCCTCGGGGGTGCCCTCGGCAGACTCGACCTGGTCGATGGCGGCGGCGATGCCCGCGTCGTGGGGCGGGATGATCTGTGCGGCGTTTCGCCAGTAGACCTTGTAGCCGTTGTCTCCGGGCGGGTTGTGACTCGCCGTGACCATGACCCCCGCGACCGCGCCGAGGTGGTGCACGGCGAAGGCCAAAACGGGCGTGGAGCAGAGTGTGGGCGAGAGGTGCGCCACGAAGCCCCGGGCCGCGAGCACGCCGGCCGTGTCCTCGGCGAACGCGCGCGAACCCACCCGACCGTCGTAGCCGACCACGACGCCGCGCCGACGGTCCGCGTCGAGGTCGACGCTCTGCGCGCAGAGGTAGTCGGCGAGGCCCGCGGAGACACGTCGGACGAGCGCGCGGTTCATCCGGTTCGGACCGGGCCCGAGCGCCCCGCGCATGCCGGCCGTGCCGAAGGCGAGCCGCGCGCCGAAGTGCTCCCGCAGCGCCGCCGGGTCGTCGGCCTCGAGCAGCGCGAGCGCGGCGGCGCGCGTTTCGGGGTCCGGATCGACCTCGAGCCACGCCCGCGCCCGGCTCCGCAGAGCCTCGTCTCGCGAAATCGCTGTCGCCATCACGTCACCCCCCTCTCCGTATTCGACGGCGCGTCAGGGCGCGCCGAAGTACCGCGTGACCAGCGCGTCGACCTCGGTCTGTCGGGCGGCCATGTCCTGTGCGAGGTAGAGCATGGCGCGCCCTCGGGCGCGGTTGTGGGCCCGCCGGTCGGCATACCGGGTCTCGTCCCACGCGAAATACTCGTCCTCGAGGGCGTCGCGGAGGAACCGGGACGCGAGCTCGAGCGTGATCATGCGGCCGGCTCGGCCCAGGTGCGCGCGCTCCGCGCTTTCGAGCGGTGGACCCACCGCGGCGTAGCCTCGGAGGATCGCGTCGAAGCGGTCGAGGTGGAATCTCTGGCGTTCATCCTCGCCCCCGTCTCGACACCAGGAGCGCACGGCGTCTCCCAGATCGACGAGCACGCTGTGCCGTGTGCACGTGTCGAGGTCGAGCAGCGCGACCGCGCGGTCGCCCTCGAAGAGGACGTTGCTGATCTTGGGATCACCATGCACGACACGGCGGGGCAGGCCGGCCGGCAGCACCGTGGCCGCAAGCTGCGCCTCGACCTCTTCGACCTCGTCGCGAATGGCGGCCAGGAACTCCGCGTGCTCGGGGCGCGCGCGGGCCTCGCGCAAGCGGCGCAGGTGACCCTCGGTGTCGTGCAGCGGGTGCTGGCTCTCGAAGGTATGCGGGATGTCGGCCATGGCGCGGTGGAAGTCCGCGAGGACCCGGGCGCCCTCCTCGGCCTGCTGGGGGTGCTCGACCCGGTCGCGGGTCTCCCCCGGCACGAAGGTCGCGAGCCGCCACCAACGTTCGCCTTCGTGGGCGACCAGCTCACCGGCGACCGTGCGCACGAGGCGAGGCGTCGGGACGCCCTTCGCCGCGAGGTGCTCGGTCACCGCCACGTAGTCTCGGAGGATCTCGTGGGTCGCGAGCTTGTGGTGCAAGCGCTGCAGCACGAAGGCGCCCGCCGCCGCTTGGACGAGCCACGTGCCGTGCATCAGCCCCGAGCTGGCCCGTCGGACGTCGAGCACGGCGCCGATGGGGAACTTTGCGAGGATCTCTTCCAATTCGACCCCGGTCCACACGCCGACATGCTGCGACGCGACGAGCCCGCCTTCGCCGCCGGCTCCGGTCCTCCCGGTCTCCGGGCGTCCGAGGTCGACCCAGACCCTCCTGGCCCGGGCGGGGTCCTCCTTCGAGGTGGCCCCTCAGTTTGGCGTGCGCTGAGCATGCGGTACCGGCGGGCTCTGGGCAAGCGGGCCGGCGTCAAGGAGGGGGCGGAGCGAAGCGGCGGTTCACCGGGAAGGGCTGGGGCCCCTCGGCGCGGCGCGGGTACACCTCGATGCCTCTGGCCGTGAGGCCGCGCGCATCATCGTAGAACAGGCCGAGCACGCGGTCCGGGACGCCGGGGCGGTCTCGCTCGAAGGCGGTCTCGACGACCGGGCTGTGGCGTGACTCGCCGTACTGAGTGCCGAGGTTCTGGCGCGGGGCCTCACGGCGAGCCTCGCTCGGAGTCGACTTCTTCGCGCGGGCCTCTTCGGCGTAGGCGCCGCTCTCGTCGGCCGAGGAAGAGGCGCGGTCGCTCGCGGGGCCTGCGCGGGTCGGGGCCGGGGCGGGCGAGCCCGCCTTGCCGATCTCGAAGTCACCGCGTGTGCCGAGGCCGCCACCCGAGTCCGCCCCACCCCAGGGATCCTGGGGCGTCGGACGCGGCTGAGGCCAGGTGCCGGGGGCCGGCTGAGGCCAGGACGGGGCGACCACGACGGGGCGGCGCTTCTCCCGGAAGACCGCCAGACCGATGACGCCGACGTTCTCGGGGGTACCTCGCCGGGCGCCGTAGCTGTCCTGCTTGCCGGTGAAACGAAACGTGGCGACGGCATCGAGGCTCTGGCGAAAGCCGTCCACGACCAACGTGGCGTAGGGTCCGACGAGGTAGCCGCGTTGACGCACGTAGTCCCCCGGGTCACCCGAGACCGCATCGCGGCCGTCCACGGTGAGGACGACCTCGACCCGTTCGGCGGTCGAGTTCGAGATGCGGACCCGGTAGGCGTCGCCCTCGCTGCCGAGGACCCAGGTTCGACCGCCGTGCTGCCAGGTCGGCAGCACGGCGCCGGAGGGCGCCTCGAGGCTCAGGGTGATGCCGCCGGCGCTGCTGGCGAGGCGGGGAGAGCGTGCCTCGGCGAGCGTGGGGAGGACCAGGGCCAGCGCGGCGAGGAGGAAGAACGGGGAGTGCTTCGGCTTCATGACTCGATGAACGCACGGTGTTCTTCGTCGATCTATCGGCCCGCCGAAAATCGCCTGTCGGGTCGACCCTCTCAAAAAAGCCGCAGCTGCGCCCCGTGCTCTTCGGACCCCGCGCTGGGTCGCCGGAACGGCGACGGTGCGCCCGGCGTGCCCGGCGCTTCGACCTTGCGCACCTCGTAGCCGAGTCGACGCGCCGTGCGCTCGAAGAGGATTCGAATGGACTCCGCGTAGGCCCCCTCCCCCTTCATCCGTGACCCGAAGCGCGGATCGTTGAGCGCGCCCCCGCGGACGTCCCGCAGTCGCGACAGCACACGTTCCGCCCTGAGCGGCAACGCCTCGCGCAGACGCTTCTCGAAGATGCCGGCGACGGGCCCCGGCAGCCGGAGCAGGATGTAGGCCGCGTGGGTGGCGCCGGCTTCTCGCGCACGCTCCATGACCTCGGGGAGCTCCGCGTCGTTGAGGCCGGGGATGACCGGAG
This sequence comes from Bradymonadia bacterium, assembly GCA_049318805.1. Classification (GTDB taxonomy): domain Bacteria; phylum Myxococcota_A; class Bradymonadia; order UBA7976; family UBA1532; genus CANLBD01. The sequence continues at coordinate 10,851 of JBMOFP010000182.1, forward strand.
CCACGTTCACCCCGACCGGAATGCCCGCATCGGCGAGTCGACGGATGGCCTCGATGCGCCGGGCGGGCGGCGGCACGTAGGGTTCGATGGCTCGAGCGTGGTCCGTCCGCGCAAAGGGGACACTCACCGTCACGCGAACCGCCCCCTGACGCGCCAACGCCGAAAGCAGGTCGATGTCGCGCTCGATGAGCGGAGACTTCGTGATGACACCGACCGGATTCGAATAGTCCCGACAGACCTCGAGGCATGCCCGAGTGAGCTTGAAGCTGGCTTCGAGCGGCTGGTAGCAGTCGGTGTTCCCGCTCAACGCGATGACATCGCCGCGCCAGGAGGGACGCTCAAAGGCTTTTCGCAGCAGGACCGCCGCCTCGGTCTTGACCACGATTCGGCGTTCGAAGTCGGTCCCGGAGCCGAAGCTCAGGTACTCGTGCGAAGGGCGCGCGTAACAGTACGCGCAGCCATGGAAACAGCCCCTGTAGGGGTTCACCCCAAACCGGAAGGGGATGTCGGGGCTGTCGTTGGTCGACAGGATCTCCCGCGAGGCATCGAGATAGACCTCGAGCTTCGCGGGCGGCGGTTCGCCGATCCAGTCGATCGAGGTGCCGGACCAGGGGTCAGGTGGATTGTCGAGTCGGGCGATCACCCGACGACAATCCACCTGAACGGCCGTTCAGTTCAAGTCGATTTACTTCGACTCGGGCGCGGGCGTGCCGGCCGGGAGCGCCGGCGCCGAGGTGGGCGTCGGGGCCTTGGGGCCAGTGGCGACCTGGGCCGTCGGAGCGGGCTTCGTGGGCGCCTTCGGGGCGGAGGGCTTCGCAGCGGGCTTCGCAGCGGCGGGCTTCGCAGCGGCGGGCGCGGCGGGCTTCGCAGCGGCGGGCGCGGCGGGCTTCGCAGCGGCGGGCTTCGCAGCGGCGGGCGCGGCGGGCTTCGCAGCGG
>JBMOFP010000183.1:0-11779 GCA_049318805.1 Bradymonadia bacterium
TGGCACAGTCCGAGGGTGAAGACGCCCTCGGCGGTCTGCAGGTCGGACGGCACGCAGTTCCATCCTTCGGGGCAGTCGTCCGCGGTCTCGCACCCCTGCGTGCAGTAGCGACCGCGGGCGTCCCGTCGGCAGTAGCCGTGCACACAGCCGCGGGGCGGATCCGCGGCGAGGTCGCAAGCGTCTCCCGGGCGTCCGCCCGCGCGCGGCACGTCGCAGTGGCCGCGGAAGCCCTCGGCACCGACCGCGACGTCGTAGAGGCAGACGAAGCCGGTGACGTCGGGATCACAATCGGCGTCGCCGGTGCACGCGCCGAGGCACAGGCCGACCTCGATCTGCTCACGGTTCCCCAACACGAACGGGGTGCGAATGCACGCGAGCCCTTCGCCGCAGCCGTCGCTCGAGGCGCAGAGGGCCGAGCACCGTTCGACGTCGGCCAGGCAGAGGTTCGAGGCACACGGCCCGGTCTCGGGGCCGCACGGTGCGTCTACGGGCAGGCCGTCCGGGAGCGCGGGACGGCACTCGCCGCCGAACCGCGCCGGATCCGGCGAGGGCACGAGCATGCAGCGCTCGCCCGCGGCGCAGGTCTCGTCGGCCACACACGGGGCATAGACGCGGCGACAGACCTCGAGACCCGCGACTCGACCGCAGTAGGTTCCGCCGCCGCAGTCCTCCGGTCCGTCACACACCGTGGAGCAATAGTTTTGGCCGTAGTCGTCGAGGCAACGCCCGCCCGGTCCGCACTGCGCGCTCTCGACACAGCGATCCCCCAGATCGGGGCACGGCCCGCCGTCGTGCTGGTCGTCGGCCTCGTCGGTGGCGCCGTCACAGTCATTGTCTTCGCCGTCGCAGGCCTCGGGCACCGGACCGAGACGGCCGAAGCAGGTCAGCTGCCCGCCGATGCACCGCGTCTCGCCCGCGGAGCAGGCGCCCAGGTCGACCCCGCACGGCACGCCCTGCTCGGGGAAGGACTCGTCGATCTGACCGTCGCAATCTTCGTCGGTGCCGTCGCAGAGCTCGTCGCCCGAGGTCACGGCGCCCTCACAACGGAGCAGTCCCCCGATGCAGACCGTGAGGCCGCCCTGGCACAGCGTGCCCTCTCCACAGGCCACCGCCGCGTCCACGGTCGCGTCGTCCACATTGCCGTTGCAGTCGTCGTCGAGCCCGTTGCACACCTCCGGGGTGCCGGGCACCTCGCCCTCGCACACCCATTGGCCGTTCGCACAGGCCCGCACGCCCGGGCGGCAGTCCCCGGCATTCGACCCGCACACGTCGCCGATACCCGGCAGGGCCTCGTCGGTGGCGCCGTCGCAGTCGTCGTCGAGGCCGTTGCAGTCCTCATTCGACGGGACGGGTGCATCGCCGCATACGGCTTGACCGGCCATGCAACGCGTGACCGGTGAACCACACGCCGTGGCCTCGCCGCAGACCTCCCCGAGGTCCGTCGGCGACTCGTCCACGATGCCATCGCAGTCGTCGTCGTCGAGGTTGCAGACCTCGTCTCCGGGCACGACCTCACCTTCACATCGGAGCGCACCGTCGACGCACCGCGAGGTGCCGGCCTGGCAAGCGCCGAGGTCGACCCCGCACGGGCCGCGCTCCGGGAAAGACTCGTCGACCACGCCGTCGCAGTCGTCGTCGGCGCCGTTGCAGCGTTCCTCCGCGGGCGAACACCCGGGGACCGAAGCGTCGCCCACCGGACCGAGATCGGCCCTCGCGCTTGCGTCCGGGGCGAGACACAAGGGGCCGACGCAGCTCGCGCGGAGCGTCGTCGCGTCGTCACACGCGACGCACGCCAGGGCGAGCAGGACCAGAGAGGCGAGCGATCGTCTCACGGGCGTGTGCAGAGGTTCAGGAGACATACCTGGTTGTCGGCGCAGACGAGGAAGGGCAGCGGCAGGAACCCACAGCCCTCACACACACCAAAGAGGCGGTTGCACGTGTGGCTGGGGCGGCAGTCCGCATCAGACCGGCATGAGGCGTCGGACGTGTAACAACGCTGAAAGAACTCGTCGCAGGCGCGATTCGCGCCGCAGTCCGCGTCCTGGTCGCAGATGTCGGCGGGGGGGACGCACCGACCGGTCGCTTCGTTGCAAACGTTCGGCGCGGCACAGTCGCCGTCGTTGCGACACTGGACGCAGAGCTGGATCAGGGCCTGGCAGAAGGGGCGACCCGCCGGGCAGTCCGCGTCGTTCTCGCAGCCGACGCACCGGTTGTCGGCGCCACACACATTGCCCGCAGGGCAGTCGTTGTCGTTCGCACACGCGACGCAACGCCCCTGGGCGGGGTCGCATACGGGTGTATCCCCGTCGCACTGAGCGGAGTTGACGCACTCCACACACCGGTTCCGGGCGACGTCACATCGCTCGCCCGGGCAATCACCGTCGTTGCGGCACGCGATGCACGTGTTCGTCGCCTGGTTACAGACCCCGGGGGCGCAGTGGTCATCGATGACGCACTGCACGCAGCGGTCGTTGTCGCGGTCACACCGAAGCCCGCCGTCGCAGTCCTCGGGGCCGAGGCACGCTCGACAGGTCTGGTCGGGTCCGCAGCGCCCCCCCGGGCAGTCCGCGTCCACCAGGCACTCCGTACATCGGCGTTCGGCCGGAAGGCAGCGTCCCCCGGGGCAATGGGCGTCGACGACGCACGCCACGCAGCCTTGAAGGGCATCGCAGTGCGCCCCGGGGCAGTCGGCGTCCTCGATACAGGGGGCGCATCGCCCTTCGTTGACGCGGCAGCGTCCGCCCGGGCACTGGGCGTCGGCCACACACTCCACACACGCGCCCTGCGGGTGGCAGTAGCGGCCGGCGGGACAATCACCGTCGGCCGCGCACTCCACGCAGGCCTCACCGCGGCATCGACGGCCATCGCCACAATCGGCGTCCACGGCGCAGCCGACACAACGGCGTGTCGCCGCGTCGCACCGTGACGAGCCCCCGCAGTCCGCATCGACCAGGCACGCGACGCACGTGTCGTCCGCGCAGACGCCGGCGAGGCAGTCGTCCCGATCGACACAGTCGACGCACACCCGGCGCGCCGGGTGGCACTTGCGTTCGCCGCAGTCGGCGTCGGCGAGACACCCGACGCAGGTCGACGTCGGCAGGTCGCATCGACCCTCACCGCAGTCCGCGTCGGCACGACACCCGATGCAGGTCGACGTGGACACGTCACAGACGCCGTCCGCGCAGGCCGCGTCCTCGACGCAGTCGACGCACCGGCCGGCCTGGGTGTCGCAGACGCGCCCACCGAGGCAGTCGCCATCGCCCGCACACTCTACGCACGTATTCGTCTGCGGGTTGCACACCGCGCCGGCCGGGCATTGCTGGCGACCGCGGCACTCGACGCACCTGCGCTCGCTGGCCAAACAAACGCCGAGGTCGCAGTCCCCGTCGTCGAGACAGTCCACGCACTGACCTTCACCCAGGTCGCATCGCCCCGAGGGGCATTGCGCGTCGGCCGAGCACTCCACGCAGCGGCCGCGCGCGAGGTCGCACATCCCGGTCTCGCACTCGTTGTTCGAGAGGCATCCGACGCAGGTGCCTCGGACCGGATCACAGCGCTCGCCTTCACCACACTCCGGGTCTTCGATGCACTGTCGACACAGCCCGCCCAGCTCCGGTCGACAGCGTTGGGGGGGCGGGCAGACGTCGTTGGACGGATCACACTGGGCCACACAGCGCCCGCGGACCGGGTCGCAGACCTCGCCGGGTTCGCAGCGCACCTCGGCGCATGCCGCGCGGGGCGTGCACAGCCCGTCGGTGGGCACACACTGCGACGCGCGACACTCGAAGCCGACGGTGCAGGTACCGCCTTCACCGCAGCCGGTGCCGCAAAATCGACCGTCCGTCAGGGTGACGCAGCCGTCCGTGGGGCCTCCGCAGTCGTCATCGGATTCACAGGCGGCGCAGGTCCCCTTGCCGTAGGGTTTGCATTGGCCCGTGTCGGCGTCGCAGTACGCACTCGGATCGCACGCGGCCCCCCCGCGGCAATCGAGTCCTGGGTCGACGCAGTTGCCGGTGGCGAGGTCACAGCGCTGGTCGAGGGGGCAGTCGTCTGCCGTTCGGCAGCGCCCCAGCGGCAGCTCGCAGCGCCCGAGCACGAGGTTGCAGACGCCGGGGTCGCAGGCCTCGTCGGTCGTGCACTCCGGTGGCGCGGCGTCGCGCTCACCCCGAGGCTTGGCGGCGTCTGGGCCGTCTTCGGGCGCCTTGTCGGCGCACGCCATGGACAAGACCGCGACGAGGACGACCCACAGCCCGCGGGCAAGGAGAGGAGAGACGATCTGCATGACTCCGGCGACCGTGACGGTAGGGGAACGAGTGTGCGACATAGTAGGCGAGGCGACTGGAACGTTCACACCGGGAAAGCGTGTAATTGCTGCATGGAGGCACCGACATGACGTGGAACCTGTCAGGCGTGCGTCTTCGGAGCGTCGTCTGCTCGGTCATGGTCGCCCTCGGCGCCTCGGTCTCGGCGACGGCGCAGTCCCCGGCGCGACCGCTCGCCGCGGACGTGGAGGTGCGCGCGGAGCTCACGGCCCTGCGTGTCGATCTGGCGGCGCTCGAGGGGCTCCTCGAAGGGACCGTGCCCGCCGCGGAGCGTGCCCGGGTTCTGCCGCGTATGGCGGCGCTCCGGGCTCGTTTGGACGCGGTGCTCACCCGGCTGGTCGACACACGCGGCCCGGCCACCGACGGCGCACCCTCGGGGCTCGCGGCGCTCCCGATGGCCGAAGACACCTTCGAGCGGCTCGAGGCGACCTTGCGTAAGACGCCGAGAGGCGGGGCCCGGCAAGCCCTGATCGCGGACGCGGCGCGAGGGACCCGGTTCTCGGCTCGCCAGGTGCGCCAACTCCTCGACCATCTCTCGTTCACGGACGAAAAACTTCAAACGGTCCGTATACTTGCGCCCCGGCTGAGCGACCCGGAGAACGGCTTCGAGCTGTCGCCGGCGTTTCGCCTCGACGCGGACCGTGCCGCCCTGCGGCGGATTCTCGAGAACACGGCCGCGCCTTGACACCCGGCGCGGCCGTTGCGCATCGTGCCGCGCAGGAGGGTGTGAATGACCAGTGTACGGCGACGTTTCGGCCGCTTCGACCGGCAACTCCCGGTGCAGATCGAAGCCAACGGGGAGACTTTCACCGGGGAGACGGTCAACGTCGGCCTCGGCGGGCTCTACATCCGGACCGTGTTCGACGCGGCGTTCGACACACCGGTGCAGGTGCGGCTCGAGCTCCCGCAGCCCCCCATGACCGTCGAGTGTCAGGGCCGGGTGATGTGGAGCCGCGCAACGGGCGAGCGGACCGAGGGGGTCGGGATCGCCTTCGACACCCTTCGCCCCATCGACGTCTGGGGCTTGCTCCAGTACTTCAATCTCTCGTCGAAGGCGACGCGGGAGCCGGCGCCGGTCGACCCGAGCGACGACGGCTTCTGAAGGCGACGAGGCCCGCGACCAAAAGCCAGGCGGTCGAAGACCCGGTCTGAGTGCTTCGGCAGCCACAGCCTGCGTCGTCGGCGGGGGGGACCGGATCGAAGCTGGCGTCCGGGGTGACTTCGCCGACGTCCCCGCCCACGAGGACCCCTCCGTCTCCGTTCACGGACGAGTCCATCGAGGGGCCGGCCTCGGGGGCGACCGGCGAGGCGTCCGCGACGGGGCCGGCATCGGGCTCGGGCACGAGCTCGTCGCGGATGCACTGCGCGAGGCCCTGCGTGACGACGCACGACTCGCCCAGGGGACACTGAACGGCGAGGCACGGGTCGTCGGCGCACGCGCCGTCCACGCAGCGGCGCCCGTTGGGGCAGGCGACGCCCGCGCACGCGTTCGGTGCGCACGTACCGTCCGCGCACACCTCGCCGTCGGCGCACTGCACTCCGGCGCACGCGTCCGCGACGCAGGTGCCGTCGACGCAGAGCTCCGCGCCGCCGCAGGCGACGTTCGCGCACGAGTCGATGCATCGGCCGTCGCGGCAGAACGTACCCGCGGCGCAATCGACGTCTGCGCACGGGTCACCCACGCAGACCGCGTCGACGCAGCGCTGGCCATTCGGGCACCCCAGGCCGTAGCAGTCGTCGGACACACACTGGCCGAGGGCGCAGACCTCACCCGGGCCGCAGTCGACGCCCAGGCAGGGGTCGCCGCAGCCGCCCGTCTCCGGGTCACACAGCAAGCCGTCCGCGCAGGGCTCGAGCTCGCACGGGAGCACGCAGACGCCGTCGACGCACACCGCGAAGCCGCCGCACTCGTTGTTGTCGCAGGGCTCGGCGCAGCGGCCGTAGGCGCAGATGAGGTCGTCGGGGCAGGGGGCCTCTTCGTCGATTGTGCCGTCGCAGTCCTCGTCCGTGCCTTCGCAGCTCTCGTTCGGCAGCGGCCCGCAACGACCACACGCGTTGCGCTGGCCTTCGTCGAGCTGCCCGTCGCAGTCGTCGTCCTCGGCGTTGCAGACCTCTTCGGCGGCCATGCCGGCCGGCTCGCAGATCGTCACGCCCACGGCGCACCGCTGAACGCCGGCGCCGCACACACCCGGCGCCCCGGTCTCGCACGCGAGGCCGTCGCCCGGCGTGCCCTCGTCGATAGTGCCGTCGCAGTCGTTGTCGAGCGCGTCGCACAGCTCGTCACTCGCGACCACGGCCGGGCCGCAGACGAGCGCACCGTTCTCGCACACCTCGGCCCCGACGCCGCAGACCCCGGGGAACTCGGTCGCGCAGGCGGCGCCGCCGGTGCCCTCGTCGATGTTCTCGTCACAGTCGTCGTCGTTGCCGTTGCAGAGCTCGGGCTGAGCGACGGCGCAGTTGTCACATCCATCCCCGAGGCCATCGCCGTCCACGTCGGCCTGGTCGGGGTTCGCGAGCGCTCGGCAGTTGTCACACGCGTCGCCGACGCCGTCGCGGTCGAAGTCGGACTGGTCCGGATTGGCGACCGTCGGGCAGTTGTCCTCGGTCACGCAGACCTCGTCCGCGTCCTCGTCCGAGCACTGGAGGCCTACGCCCCACTGGATGTTCCAGCACACCGCGGGCGCCATCTCACCGTCTTCGAGCGGCCCCACGTCGAAACGCAAGGAAAGCGTCACGTCGTACCCTTCGTCGGTGACGAGGTCGGCGTTCGCGTCCGAGTTGTTCCCATTCCGCCGCGTAATGCCGCCGCGGAGCGGTTCGCAGCCATTGGCGGTGTTCTCGATGCGGGCGCGGCTCTCGCTGTACTCCCCGAGCTCCCAGCCCCCGAGGAGCGTGTCCTGGGGGTCGCTGCCGTACAGCGCGAGGTAGGTCGTCGGTCGCTGCGGATCGTCGCCCTCGTCGAACTCGAAGAGCGTTCGCGGCGCGCCCGCGCCCGTGCCGCCGTAGTCGTTGTCGAAGGAACCCCGGAAGTAGAAGTCCCCGTCGATGTAGGGCGTGAGGGCGACCGTGTCGAGACGCGCGCCGCTGGTGTTCGTGAGCGTGTAGCAGAGCGTGAGCACGTTGCAGTCGAGCTCGGCCTCGAGGTGCACGTCCAAGCCGTCGACCCGGAAGTCGCTCGTCATCGTGTTGCCATTGCCGTCGGCGACCGCGGGGGCGTTGACGACTCGGCCGGTTTCGAGCCACAGGCCGCCGCTCTCGCCGGCCTGGGTGCGACACAAGAAGGTCATACTCTCGTAGACCGTGCGGTTCGGGCCCTCGTCGGGCTGGTCGCGCGGGTCGTAGATGCCGTCCTGGCGGATGGCCGTCTGCGAGCCGAACGCGCCGTAAGGGTCGAGCCCCATGTCCAGCACACCGACCGCGGCGTCACACTCCGCCTGAGTGCGCATCCCGTGAAAGCCGTCCACGGGCGCGGCACCTGCGGGACCGACCGACAGGCCGAGGCCGCAGACCAGAGCGAGCGAGACACGCACCGCGCGTCCCGAGACGAATGTCGAGCTGAACTGCATGCATCCCCCTACGAATGGACGAAGGGTGCGGCTTCGGGGCCGGATGCGTCAACGTGGTGCGCGGGGACTCACCCCCGCCCCGCGCTTCAGATGAGGTCGAGCAAGGGCCGCAGCGCCTGACCTGTATAGCTGCGCGCGACCTCGGCCACGGCCTCGGGTGTGCCGTACGCGAGGACCTCGCCGCCGCCGGCGCCGCCCTCCGGGCCGAGATCGATGACCCAGTCGGCGGTCTTGATGATGTCGAGGTTGTGCTCGATCATCACCACGGAGTTCCCGGCGTCCACGAGCCGCTGCACGACCTCGAGGAGTCGGCGCGTGTCTTCGAAGTGCAGGCCCGTCGAGGGCTCATCGAGCACATAGAGGGTGCGGCCGGTCGCCGTGCGCGCGAGCTCACGGCTCAGCTTGATGCGCTGCGCTTCACCCCCGGAGAGGGTGGTCGACGCTTGACCGAGCTGCAGGTAGCCGAGCCCCACGTCCCGCAAGGTCGACATCGTCCGCGCGATCTTCTTGTGGTTCTGAAACAGCTCGAGGGCGTCGTCGATGGTGGTGTCGAGCACCTCGCTGATGGTGCGGTCGCGATACCGCACGCGGAGCGTGGCCTCGTTGAAACGCCGCCCCTTGCACTCTTCACAGGGCACGTACACGTCCGCGAGGAAGTGCATCTCGACCCGGGTCACACCCGCCCCTTCGCACGTCTCGCAGCGACCGCCTTTGACGTTGAAGCTGAACCGCCCCGCCGTGAAACCGTACGCCCGTGACTCGCGGGTCGACGCGAAGACCTCGCGGACGTCGTCCCAGACCTTCGTGTACGTGGCCGGGTTGCTGCGGGGCGTTCGGCCGATCGGGCTCTGGTCGATGTCGATGACCTTGTCGAGTCGCTCCAATCCCAGCAGCGCGGAGTGCGCGCCGGGCACGTCGTTCGAGCCGTTCAGCGCACGCGCGGCGGCGGGCAGGAGGATGTCGTTGACGAGCGTGCTCTTGCCCGCGCCGCTCACGCCCGTCACGCAGCAAAACACCCCGAGCGGGATGTCCACCGTGACGTTCTTGAGGTTGTTCGCGCGCGCGCCCTCGATGCGGATGCGGTGCCCCTTCAACGGGGTCCGTCGCTCGTCGGGCACCTCGATGCGTCGGCGTCCGCTCAGGTAGGCGCCCGTGAGGCTCTCGGGATGGACCTTCAGGGCCTCGGGGGTTCCGCTGGCGACGACGTATCCACCGTGGCGGCCCGCGCCGGGGCCGAAGTCCACGATCCAGTCGCACCGCTCCATGATCTCCTGGTCGTGCTCGACCACGAGCACGCTGTTCCCCAGGTCGCGGAGATGTTCGAGCGTCGAAACCAGGCGTCCGTTGTCTCGGGGATGCAGGCCAATCGACGGCTCGTCGAGGATGTAGAGGACCCCCGTGAGCTCGCTGCCCATCTGGCTCGCGAGCCGGATGCGCTGGCTCTCGCCGCCGGAGAGTGTCGGACCGGGCCGGTCGAGCGAGAGATAGTCGAGGCCGACGTTGAGCAGGAAACGAAGCCGCCCGCCGATCTCCTTCGCGATCTCCGAGGCGATGAGGGCGCGATTTCCGCCGAGATCGAGGTTCGAGAAGAAGGCGTACGCATCGGCGATCGTCATGCCGTTGAGCTCGAGGATCGTGCGCTCGGCGATCCGAACCGCGGCCGATTCGGGGCGGAGGCGTGTGCCCCGACACGCCTTGCACGCGGCGTTGCTGAAGTACGCCGCGTAGTGCAGTTGGGTCTCGTCCGTGGTGGCGTCCCGCCAGCGCCGCATCATCGTCGGCAGCACACCCTCCCACGTGGTGGCGAAGCTCTCCACGCTGCGGCCGCGCTGCCACTTCACGGTCACCTCGCGATCGCCGGTGCCGTCCAGCACTGCCTTGCGCTGAGTCGCCGTGAGGGACTTGAAGGGGGCGTTCAGATCGATGCCGAGCTCGGCCGCGAGTGCCTCCAGGATCTTCTTCACCCACGCGCCGTTGGGGTGCACGAGCAGGGTCTTCCAGGGCCGAATCGCGCCCCCTTCGATGGAGAGCTCCGGATCCGGCACGACACGGTCGGGATCGATCTCGAGCGCGGTCCCCAGCCCGTTGCACTCCTTGCACATCCCGAGGGGACTGTTGAAGCTGAAGCTCGCCGGCGAGAGCTCGGGAAAACCGACACCGCAGGCCGAGCACCACCGATGTTCACTGAACAGGCGGTCGTCGCTCTCTCCGACGACGGAGACGATGAGGCGCCCCTCCGCCCGCTTGAGCGCCGTCTCGACGGAGTCCGTCAACCGCGCACGCTGGTCCTCCCGGGCCACGAGCCGGTCGATGACCACGTCGACCCGGTTGCGGCGCTTCTTGTCGAGCGTCGTGTGCTCGTCCAGCTCGACCATCTGTCCATCGACGCGCAGCCGCGTGAACCCCTGAGTCCTGAGCTCGTCGAGCAGCTCCTTGTGCTCACCCTTCCGGTGTTCGACGACCGGCGCCAGGACCATGAAGCGTGTGCCCTCGGGGAGACGGGACAGCTCCTCGACGATCTGCTGGGCGCTCTGGGGCTCCACGGCGCGTCCGCAAAGATGACAGCGCTGCTCGCCGACCCGGGCGTAGAGCACACGGAGGTAGTCGTAAATCTCGGTGATGGTGCCGACCGTGGAGCGTGGGTTCTTGCTCGCGGCCTTCTGCTCGATGCTGATCGTGGGTGAGAGGCCTCGAATGCTGTCGTAGTGGGGCTTCTCCATCTGGCCGAGGAACTGACGTGCATAGGCCGACAAGCTCTCGACATACCGGCGTTGGCCCTCGGCGAAGAGCGTGTCGAACGCGAGGGACGACTTGCCGCTGCCGGAGACACCCGTGAAGACGACCAGCTTCTTCTTCGGGATCTCGAGGTCGACGTTGCGCAGATTGTGCTCGCGGGCCCCTCGGATGATCAGGTGGTCGAGCTCGGTGACACGTTCGTTCGGTACGCTGGGCGGACTGCTCATATGTTCAGCTTTTCCTCCGAAGGCGACGGAAGATGCACGGCGACCTGCGAGGTTGCAAGGTCACCCGAGCCTGCGTATTGTCCCACTATTGCCTACATCTGCCCCTGGCCGCCGCCGACTCGAGAGGAATGCCCTGTGACGAAGCCGAACCAACCTTGTTTCATCCGGCGGCCCATGCCGGAGACCGTCGACGTGCACCGGGTTCACCTCGTCGGCATCGCCGGGGCGGGCATGGGGGCCTTCGCCGGCATGCTCAAGGCGGCCGGATTCGAGGTGCGCGGCTCGGATCGCAACGTGTACCCCCCGATGAGCACCGAGCTCATGCAGCGCGGGATCGAGTGGATGGAAGGGTGGTCGCCCTCACATCTCGACTGGGGGCCAGACCTCGTCATCGTCGGCAACGTGTGCCGAAGTGACAATCCCGAGGTCGCCGAGGCCGAGCGCCGAGGGGTCCCGTGCGTCTCGTTCCCGCAAGCGTTCAGCGACCTCTTCCTCGCGACCGCGGTGCCCGTGGTCGTCACGGGCACCCACGGCAAGACCACCACCACCGCGCTGACGGCGTGGCTCCTGTCGGCGTGCGGACTCGACCCCGGCATGCTCGTCGGCGGGGTGACGCGGAACTTCGACTCGACTTTCCTCCTCGGGCGGGGAGGCCCCTTCGTGGTCGAAGGCGACGAGTACGACACGGCCTTCTTCGACAAGGGGCCGAAGTTCCTGCACTACCGGCCGCGCTTGACGATCCTGAACAACATCGAGTTCGACCACGCCGACATCTACGACTCCCTCGAAGAGGTCATCGAGAACTTCGACCGGCTCATGGACCTTCTCCCGGCGGACGGGGTGCTCTTCGCGAACGTCGACGACCCGCTCGTGCGCGGGCGGGCCGCGAGGACACGGGCGCGCGTGCGCACCTACGGCTTCGACGCGG
>JBMOFP010000184.1:0-11735 GCA_049318805.1 Bradymonadia bacterium
GTCTCCGTCGACGCCGCGGCTCCTGTTTCCGTGCCCTTCGGCGAATCCTGCGCCGCCGACGAGGAGTGCGCCGAGGGCTTCATTTGTCGGCGGGTCGGCATGCTGGGCGACGTCTGCACCCAGGCGTGCGAGGCCGACGAGACCTGCCCCGAGGGCTCCCAGGGTCGCAAGTGCAACAACATGGGGCTCTGCCGCCCTTGAGCCGACAGGCCCGTCGCGTGGTGCTCGTCGCGGCGCTCCTGGGCGCGTGCGGCGACCAGGAGGCCAGTGACGGCGAACCGTCCGAGGCCGACGGCGGCAGCTGCACGCCCGTGACCGAGTCCATCACACCGCCCGAGGGCGCGACGCTGGCCTACATGGAGCGTTGCACCGTGGGCGACGACGAGGCCTGCGAGACGGGCGTCTGTTTCAACTTCACGTCACGCGGGCCGCACTGCACGGCGCCTTGCACGCAGGCCTGCGAGTGTCCCGCGCCCTCGGGCGGGTGCAGCAACCGAGGCGTGTGCAAGGCGCCCGGGGGCTGAGAGGGTCACCCGCGCTCGTGCTCGTGTCGCTCCTCTGCTGCGGCGGGGCCGGCGCGTCGGAGGCTACGCCCGAGCCGCAATGGGGCGCCGTCGTGACCACGACGCGCCTGGCCGAGGCCGCGCGGCCGGACACGGAGCGGCGACTCACGGGCGCGGAGCTCGCCGAGCGCGGCGTGACCGATCTGGGGCAGGCCCTCGACCTCTTGCTCGATACACCCGTGCGCGGCTCCGGTCGGCAGGTCGCCCAGGTCAATGTGCGCGGGGCGCGGAAGGGCGCCGTCCTCGTGTTGCTCGACGGCTTGCCCGTCGGTGATCCGCACCACGGCAACTTCGACGTCGCGGCCGTGCCGGTCACCGACATCGCAGAGATTCGAGTCGCGCTCACCCCGGCCTCGCCCCTGGACGGCGTGGGCGGGAGCGGTGGTGTGATCGAGGTCCTGACCCGCGCCGCCGTAGGACGCCTGGACCTGCGCGCTCAGGTCCAGGCGAGCACGGGGCCCTCTGTCCAGGGCGCAGTCGGCGGGCGCGCGCCGGTGCTGGGCGTCGGTGTCCGCGCCTCGGTCACGGGGGCGTGGAGCGGCCGCGACCTGGACGCGCGCTCACCGACCGATCAACCCCTGCGCATCGACGCCGACGCCCGCGCGGGCACCGCTGCGCTCCGCGTGGAGCGGGCCTTCGGTACGTCCCGGTGGACCCTCGAGGCCGCCGCGACGCAGCGGAGCTACAGAATCCCGCCGGCCGAACGACCGCTCTCGTTGGTCTCCACGGTGCCCGAGGATCGCACCGTGCGCGCGGTCGCCGGCTTCGACACCCGCGCCGGCCGCACCCGCACGTCGCTGCGCCTCTACACCCTCCAGGTGCACCGCGACGGCGTTCGCTTCGAAGACGCGACGCTCTCCGCGGTCTCCACGCGGGAGCGCGTGCGTTCGTATCGGTCCGGCGGCTACGCTCAGGTGGACCAACCTCTAGGCTCGCAGGTGCGGACCACGGCCGTGCTCCACTTCCTCGTCGAGGGCGGCGAGGAGACGGTGAGTGTGCCCGACGCCGGCGCGACGAGCGCGGAAGGGACGAGCCCCGTCGTGCAACCCGCGGTCGGCGCGACCTGGAGGATCTCGGACACGCTCAGCGTCGACGCGGCCGCGGGCCTTACGGCGCCGCTCGGGGAGGCCCGCGGGCCGGCCTGGCCCGAGGCGAAGCTCCACGCGGGCCTCGAACCCGCGGACTGGCTCGGGCTTCGGCTGACCCTCGCCCGCAAGGGACGCCTGCCCTCACTTCGGGACCGCTTCAGCCCCGAGCAGGGCAACCCGGCGGTGCGACCCGAGATGGCCTCGTCCGCGGACGCCAGCGTGCGCCTTCGACCTCACGAGCGCGTCGACCTGGAGCTCAGCGCCTTTGTGCGCGAGGTCGACGATCTGATTCGGAACGCACCCGTCTCAGGCGACACGGGACCCCAGCGGGGGCTCGAGCCGGTGAGCAACTTCGGCGAGGTGCGACTCTACGGCGGCGAGGCTCGGCTCGACCTCCGAGTCCACCCGCGCCTCACGGTGGATCCGTCCTATGCATACATCCAGGCCGACTCGGTACGGCTCGGCGCCGAGCCGCTCGACTTCTTGCCGGCGCACCGCGCCGACCTCGGTGTGACTGCGCGACCCTTCGACGCGCTGGGGCTGAGAGCCCGCCTTCGGTTCGTGAGCGAGCAACTGGACGCCGGCGAGCGGCTCCTCGCGCACTCGACCCTCGACGCCTGGGCGTGGTACAATCTGGGGGCGGCGCGCGTCTCGCTCCGTGGGGAGAACCTGACCGACCAGCGCTACCTGGCGCGTGCTGCCGTTCAGGCCGAGGGCCGAACACTCTTCCTGGGCATGGAGGCCACGTGGAAATGACCTGTGCTTTCCGGTGCAGCGCCGCAGTGGTGCTGTGGCTGATGTCGGGCTGTTCGTCCTCGCCCCAGCCCGAGGCACCGGTGCCCCCGGTGGCGGCTCCGGCCTCGGCGGCGCTCGCCTCGGAGGCGCCCACCCCGGCGCGGGCGGTCCGCGGCGACGGCTCCGGTCAAGCCGATGGCTCCGGTCGGCGCGGCGCAGGCGACGGCAGCGGCGGGGGGCAGCAGCGATTTCGTCAGGCCGGGATCTGGCTCGATGGGGTTCTTCTGGCCGCGGTGCGCTTCGGCGAGCTCCCTCCAGGGCTGAAGCCGGTCTACATCGAACGCACGTCCAGCGAGGGCGAGCGTTTCGACCTCCGCCGATACACCATCGCCGACTACCTGCAGGCCCTCGGCGTGGATGTGGCGCAGGTGCGCGAGGTCCACTTCCAGGGCGGGCGCGGTCGCATCGGCGTCATGCCGGGGGACGAGCTGCGGCGAAAGCGCGCCGAGGTCACCTTCTCGTTCACCCAGTCCGACCGAGGCAAGCCGCGGCTTCACTGGCCGCGTGAGGTCGACGTGAACGACAAGATCGACATGCTCAACGACCTCACGGTCTATGTGAGCAAGCCTCCGCCCACGTGGAACGCCGAGAAGTGGCAGCTCGAGATCGGGGGACAGGCCGTGCAGGGCATCCCCTACGCCTCGGACTCCAGTGGCGGCGGCGGTGTGCGGGTCTACGTGGACGGACGCATCGTGCGCACGCTGCGGCCGCGCTCGATGGGGCCTGGGACGGGCGACCCGCCGAAATGGGCACTCGCGGCCGAGCTGGCTGGCGCGGGCGTGGTGTTGGATACCGTGCGCGCCGTGGACCTCGTCGACCGAGACCAACGCACCGCACGCCTGAGTCGCGAAGCCGCGCGCACCGCGCAGTTCGAGCTGGGGGACGGCGACCGAGGGCGCTTGCTCGTGCACCCGGGAGGCCACGCCGCCGAGGCCGTGCTCGTGTACGTCCGCGCCGAGCCCATCGAAGCGAGCCCGCCGTAATCCACGCCCTGGACTGGGGACACGAGACCCCAGTTTTGGATGGAACGGACTTTGCTGATGAATTCCCCGTATCCAGAAAACGACAAGGAGCGACCGCATGCTGAACATCACGAGGTCTTCGTGGGGAAACTTCGCCCGACTGCTCGGGCTGACCGTCGTTGTCGCGGCGAGCACCTCGCGCGCGGCCACGAATCCGGTGGTTCTGCGGCTCTCGGACGGCAACAACGCGGGGCCCATCGGCGCCAACACGGGCCCCGGCGCCGAGCAGGCCACGGTGACCACGCTCTCGGTCAACGGTACGCAGTACGTCGTGACCGTGTGGATGTCGTCCCAGGTCAGTGAGGACGACAGACCCTACCAGTGCAAGTGCACCTCCGTCGCCATGGACCCCCTCTCGGGCCCCACGGTCGTCGCGAACGCCGTGCAGCTCACCGACAACGACGGCAATCGGCCGTGCAACCACCCGAAGATCGCGAGCAACGGCAACGACATCCTGTGGGCCTACGGGACGAACGACCCCAACCGGAACAACGTCCAGGCGTACGTTCAGGGGATCGACCACATGTGCAATACGGTCACGGACCGGCTGCGCATCAGCAACAACGATGGCAACGACGGGGCCCCGGACATCTCGTTCAGCTCGACCAACATCGAGGGCATGAGCTACTGGGTCGCCGGCTATCTCGAGAACAATGAGCGTTCGCGTGTCGTCGGCCTGACGACCACGGGCACCGGACGCGGCATGACCATCACCGAGACCTACGACAACGTCGCCGTGGATCCGGCGAACATCGGGCGTCCCTCCGTCGCGCGTTTCTCTGCAGACCGCACGCTCTTCTGCTCCGCCAACGGCAACAATCGCCCCCCGGAGCTCGGCGTGCGCTGTGTCATGGTCGACTCGATCACCGGCGAGGCGCAGTGGAGTGAACTCATCGCGGCGTCCGATCCGCAGGCGGTGCCCAAACGCTACTTCAACCAGCCGCAGGTCACTGTCGGCGACAACGGTCGCATGTTCGTTCAGGTCGAGCAGTCCAACGGCGCCGGCCGGGACAACGCCGACAACCGCACGGGCCGTGGCTCGACGCGCACCCACATCTACACGCTCCTGCCCAACGACGAGGGCCCGCGTATGCAGGCGCAGATCGACGACATCGGCCTGCACCAGGTGCACGCCTCGGTGTGCTCCGGAGGCTACGGCCCCAACAATGCGATGCACCTCGCGGTCTTCGACGCATCCATCACGGGCTCCGGCCTCGCGGGCGCTCAATTGGCGACCTTCGACGTGTCCACGCGCGCGCTGACCAAGGTCGGTCGCGCGCTCTCTCTCGGCGCGTACAACGGTGACTCGGGGTATCTGGCGAACCTTTACGGCCAGAACCCCAACAACCAGGGCCGTGACTTCATGCGTTGCATCGGCGACGTGCCGAATCCGGGCTTCGGGGTCGAAGGCGGCAATCAACCGGACGTCGCGAGCTACTTCGTTTTCGCCTATGCGGGACGAGTCGGCGAGGAAGAGAAGAACTCGCTCTTCGTGAGCTTCCTGCCAGCGAACGTGCCGGTGCCCGTCGCGCCTGTCCAGCACGCCCTCACCGTCCAGGTGCTGGGGGACGGCCTGGGCCGCGTGGACTCCAGCCCGCTCGGGTTGGACGGCTGCACCCAGGCCCAGGGCTGCGTGGCGCGCTTCGACGCCGGCACCGTGGTCTCGCTTGTGGCGACGCCCGGCAAGGACTCGACCTTCGTCTCGTGGGCTGGTGACTGCACCGGCGCCGCCGAGTGCAGCGTTCGGCTCGGACGCGACGCCAACGTCACGGCCACCTTTACGCGTGTCGGCACCCCGCTCCCGGGCCTCGTCGCTCTGACTGTGGATGTGGTCGGCAGCGGCACCGGGCAGGTCACCTCTGCGCCGGCCGGCCTCGAGTGTACGACCGGGCGCTGCGCCGCGAACTTCGCGCGCAATACGCCGGTCACGCTCACGGCCGTGGCCGGATCGGGCGCCGACTTCGCAGGTTGGACGGGGGCGTGCATGGGCACGCAGCCCTGTTCGGTCACGATGGACGTGGCGCGCAGCGTTGCGGCGCAGTTCAACCGGCGCGGAGACCCCACCCCGCCCGGCTCGGTGCCCGGTATCGGTCCCGGCCTGCCCGGGACCGAGGACGCCGGCGTCCCTGGCCAGGCCGACGGGCAACGCGACCTGCCCTCGCACTCCGGGTGCCAGGTCGGTCCGGGTCACCGTACCACGGCGCTTTGGCCGGCGGCGCTGCTCGCTGTGGTCGTGCTTCGCCGCGCGCGACGGAGAAACTGAGATGCGGAACTCGAACGCCTGGCTGATTGCAGTCGTCGGCGCGTTTCTCCTCGGATGCGGGGACGACGCCGCAAAGTTTCAGAACCAGAATTCGGAAGATCCGTCTGGCGCGTCGCCGACCGCCGACGCGAACACGCCCGTCATCGTTGAGTTCAGCGCCAATCCGGCGCAGGTCCCCGCGGGCATGGCGACCCTGGTGCGGTATGTGGTTGAGAACGCTCAGACGACCACCGTCGAGGTCATGGGCGGCGCCGTGCTCGTCCCGGGCGCGACCGCGCTCTCTTTCGAGTTCGCCACGCCTCCGCTGACCGCGACCACCACCTTCCTGCTCACGGCCAGGAACGGCGACAAGGTCGTCACGGCGCCGCTCGTCATCACGGTCCTCGCGCCTGAGGCGCCGCCGACGGGGCCCGGCCTGCTCCACGCGGGCATCGACAGCTTCGCGGCCTCGTCGCTGGACATCCTGCCTGGAGAGTCGGCGACCCTGAGCTGGAAGACCACGAATGCGGTCGAGGGCTACCTGCTGGCCAACGATGTGGCATTGATGACCGTGGCGACGGCCGACCTCGCAAGCGGCATGCAGGTCGTGAACCCGGGTGTGAACACCGTGTACACACTCGTCGTGACCGGCTCCGACGGCCAGGATGTGAGTGCAGTCGCCGGCGTGAACGTCGCCGCGGGGGGCGCGGTTCTGGGCGGGCGCGAGCTCTACGAGCGCAACGTGGCCCCGATCCTCGAGCTGCGCTGTAACTTCTGCCACGCGGGCGCCAACGTGCTCGACGGCCCGGACTTCATGGGCGCGACGCCCGCCGACCACTACGCCACGCTCACGGGGGACCCCCGGCTGGTCTCGGCGCGGCCCGAGGACAGCCTCTTGCTGCTCAAGGGCGAGCACACCGGGCCCGCGTTCACGCTCACCGAGGCCCAAACCGTCACCGCGTGGCTTCTGAAAGAGGCCAACGAGCGCGGCCTCGTCGTGGCCCAGCCCGACCCCGGCGGGCCGGTGCAGGACTACACGCCCCGCACGGTCGCGGAGGCGCTGGACCGTTTCGGGAGCTGCATGACCCGCACCGACTGGGACGAGACCTACGGTCAGAACGAGGAGACGCAGGCCGCCTACCAGAACTCCACCGAGGGACGCTGCTACGCCTGCCACGCCACGGGCACGGCGGGCGCGTTCCTCTCGCAGAGCTCGGGGGACACCTTCGACCAGAGCCGGATTCGTCCCAACGTGATGAAGCTCGTGCTGCCCACCGCCAACGAGGACGGCTCGTTCCGCGCGCTGGTGCCCGCGTATCGATTCCGAGACAAGGGCGGCGACCAGGGGCACCCGAGCTACCAGTTGACCGCCGAGCGTGACCAGGCGCTGGGCGATTTCGTGAACCGCACGCTGCTCCGCTTCAGCGACTACACGCAGCCGTGCCCGCCGGCCCTGCCCTGAGAGGGTCGTCCGGAATTGACCGCCAGCTGCGCGAACCGCTGTATCCCGTCGCCCGGCGTCGCGGGGCCCCCACCCGGTGGGGCAGTACCCCGGGTACAGCCACCACCGGGTGTGCACCCCCGCTCCTTGGTCGGCCGGGCACAGCGGTCCGCTCGCCTTGGCGTCCAATCTCGGTCGACCCTCTGAGAGCGTCACGCGGCTTTCAGAACGTGGCGTCGAGCAGCAGGAGCACCACCTGGTCGGCGGTCTCGAGGTCAGGGCTCGGTGAGGTGCGCGCGAACCAGGCGAGCTGCGCCTTCGCGGCGTGCCCCTTCAGGTAGTAGTTGAGCCCGAGCCCGAGCTCCTGACCCCGGTCTTCGGCCTCGGCCTCGAGTTTCGGATCGGTGCCCTCGGTGGCGATGATCCGCGACGCCCGCGCGACGACCTCGATCGGCGGGTCGAAGACGTAAGAAGCCTGGGCGATCCAGCCGTAGCCGGCGCGGGTCGCCTCGACGACCGGGGCCCCGTCGGCGTCGGTCCCCTCGAGGCGCTCTGTGCTCACGCCCTTCCACAGGCCCTCCGCCTGCACGGCCCAACCGCGCCACTTGAAGACGGCATCCACGGCGGCGTGGGTCGAGTCGAAGGTGCCTTGCGTGAAGGTCGCGCCCGTGGTGCCCCGGGCACGGCTCGAGTTGAAGCTGCGGGCCGCACCCAGGCCCAGGGCGAGCCGCGGCTCCGTCCGGCGTTCGAGGTCGCCGTCCGCGTCGTCGTCCAGCGGACCCAGGGGCCGCAGCTCCACGCGCGCCACGAGCAAGCCGCCCAGCGCCCTCGGTGAGTTCGCGTTCAGGCCCGCGCCGCTGAAGGCGCCCAGGCGCACCGCGACCGGCGACGTGTCCCCCAGGAAGCGGTCGCTGTAGAGCACCGCGCCCAGGTCACGGTCGAGCGTGAACTCTCCCAGCGGTTTCGCGCGCTCGCCGAGCTGCAGCGACAGGTCCCGCACGGTGCGCAGACGGTCGAAGGGCACGAACTGCTGCCCCACCTTGAGGTTCAGGTCCCGATGGGCCTTCCAGTCGAAGAAGGCGTCGAGGAGAGGGGAGCGGGCGCCCTCTCGGAACTCGCGCTCGGCGAGCGCGAAATGGACCAGGTACTCGAGCTTTCGGGACAAGGTGTGTCCCGAAAGAAAGACACGGGCCGAGCCGATGCCCACCGTCTGGGTCGCGTCGCCCTCCTTGGGCACGTCGACCTGACCTCGGAGTTGCAAGCGACTGCGCAGGCGAAACGAGAAGTCCTCGCCGAAGTCCGCGCCGAAGCCCTTACCGGGTTCGCCCTTCAGCGTCGGCGTCGGCGCGGGGGGCGAAGGCGTGGGAGGGCTCGCGAGGAGCAGCGCCGCGAAGATTGAGTTCATGTCCCGTATTCTGGCAGACTGTCCACGTCCCAGGAAGGACATCTCGATGGCGCGCGCGAAGAAACCTCTCGAACAGGAGACCTCCACCGACGGGCCCGAGCAGAACGCGACTGCGCGCGCCGCGAAGAGACCGCCGGCCCCCGAAGGCGACGAGGTCGGCGCCGCCGAGGTCGGGCGTCGCGTCGCGGCGAACATTCGTTCGCTCCGCAAGACCCGGGGTCTCTCTCTCGACGCGTTGTCCCAGGCCTCGGGTGTAAGCCGAGCCGCGCTCTCCCAGATCGAGACCGAGAAGAGCAACCCCTCCATCGGCGTGCTCTGGAAGGTCGCCACCGGGCTCGGCATCCGTTTCACGGAGCTCATCGACGAGCCCTCCGGCGGCGTCCAGGTGCTGCGCCGAGAGGACATGCAGGTGCTCCGCTCAGTCGATGGCCGCTTCGAGAGTCGCCCCCTCGCGCCAGCCGGCGCCTCCGCCCTCGTCGAGGTCTACGAGCTGCGGCTCCTCGGGCGCGCGCGCCATGTCTCCGAGCCCCACACCCTGGGCACGCGAGAGATCCTCGTCGTGCTCAGCGGGCGCCTCCGCGTCACCTTGCCCGAGGGGGAGTTCGACCTGGGCGCGGGCGACTCCGTCGTCTTCCCGTCCGACGTGCCCCACGTCTACGAGAACACCGGCGCCGGCGAGACCCGCTGCCACAACGTGATGATCTACGGGCGCTGAGGGGCCTCATGAATGTGAGTTCTCTCGCGCAGCCGACGCAGGCTGCGCCGCCCCCGGGTGAGCCGGCCCTCGAGCTTCACCAACTGCGCAAAGCCTACGGCGATGGGCCGAACGCGGTCGTCGCCATCGAGGGCCTCGACCTCACCGTCCAGCCCGGCGAGTTCGTCTGCCTCGTTGGGGCCTCCGGGTGCGGCAAGAGCACCCTGCTGCACATCCTGAGCGGTCTCGACGCCCCGACCTCGGGGCGCATCCGGATGCCCATCGGTCGCGCGGCGCTCATGTTCCAGGAGTCCGCCCTCTTTCCGTGGCTGACCGTGGAGCGCAACATCGACCTGCCGCTCAAGCTCGCCGGCTTGTCGAAAGAAGCCCGCAAGGCACGGGTCGACGAATTGCTCGCCCTGGTCGGTCTGCGGGACTTCGCCGGCCATCGACCCCACCAGCTTTCGGGCGGCATGCGACAGCGCGTGGCGCTGGTGCGCGCCCTCGCCCAGGGCGCGCGGCTGCTGCTCCTGGACGAGCCGTTCGCCGCGCTCGACGCCATGAGCCGAGACCGCTTGCACGAGGAGCTGGAGCGCATCTGGGCCAGCGAGAAGCTGACCGTGCTCTTCGTCACGCACAACGCGCGCGAGGCCGTCCGGCTCGCGGACCGTGTGGTCATGCTCGCACCACGGCCTGGGCGCATCCTCTCCGAGCAACGGATCGATCTGCCGAGGCCGCGCCGCATCGAGTCCGCCGAGGTCGCGCAGCTCGCCGCCCACCTGCTGGACCAACTGAAAGCCGCGCATGCAGTCGACTGAGACCCCTGCGCCCCGGCGCTTCGACCTCTACACGCTCGCCCCGCTGCTCTCGGTGCTCGCCTTCGGCGCGGTGTGGTCCTTCGTGGTCTGGCTCGAGATCTGGCCGGACTGGTTGCTGCCCGGCCCATTGCCTGTGCTCGAGCGCCTCGGCGAGTCGCTCTTCAAGGGCGAGGTCTGGAAGGCGTGCCAGGTCACGCTCGGGCGCGCGGCCATCGGTCTCGGCATCTCCATCGCCGTCGGCGGGGCGCTCGGGCTTCTCCTGGGGCGCTTCAAGCTCCTTCGGGCGGCCGTGGGGCCATTGCTCTCGGGCCTGCAGACCGTGCCCTCCGTGACCTGGTTCCCGCTCGCCATCCTGCTCTTCCAGCTCAGCGAGCGGGCGATCCTGTCCGTGGTCGTGCTCGGCGCCGCACCGTCCATCGCCGTCTCGCTGCTCGACAGCTTCGACCGCTTGCCTCCACTGCTCGTGCGTGCGGGGCGCTCCATGGGCCTCTCGGGCTTCGCGCTCTTTCGCCATGTCATGCTGCCGGGCGCGATGCCGGGCTTCGTCACCGGCGTCAAGCAGGGCTGGGCGTTCGCGTGGCGAAGCCTGATGGCCGGCGAGCTGTTGGTGCTCATCGGCGATCGCCCGTCACTGGGCGCGCACCTGCACTTCGCCCGCGAGCTCTCCGATCCCGAGGGCCTGCTCGCGTGGCTCATCGTGATCCTCGGCATCGGGGTCGTCGTCGACCTCGTCGTCTTCCGCACCCTCGAGCGCCGACTCTACGAGCGCCACGGCTTGCGCCCCTCTCACTGACCTCATGGACCGTGGCGCGCCTTGAGTCGCTCAAACGCGCGCTGAACCTCACGGAACGCCTCGGGATCACCGCCGTGGTCCGGGTGGGTGGCCAGTGCGCGCTCTCGGTGGGCGCGTTTGATCGCCTCGAAGGACGCCCCGGGGCGTAAGCCCAGAATCTCCCACGCCGACCGTGCCCGCTCGGGGGCATCGACGCGTCTCGCGGGCTTCGCTGCGGGGGGCGGGCTCGGCTTCTCCCCACGCAGCAGTCGATTCGCCGCGCGCGCCCAGTCCGGCGTCGTGCGGCCCAGCCTCCGGCCGCTCACACGCTCCGCCTCGGCCAGCGCCTCGTCCGCGCTGCGCGCGCCGCCGTTGCACGCGTCGGGCTTTCGGAAGATCGGCGCGTACACCGGCTCGCCCGTCCACCACGCCGCCCAGAAGTAGCGCCCGCGGGCAGTCCGGGTGATCGACACGACGCCGGCCTCGAGGTCCGTCACCTCACCCCTCCGTGGACAGCGAGCTCGACGATGATACCGGCATGCCGCGAAGCCCACCATGCCCATGCCGCGGCGCCCTCGAACGCAGCGGCCTCGTCCTGAGCCCGGGCTTGTCGATACACGGCGTGCCCGTCGTAACGACGTACGGGGTGCCCGTCGTGGCCGACTTCCTATCGCGCGAGTTTCCACCACGCCAAGTGCGGTCGATCCTCAACCACTGCCCAGCGTTCGCCTTCCAAGAGGTCGCCGGGTGATGTGGCATCGAGGTCTGGTTGTTCGCGAGAAGCTGGTGGCGCAGGCGGAGCAATCTCGGCGACGGTGCCGATGTCGGGAAAGCAAAAAATCGGGTCTCCTGACATGTTCGTGGGTCACGAATGCTTCCGTGCGTAGCTGAAGGG
>JBMOFP010000185.1:0-11683 GCA_049318805.1 Bradymonadia bacterium
CCGGTCGCTGTCGCCGCTTTCGTGAACGACGTCATTTCGGGCTCGCACAAGGATCTCGAGCGTCTCTTTCGCAGGGCTGGGGCGCCGGGAGAGCCGCCTGATCTGAGCCACGCGTCAAAGTGGAAACAGTGGTTGCTCGCAGCAAACCACGATCCGCAGGTCGACCCCTCTGTTGTGCTCGGTGGCGTCCTGGAAGAGTTCATGGAGGCAGAGCCCGGGCCGAATCAGTTCCACGGGCGCGAGGACGAGCGTGCTGCAGCGGTTGCGAAACGCGTGAAGGATCGGCTTCACCTTCGCCAGCTTCTCGCCCGCTACGGCCTCACCTACCGCCAAGGTGGACGGATCATAAGCGGAGACCCGGCGGCACCGACTCGGTCGCTAGAATCGGTCCTTCATGAACGAGACATTGCAGCGTTGGACATCGAGTTCCAGCGAGCGCTCGAAAACGTAGAGTCCGATCCGCCAGCGGCGATCACCTCGGCATGCGCTATCATGGAAGCGCTCTGCAAGGTCTACATCGAAGACGAACAGATCGAAACACCATCGGAGCAGACCATCAAACCGCTCTGGAAGACGGTGCAGAAGCACCTGGGCCTCGACCCTGCGCAACTTGCCGATGACGATCTCAAGCGCGTCTTGACCGGGCTCTCTTCGATCGTCGACGGAATCGGGGCGTTTCGGACCCACGTCGGCTCCGCTCACGGCCGCGGTCGGGCAGCCTACCGTCCAGCCCCCAGGCACGCGCGGTTGGCAGTTAACTCCGCCCATTCCCTTGTCGTTTTCGTTCTTGAGACGTGGGACGCACGGAAAGCAGCGGAGAAGCTGGCTAACAGAGCGTTGCAGTCGGACGGGGCGTCGTTCCTGCTCACTCGTGTCCCAGACGAGGCTCTTTGATCCGGGTTCGCGGCTACGATGGTCGAACACGCCATTGCTGCGGACCAGTTGCGCTCGCCGCTAAACGCCCCGTTGGGCTGACACCAGGAGAACATTCGAATGCCGGTCACCTTCACGCGATATCCCGTTGTCTCGCTCGCGGCCGAGCACCTCGTGATTGGTCACTTGATGCGCCGAAACATCCTCGCGTTCAAAGCGCCACCCAACAACGAAGGCTACGACTTGATCTGTATCCATTCGAATCCACGGCGCTCCGGCAGCCAGATCAGGGTCCAGGTCAAGAGTCGTATGGCTTCCGACTCCGATCGCGGATTCCCGGTGAAGGAGAAGTCGATCGATGCATTCGACTACCTTGTGGTCGCCTTTCTCAACGTAGGCTTCTTCTACGGAAAGCGGAAGAAGCACGGCTGCCGAGCAGGCGCTGCAGCACCAGAGTTCTTCACACTTCCGGCGTCGTTCATCCGCGAGCACCATGACGCGACCTCCTCGTGGGAAAAGGTTCGAACGAGGGGGCTCGATATGTCGCAATATCGGGACGAGCTCGGTTTCGAGCAGATCGCGGTCGCACTCGACATCGAGTACCCGGCGAAGACCGAGAAGGGTGACGCCTAACAAAGCGTTGCACTTGACGATCGCCGACGGTCGCCCGTCGCGCTCCCTCTGGCGCTGGCCGGTGAACGCCGCTTCGTCGTTCGCGGCGTTGACGACGGCGTCGACGTCGAGCTTCGTGATGTCGCCTTGCCAGACGGTGATGCGGTCGACCCCGATCCCCGCCCTCATGGGACGAGGGGGGCCTCGGGCTCGGTAACCGCCAGTTGGAGTCGGCTGATCCTCGGCCCGAAGACCCGCTTGAACGTCAGCATTTGCTGGACAGCCCACCGCTGGAGCTGCGTGAGGACCTCGGGCGAGTCCCCGATGCTCCCGGTCCGATAACAGGCGACTCGGCACGCACGCTTGGTAGCGAGTTCCTCCCAGACGAGCGGCTCATCGAACTCCTCCTGGATCGCCGACTCTTCTGCTCGAAGGCCGCGCAGAGTCTGCAGATTCCAGTCAGCATCACCTCCATCGATGTAGAGCTCGCTGCGAATCCGGCCGCCCTGGGTGAACGAAATGGAGTAGCCAAAGCCCTTCGTTCCAGCCGTGAACGTGTACCAGTTCTGCGGTAAGCCAGCCCGGGCGTTCGTGAACCGGTGCTTTTCTCGGAGTTCGTCGATCAACGCCTGGAAGAACTCTCGATACTCGACTCCCTTGCCGGTGACCCGGTCCTCCTTGCGCTCCTGCCGCTCACGTTGCGCCTTCTCTCGGATGCGCACCTGATAGTCGGCGACCTCCGGCAAAGGAATGATCTGCTGAACATCGAGGAGAAGTCGCCCATCCAGCCGGTAGAGCTGGGTTCGGACGCAGGTGATGTCGAGGCCCTGGTCGTTGAGCCACATGACGGCGGTCGTCAGCTCCTTCGAGAACTCCGCAGAGACCAGGACGATCCGAACGTCCTGGCCGAAGCTCTCTTTCCCAGAGTCCGGCAGAAAGTCGAGGATTGCCTTCCTGGCGTCGTCTTGGAGGCCGAGGCGCCTCAGATAGGTCGAGTGGGCATCGACGAGTTGGTCGAACGTCATCGTCGAGACCATCGAGGCATAGCGGAGCGCCTGAAGCTCCATGTGGCCGCCGTCTTCGGTCCTCTTGAGCTCGATGACGACCAGGTTCGCGTCGCGGTCAAGACCGAGAAGATCGATCCGACGGCGGCTGTCGACCCAGTCGCCGAACTCCTCGGCGATGACCATCACGTCCGGTGCGACGATCTCGATGCGGCTTCGAAGCAGGCGCTGGAGATCCTGGCGCTCGCGGACCCTTGCGTCGGCGAACGTCACATGTTCGACGTTCCGAATCTCCGTCGCCGTCAACTCGAAGAAGGCCACGCGTACCTCCGCAGCAAGACGAGCGCATTCCGCCACCTCGGTAGGCACCTTGCAAGAGTGTCCGAGCCGCTCGAAGAGATGTTGTTGGCCCCGCGACTGAACCGCCCCGGCTTCATCGGAGACCGACTAACTTGAGTCAGGCCAACGACCATGAGGTCGCGGCCTTCCGAGGGGACCCAACAAGGGAGGAGAGCCGCTCGTCTCGAAGGTCGCGACGTTCTGCGTCCCACTCGCCGCGGACGCCGCGCACCGCTTCAATGCTGTCTGCGCGACCGGTCGCACAAGTAACGGCAGCAATGCCACGGTCGCCGCAAGCCGACGGCGTCGCTCGCCGCCCGAGTTCAGGGCCGTCGACGGCTCGCCCGACCTCCACTGATCCCAGAGCTGAGCGCGATCGCGTCAGAGTGCGTCGCCGGAATCGGGCGTCCGGTCAGGGATCCGGCCGAGCGCAGCGTCGAACTTGCTGCGATCACCGCGGGCCGCGCGCGCGGCGAGGTAGTCCTCGGTGGCCCACGCGGCGAGCTTCTCGCCGGCAGCGCTCGCGATGAACTGGTTGATGGAGATGCCTTCGCGACGGGCAGCCTCGCGAATGCCTTGGTGGAGCGACTCGGGGAGTCGGATGCTGATCGTACTCATGGGATGTCTCCGATCTCTTGCAGGAACTCGCGTGGGGTGATGGGGCGGACGCCGAAGCGGTCAGCGCCGATGAAGTCGCGGACGTTGAAGGTGACGATGACGGGCGCGCCCGCATCGACCGCCAGCTCCAGCACCATGTCGTCCTTGGGGTCCGGCAGCGTCGGGCGCCACAGGTAGAAGATCGGGCGGTGGAGCGCGACGGAGCACAGGTAGTCCAGGATGTCCGAGAGGTCGTCGGCGGAGAGGCCGAGGTCGGCGAGCATGCGCTGGGCGACGCCCTCGTACTCGAGGACGAGCGGCACCGACAGCGCGATGTCGAAGCGCCCGGTGCCGACGAGGGAGAGCAGTCGGAACGACGCACCCCGGCGCGACCGAAGCGCGGCGATGTGCACGTCCGTGTCAGGGACGATGACCATCGCGGTATCGTGGGCGATACCGCTGGCGTGTTCAAGGTGGACCCAGATCCGCAGGAGACGGCGTTGTCGGTACGCGATGGGTCGGCGTTCGTCGGGCTCGGGAAGCGGAGTAGACTGCGCCGGGAGCCCACGAGAGGTCGAAGATGTCCGATTCGATGGCCAGGATTTCCGTGAATCCCGACCAATGCGGGGGCCGTCCGTGCATCCGCGGCATGCGCATCCGCGTCACCGATGTTCTTGACCTGCTCGCGTCGGGGCTGTCGCAGGACCAGGTGTTGGAGGAGATGCCCGACCTGGAGCCCGAGGACGTCACGGCAGCACTGAAGTACGCCTCGCGCCCGCTGGACCATGCTGTTCTCGCGGTGTGATTGTCTGGATCGGCGAAGCGCCTGGGGCATCGCGATGCCGCGGACGTCGCTATCTTTGTTGCCGCTCGGCAAGCATCGCCCGTGGTGATGACCAAGGACGGCGACTTCGTGCGCCTTCTGCACGATCACGGGCCACCGCCGCAGACTCTTTGGACCAGGCTCGGCAATACCTCCAACGCACGGATTCGCGCCGCGCTCGAGGCCACGTTCGATCGCGCGATGGCGTTGCTCCAGAATGGGGAAGCGTTGGTTGAGATTCGCGACAACGCCGCAACGTCCGGCTCGCCTGAGGCTGCCCAACAAGGCGTAGCGGCGGAGGAAGCCGGGCCGGTTACGCCGTCCCGGCCTCATCGCTGTACGCAGCGTTCGCGCGCTCCCACGCCCGCTCAGCGGGCGAGCGCGGCCTTGATCGCGGCCCCGATGCGGGTCGTGCTCGTTCGGCCGACGCCGGCCTCGGCGGCGAAGGTTCGCCAGCGCGAGACGGCGTCGACGACGTCGGAGATCGCGCGTTCGGCGTCGCCGGGGCTCACCGCGGCGACGGCCGCGGCACGCCTCAGGGCGGCGTGGCCGGGCGCGTGGCCTTCGCCGGCGACGAGCAGTGTGTGTTCGCCGCCGGGTCCGTCCGAGTGGGTGAGATCGTAGGCGGGGGCGCGCTGCCAGCCGCGCTCCGTGCGCAGGAATGCGAACTGGCGCAGATGGTCGTCTCGATTGTGCGCCATGACATTGAACACAGCGTGGCGAAACGCCGCCGCGGCCTGCGCTTCGTCGCGCGTGACATGGCGCGTGAGCTTGACCAGGTCCACGTAGTCGAAGCCGACGCTGTTCGCGGCGTCGACGTCGAGGAGGCCCGCGGCCGTGAGGACGTGCACGCGGTGCGCGCCCCGGCGGTCGAAGCGGCGGGAGCCGAAGTAGCGGCCGCTTCGGCCCTCGAACAGTCTCGGCAGGGCGACGTCGAGGCCGGCCGCCTGGGCCATCCGCGCATAGGCGAACTCGCAGGCCCCGATGTCCGCGGGGTCATGGGCCGGCGCGCGGAACTTCAAGAGCCAGCCGACCTCGTCGTGCGCGAGTTTGCCGGCGCCACCCCTCAGGGTGCCGTCGGGTCCTTCGGCGAGAAGCACCTTCGGCCGGGTACCGCCCGCGCTGCCGCCCAGGCGCGCGAGCTGGTCGACGAGCTCGGCCTCGCGCCCCGAGAGTGTGTCGCGCGTCGCCGCCGCCAGTGCGTCGAGGTCGACGCCCGCCGTGCGCTCCGTGTCGCTCTCGACCGTGACGTGGACCGCGGGTGCGAAGGTCAGCGCGCCGACGCCCTGATCGCCGACGAGCAGCAGACGGTCTACGCCGCGGAGCGCTCGGGGGTCGAGCCCCTGTCGCCGCGCGGCGCGGTCGACCAGCAGCCGACCCCACGCGTCGGGCAGGCTGTCCGCCAGGAATCCGGGCAGGGCGTCTGGTCGCCGGACCCCTACGCGGTGCACACCCGGCAACAGCGGCGCCTGGCGCACCGCGAGGTTCGCGCCGGCGTCTTCGCCGCTCCCCAACGCCTCGGGTGCCCACTCCAGGGCGGTGCCTTCCGAGGTGGGCGTGAGGGCGGCCAGCGCGCCGAGCGAAGCGCCGTGCAGGGCCACGCCGACACGCGCCGGGAACACCGGCGGTTGTGCGCTCGCCTTCAAGGACGCGCCCGGCGGCGGGCGCGCGGCGCGACGACGGCGTCGAGCCGCGCAGGGGGATCCGCCGGCACGAGCGCGTCCAGCTCGCGCTCGCGACCGAGGGCGTAGAGAACGCGCGCCAGCGTCAGCAACGTGCCCCGACCGTCCTCGAGCGCCGCCAGCGTCGGCGTCGACACCCCGGCCCGCGCCGCCAGCGCCGCCTGGGTCTCATTGCGCTGCAATCGCAACGCCCGAACGCGCAGACCCAACGCCGTGACGTGGTCGTTGGGAGTCGTGATCGAAAACATCATTTCGATTATCGCGAAGATCGGAGACGATTCAAAAGAAACGTTTGGAGTATAGGGCAGCCGTGAGAGGGTCGACCGAAATGGGACACCGAAGCGAGCGGACCGATGCGCCCGACCGACCAAGGAGTGGGGGGCACAACCGGTGGTGGCTGTACCCGGGGTACTGCCCCACCGGTTGGGGTCCCCGCGACGCAGGGCGTCGGAGGGCAGCGGTTCGCGCAGCCGGTGGACAATTTCGGACGACCCTCTGTGTGCCTCACCACTCGAGCGTGGCGACGTCCGACCAGCCGACGATCTCGGCCCCGCTCCGCCTCTGGCTCACCTCGCCGCCGTAGACGAGGCGGCGCACGACGGACGGGGTACGGCCCAGGCGTTCGCCGGGCTCGAAGGCTGCGAGTGCCTTCAGGTGGTCGGGCACGACGGTCGCGCCTGATTTGCACTCGACCGCGATCCACGCGTCGGGCGACCGCTCGACGAGCAGGTCGAGCTCATGGCCGCGTATCTCGCGGCGATGGCGCAGGCGCGGTGGCAGCCCTCGATGCGTGCGTGCCTTCAGCACCTCGCCGACCACCCAGGTCTCGAAGAGCGCGCCGCGGAGCGGGTGGTGGCGCAGTTGGTCGGCGCTCTGGAGTCCCAGCAGCCAGCACGCGAGGCCCGTGTCGACCAGGTGAAGTTTCGGTCGTTCGACGACCCGCTTCCGCGCGTTCCGGGCGTCGGACTCGAGGCGATGACAGAGGAAGCTGGTCTCCAGCACGGAGAGCCAGCCCCGCGCGGTCGGCTGACTGACGCCCGCGTCGGCGCCCAGCTCGGACAGGTTGAGCTCTTGCGCCGTCCTTCCGGCGACGAGCCGGACGAACGCAGAGAACGCGCTCAGGTCGCGCACGGCCAAGGCCGAGCGCACATCGCGCTCGACGTAGGTCGAGACATAGTCGGCGAGCCACTGCGACGGCGGGATCCCGCGGTCGTGGATGCGGGGGTACCCTCCACGAAACACGACCTCCCACAGGTCCTCGGCCGGCGCGGGGAAGCGTCGGATTTCGTCGAGGCTCAAGGGCAAGAGCTGCGCGAGACCGGTGCGACCCGCGAGGCTCTGCGCGACGCTCGCGCTGAGCGTCAGGTTTTGGGACCCGGTGAGCACAAAGCGACCGGGGGCCGGGTCGCGATCGACCTCTTCTTGCAGATAGGACAGAAGCTCGGGCACACGCTGGACCTCGTCGAGGATCGCCCCAGAGCGACACTCGGCGAGAAAGCCGCGGGGGTCGTCGCGGGCGAACGCTCGCTGGTCGAGCGGCTCCAGGGAGATGCGCCGAAGGTGGGGGAAGGCCGCCGCGCAGAGCGTCGACTTTCCGGACTGCCGCGGCCCGGTCACGGTCACGACCGGGTACAGCCGGGCGAGCTCGAGCAGGTGGGCGTGGAGGTTGCGGGTGATCACGCGGCAAGGTTAGCGGCCATCCTGCACAAATCGAAAGTAGAACTTTCAATCAGTGCAGAAGACCTACGCTTTGCGCGCCCGCGCTTTGCCCTCGGTCGAGAGCGCCATCGAATCGGCGCGTGTGAGCTTCTTGATGAACTCGACGCGCCGGAATCGCAGGGCCGACCAGTCGTCGTCGATGGCGACCTGGCGAACGGGCTCGAAGCCCGCTGTGCCGAGTGCCGCCCAGCCCGTGTCTCGATTGAAGTCGCAGCGGTAACGCTTCGAGGACTGCTTGGGGTAGGCGAACCAGACGACCGCGTCGCCCGAGGTCGCCTGCGCGACGTCGCGGCTCAGAGTGTCGACCTGGACCTGGGTGGTGACGAAGGCGAGCACGAAGATCGGGTCGCCGCGCTCGGGCAAGGCACGGCGGACCTCGACGCCCTCGAGCCCCTCGAGCTCCGTCTCGAGCGTCGGCGGCGCGCCCAGGACAAAGACGGTGCGCTGTTCGCCGAGGTTCAGCTTCTTGAAGAGGGGTGTCATGGCACTACGGTGTCGGGTACTTGCGCCGCACGTCGGCGACGGAGGCGCGAATCAACTCGTCGAGCACGGCGAGGTCGACGTTCGCGAGGCGCGAGACATAGAGGCAGGCCTTGCCGATCTTGTGTTTGCCCAGCCGCGCGAGCAGCGGGGCGGCGGCGTCGAAGCCGGCAATGATGTAGATGCTCAGGTCGCCCTTACGAGACGCGAAGCCCGTGAGGCAGGCGTCCCCCTCGTGCCCGCTTTCGTACTTGTAGTGGTAGCGACCGAAGCCGACGATCGAAGTGCCCCACATCACCGGGGGGCTGCCCGTGGCGGCGCTCATCAAGTCGATGAGCGTGTCGCAGTCGGCCCGGCGCTCGCTCTTCTCGATGGCGTCGAGGTACGCCTGAACGTCGGCGTCGGTCGGTTTGGTCTTCGCTTCGTACATCTTCGCCTCCCGTTGCACGCTCAGCATCGCGTTGATCGCCCGGCCCGCGGCCGCGCCGTACGCTTCACGTGGGCATCAGCGCCCATCGGGGCCTGCTGGGGCGATTTACATACACTTTGGGTGGGTCCGCGACCAGTCGGGTGGCCGAATCCGGACACCGGCACCGGCGACGCTCGTGCCCTACTCGCTGTTCACAGTCGGGCCGATGAGGGCCGCGAAGCGTGGAACCACTGTGCTGAGTCCACGGACGATATCGGCCGGCGTGCGCGGAGGACTTCGGAGCGCGGCCGCCTGCGCTTGGATGGCCTCTCTCATCGCCTTTGGCGCAGATCCGTGAAGGTCGCACAGGAAACGATCCGGAGAGACCGCCGCGAGACTCGTGGGGAGTTCGCGGAAGTCAGGAAGGTTTTGCGTGACGATGACCGTCGCGCCTCCCTGAACGGCCGCCGCAGCGACGTGTCGGTCCTTCGAGTCATTGCGCATGTCGCGGATTCGGTGTTGGTAGCCCGCGACCATCGCGTCGGGAAACGCCGCCTCCATGGCGCGTCGCAAGCTCTTGGCCTGGGCCTCCGCGATACGGGCTTTGGCCACGAGATTTCGCGTCACCTCGGTGAGGATCTCGTCCGACCAGCGTACGTCTTCACTCGAGCTCTTCGTAACCGCCGGCGCCCTCGCTCAATCTGGCCAGTTCGCCCAGGGCCTCGTCGCGCGCTCGATCCCTGGATGCCTTGAACGCCGTCACGTCCGCAACGCGCACGCGGCGGTGGGTTCCGGTACGGCGGCTGGGGATGCGCCCTTCGTCAAGCAGCCGCACCAGGTACTGCCGAGAGACGTTGAGCAGGTCCGCAGCCTGCTGGGTGGTGAGCTCGCGGTCGATGGTGACGACCTGGATGGCGGAACCCTTGGACAGGGCGAGGGCGGCTTGGTGCACCAACTCGACGACTGCGTCCGGCAACGGGAGCGTCTCGCCGCCCGGTCCGACGATTGAGAACTTTCCACGTCGTCCGCGACGGGTAGACGCATTGCGGAGCAGGTCTCTGACCGCCGCCAGCTCGACCGCGTTGGCCTCGCTCACCGACGCGGCGGGGACGGCGTGATGGGTAGAAGGGTGGGTCGACATGGTGGGTCTCGACCTGGGACGCTACCGGCCAATCGACGCAAACGCAACCGAGGGTTTCGCGCGCCGCGGCTCACAGATGGCCGAATCCGGCCACCCGCGGTCCGAAGGAGTACAGGCGCGGGCCCGAGACTCGAAGGCACACTCCGGGTTGAATCGTGATGAACGTGAATCGCATGGGGGGTGGTATGGGTCGCGCCGCGTGGCTATGGGCGTCGTTGCTGGTGGTGGCCTGCGATGCGTCGTCGACGTCGTCGGGCGGTGCCGATACGACGGGGGGCGGGGCGATCGTTTCGCCCTGGCTCGACGCGTCGAGCCCGACGGCGGATGGGCGCACACCCACGAACGACGCGGGTCCGGGGACCATGGATGCCACATCTTCGGGCGCGGATGGTGCGCCCGCCGACGCGTCGGGGGGCGTGATGCCCACGGTCGACGCAGGCGAGAGCTCGGATGCCGCGCCGCCACTGAGTGACGGGCGCATCCCGGGTCCAGACGCGGTGTTGCCGGGCGCCGACGCTGTGCTGCCGGGTGCAGACGCGGTGCTGCCGGGCGCCGATGCGGTTCTGCCGGGCGCCGATGCGGTACTGCCCGGCGCCGACGCCGCGCCGCCCAACGCCGACGCTGCGCCGCCGAGCGCCGACGCCGCGCCCCCCGGCGCCGACGCCGCGCCCCCCAACCCCGACGCCGCCCTCCCACCCGTCGAGTGCGTGGCCGACGCCGACTGCCTCGGCCGCATCCCGCTGCGCACCTGCGCCGTCGCCGTGTGCGATCCGGCCTCGAACACCTGCCAGTCCGCGCCCGTCGCCGACGCCACCCCCTGCGACGACGCGGACCCCTGCACGGTCCAGGACACCTGCACCGCCGGCGTCTGCGCGGGCTCGGCGCTCGTGTGCGACGACCTGGACCCCTGCACCGACGACGCCTGCGTCGATGGTCGCTGCGAATGGCAGGCGAACGCCGCGCCCTGCGACGACGGCGACGCCTGCACCTTCGACGATGTGTGCGCCGCCGAGGTGTGCAGCGGCGCGCCCGTGCGATGCGACGACGGCGACGACTGCACCGCCGACACGTGCGAAGCGGGCGCCTGCGTGGAGGTCGGCGTCCCGACCTGCCCGGCGCCGCGTGTCCTCGCGACCTTCGGCGCCAACGACCTGCGCCTCGCGGGCGCGGCCCTCATCAACGCCGGGGTGGTGGACACGACGCCCGGCGCGGGTGCGACGACCGGTGCGGCCTGGCTCCCCGAGCCCGTGACCGTGGCCACCGGCCTCACGAGCACGTTCGTTTTCCGCGCCGAGGAGTCGCTCTCCTTCCTGGTGCAAACCGGCGGGCCCCGCGCGGCGTCCGACACGGACCCGGCGCTCGACGACTTCCTCGCGGTCACGATCGGCGTGGTCGAGGCGCTCGGTGGGTCGCAGTCCGTCGAGGTTCGTGTCACGTCGGCGGCCGGCCCCCTGGCTACGGCCACGGTGTCCGGAGACTGGCGGGTCGACCTCACCCACCGCGCCACGGTCGCGGTCGACGAGACCGGCCTGAGTCTCGCGCTCGATGGCGCCACGGTCCTGTCTCGCTTCTCGCTCCCCGCGGAGGCCTCGTTCGCGCTCCCCGACGGTCGCGCCTGGGTCGGCTTCACAGGTCGCAGCGGGGCTGGGGGCGCGCGCAACGAGGTGCTCTCGTGGAGTGTGGAGAGCGTCTGCACCCCGGCCGCCTGCGGGGCTGACGGCGGCGGCGAGCAGTGCGGAGCGCCCGGTCTCTGCGAGGACCTCGGGGCAGAGAGCCCGACCTGCGTCGCCTACTGCGGTGCGGTCGCGACGCTCGAGCCGCCCGAGCCGTTCCAGGCCGGCTCTCCCGATGCGCCGATCCTCTGTCGTGCGACCTTCGACGCCCCGGCGCCGAACGCGCTCGTGTGGGAGGTCGAGTGGGCGGTGGGTGACGCGACCGTGCTGCGGGGCGTCGCCCCCCGCGACGGCGTGGCGCAGACGACGCTCGCGGCCCTGGGGGATGCGG
>JBMOFP010000186.1:0-11661 GCA_049318805.1 Bradymonadia bacterium
CCGCGAGGTGTGGGACGCGCTGCCCGAGCCCGACGCCGCGGGTGACGCGCCGGTGTGCGGGCCGGAGGGGTGTGAGGTCTGACAGGACGCTGAAAGAGTCCGTCCGTGGACTTTTTCAGCCCCGCTCCGCCGGGCCCTCCTGGCCCGGGCAGGCTGTGCATTCCAACCCGGGGGGAAGATGAAGACGCGCATCGTCCTGTTGAGCGCAGCGTTGCTCGGTCCGGTCTGCGCCTCGGCGTCCGGCCTCGACGCCCCCGGGATCGGGTCGCTCTTTTCGGGTCCTCTCAGCGCCGATGCCGCGAGCGTCTACCACAACCCCGCGATGCTCGGTCTGCTCCGGCGACCGTCGCTCTTGCTCGGGGCGGGCCTCGTCACCGGTCGGGTCGGCTTCGAGCGCGAGCGCCGCGCGCGCTACCAGCGTGCGGACCTGCTGAACTTCGCCGAGCCGCTCCCCCCCAACGCTTTCGACCCGTCCAAGACCGGTCGCGCCGAGGAAGCCGTGGCGACGCCGTTCGCCGCGACCGGAGATGTTTTTGGCCTGTTTCCGCTGGGCCCCGGGCGCCCCACGCTCGGTTTCGGCCTCTACGCCCCCTACGCGGCGCAGGTCGACTACACGCACGCCGACGCGATTCGGTCCCAGGTCGAGTCGGCGTCGCTGAGCGCGGGTTATGTGACGGCCGCCGTGGGGTGGCGTGTGCATGAAGCGCTCTCCGTGGGCGCGGGCGTCTCGTCGGTGCTGGGCGTCGCCGCCCTCTCGAAGCGCCAGGACTTCGGCGCGCTGGACGACTTCGGGGACGCCCTCGAGCGTCCGCCCATCTCCCAACGCAACGACTTCGGCGCCGACGCCCCCCCCGCGGTGCGGGAGCTCGACACCCTGGCGCGGCCCGTACGCATCGACGACGCCTTCGCCTACGGCTTCACGTTCAACGGGGGCATCGTGGTGCAGCCGCGGAACGACGTCGCCGTCGCGCTCACCTACCACCACGGCGTCGTGCTGGACTACGAGGGCGACTTCCGGCTCGACCTGAACGAAGACTTCTTCACGGGGGACCTGGCCTATGTGGGCCTCGACTACCCTCCGATCGTCACCGGGGACGCCACCGTGACGCTCGCGCTGCCCCGCCGTGTCCTTGCGGCCGTCGCCTATGCGCCGAGCCCCTCTCTCTGGCTCGAAGCTCGCTTCGCGTGGGTCGGCTGGTCGTCCGTCGATGCGCTGCGCGTCGAGCTGCGGTCGCCGGGTCTCGCGCAACCGAAGCTGGGGTTGCCGCCCGTGAGCCGGGTCTCGGAGCCCCGCCGCTGGAACGACGCCCCCCGCGCCGAGGTGACCGCGCGCTATGTCCTGGAGCGGGACTGGAGCGTCGCAGGGCTCCTGGGCTGGGACGCACCCGCGAGTCCGGACGCGACCATCGACGCCAGCTCACCGGACGGCCATCGTGTGACGGCCGGCGCGGGTGTGAGCCGCGCGCTCGGCCCCGACCTGCAGCTTCTCGGCGACCTGCGGGTCCAGAAACAGATCCCGAGAGAGGTCCGCGACTCGGACTTCGATCGCGGCAACGGCCGGTACGACTTGCTCCTGGCCCAGCTCGGCGTGCACCTTCAGATGCGGTTCGGAGGGGCGAAATGAGGCGCGCGGCTTGGATTCTGTGGGGCATGTCGGCCTGCGCCGATGCGGTGACCGAGGTCCCCCGCGCGGGTCGCGGCGAGGACGCCTCGGCAGCCGACGGAGACGAGGACGCGCTCGTCGGGGCGCTGCCCGGTCCCGCGGCCGATCCCGGCGAGGTCGCCTACACACTCGGTGTCGAAGATTCGCCGCCGGTGCCCCTGCGGCTCGACATGACACGCGACGAAGTGCGTGAGCTCCTGGGGCCCGTTGCCCAGGAAATCCTGCTCCTCGAGCTCGAGCCGTGGCCCTTTCTGCGCAATGCGCTGAATGCGATCAAGTCGGCCTGCGGTGAGGGTTGGAAGCTCGACGCCACCGACCCCGGCCATGACTGCGACCTGACACCGACGGGGCGGGCGTTCTCCGAGAACGGCGCGCACTGGCGGGATACACCCGAGTACGCCCTCGTCCGATTGCTGACGATGACCCCGGCGAACAGCGATGTGCGGGGCACGTCCATCGCCTTTCTCCAGGCGGTCTCGGACCTGTTGGATCTGGGCGGGGGCTTCGCCCAGATGCTGAGTGACAACCTGCAGATCCGGCGGACAGAGGAGTTCCTCGACACCGAGGTCGTCGTTCGAGCGCTCTACGAAGGCTTTCTCGGCACACACCCGAACATCGGCCCGAACGGCGGCCTCCCGTTCACGCTCGAGGATGCGCTGAGCGACCTCGCGTCGCTCTCGACACGCCTGGGCCCCGTGGCGGGGCATCCGGGCATCGTCGCTGCGGGCTTTCAGCCGTCGGGCCAGGTGCTCGGCCCCGACTTTCGGATGCGCGTCACGGCGGAGTCCAACGTGCGCCTGTACGAGGGCCTGAACCTCCGCGCCGGTGTCGGCCAGCTCAGTGTGCTCGACGACCGCACGCCGCCGACCTTCGAGGACCCGCTCGAGTTCGACTTTCGTGATCCGACGCGTTTCGAGCTCGTCGGGCTCGTGGACACGCCCGTGATCGACCTCCAGTTCGCGCTGCCGGAGAACCCGCAATGGGTACCCGCGTGTGCCGGGGAGGACTTCTGCCAGCAAAACCTGCCGGGGGTGCCGGTGGGCCCCGACTCGGTGTGGTCGAACCCGCGCTGGCAGCTCGAGTCGATCATCGGCGCCGCGGGTTACTTCAAGTACAGCGCGCTGCGAGGCTACTCCGAGTACGTCGGGGGACTCGCGACGGTCGAGGCCGGGCAAGGGGACGACCCGCCGGGCTGGATGCACTTCGGGGTGCCCTTCAACCTCGGGCCCAAGGACCAGTACGCCTGGGAGCTGATCCTCGAGGTCGCCCAGGTGGGCCTGCACGGCCCGGACGCCGAGAACTTCGCCGAGGGCGACGCCGGTGTGCGCTTCACCTTGACCGACGTGCCCGTGGGTCTGAGCGGCGCCCAGGCCGCGGAGGCGGTGCGACCCTACTTGCAGGCGCAGTCGGCGCGCCTGGCCGAGATCCTGCTCGGCGACTTTCGGGCGCGCTCGGACCGCGTCGACCTCACGTTGCGCCGGATCGAGAGCGGCGCGTTGGCGCTCTTCTTCGTCTCGCCCGAGGATCTGGGCCCGGGCGACGCCTACCCGTGGGTCGCGCCGGGCTTCTTTCTGGGCCCCGAGCGTCTGCCGGGCCAGAAGGTCTCGCTCACGAACGTCGCCGGGTCGAACGACCTGAATCACGAGAAGCTCGTCCTCGGGCCCGAAGAGCAGACGGTCTACGTCAGCGACGCCAAAGGCGCGGTCTTTCGGCTGCGCGTCGCCACCGACCCCACGGACGCACGCCGCGCGCGTATCGCCGTGCGCGAGGTCGGCCAGTGAGGTCGGCTTGGCGCGTCGCGATGCTGAGTATCGCAGCGTGCGCGTCGCCGCCGGAGTCGACCGTGGACTCGGCACCGCGGCCGATGGAGGTCGGTGAACGCAGGACCCTGACGCTCCGCGCCCTGGAGCTCAACGTGAAGGGCTTTCGCCGCCGACTCACGCTCGACGAGCTGCGCGCCGTCCCGCGGGCGGTCTTGGACCAGGTGTGGCTGCTGGACCTCGACCTGAGGGCGTTCGTGATGAACACGCTCACTCGCCTGGCGGCGACCCCCGCCGAGATGCTGCCGAGCCAGGCCGCGCGCAACCTGCAGCGCCTCCTCGACATGAACGCCAACAACATCGACCTCGCCGGGACCTCGCTCGAGAGCCTCGTCGCGGTCTCACGCGCCATCGGCATTGCCCCCCAGGACGCCGTCGCCGACCTCTTCCAGATGCCGCTCGCGTCCGCGCCCGTCATCCCGCTCGACCTCGCCGCCGAGGTGCTTTTGCGCGACCTCGTGGGCACACACCCGATCGCCCAGACGCGTCTCGGACCCGACGGCGTCCAGCTCCCCGTGACCCCGGGGTCCATCCCCATCACGCTCGGCGACGTGGTCGACAACTTCGTGGGCCTCACCGCACGTTTCGGTCCCGCGCTCTTGCCCGATGGCCGGATGCACCCAGGCTTCATCGAAGCGGCGCGCGGCTTCGCCGTGGTCGACGAGCGCTTCGCCCTCACGGTCAAGGTCGACGGCAACGGCTTGCCGTACAAGGGCGTCGACCTCTCCCTGGGCGAGGTCGCGAGCGTGAGCAGCATCGGCCGCCAGATCGAAACACTCTTTCCCCTCGACGACCCCGACTGGCTCCAGGTCGAAGGGCTCGTCGACGTGCCGGTGATCTCGTCCGTGACCTTTACGCTGCGCGAGCACCCGACCTTCTTGCCCGGCGGGAACGATCGTTTGCCCCGTCCGCTCGGCAACTCTCCCGTCTGGGGCGTCGAGCCGTGGCTGTTCGAGCCGATGATCGCGCAGATGGCGGTGAGATTCGCCGAGCGCCTTCAGGCCGACTGTGTGCGCTATACGCTCGGTGTCGGTACCGAGGTCTACACGGCGTGTCTGGACGACGAAGGCTGGCTCTCGTTCGAGACCTTCAACGACGTCGGCGCGCCGCCGCCGCCCGCCTACATCTGGGACATGATGCTCGAGATGGCGCAGGTGCGTCTGCACGACGGCGGGCTGGTCGAGGGACAGGCCGACGCGAGCCTCACCGTGACCGACCTGCCGCTGGGAGTGACCGCCGACGCCCTCGTGGCGTCCATTCGCGCGAATGTCGCGGCGAATCCGGCGGCGCTGCGCGAGCTCGCCGAGGCCACGAACCCGATGACTCGAGGCGCGGCGGATCTGTTCTACCAGCGGGACGAGGCGACGGGCGAAGACTGGTTGCGCTTCGTGGAGCCCGGCGACCTGCCGCGCGGGCCCGACGGCGAACGTGTCAGACCCTACGCCTATGCGGCGCCGGGCTTCTTTCGAGACCCGGCGCTGACGATCCGGGCGGAGGGCTCGGGCGAAAGCGATGCCTTGAGCATTCGCGTCGCACCGGGCGAGACCTACTTCGTGGCCGATGACGTCGGCGGTGTCTACGCGCTCGAGATCGAGGGCAAGGAGGCGCCGTCACGTCTGCGCATCGGCCTGTCGAGGCAGCGATGAAGACCTGATCGACTCGAACCGCCGGAACGACGGCAGCCTCTCGCAGGTGGCCTTCGAGCTTGGCCTGTCCCACGAGGGGGGAGTGAACACAAACGAGGGACGACTTGCAGAGCGTTCGGGACACTCCCCAGGCGCGGCCGGCAGACCCCGGCGTAGACCTGGATCTTGGAACGCTCGACCGTGCCGTCCCGCGCTTTGTCCGTCTCGGCGCGCAGGCGGTTGCCGGCGCAAGCGAAGCTCTCCGTACGCCGCATCGCGGTTGCCCCTGCGAGGGTCGTCCGAAGTCGTCCACCCGCAGCGCGGCTCAAGGCTGGCCCGTTGCGGCGATCTCGATCTCGGGAAACGCCTCGGTAAGACGCGTCACCAGGTCACCGTCCAGCGTGCACAATGGGGCCCCCTCACGCAGAGCGACGGCCGCGTAGAGGGCGTCGTACGCCCGGACCCCGGCTTGGCGCGCCACGTGTGCAGCCACCGCAACGAGCGTGTCGTCCAGCTCGACACGCCGAAACCGCGGCCCCTGGACCAGCGCGTCAGCGGCGTCGATGACCGCCGTTGGCTCTCGCCGACGAGAGAGTGCGGCGACCACTTCGACCCGAAAGACGGCCGGCACGAGGTCCTGCCCCCCGGGTGGCCGGGCACGGTACAGGCGAAGTGCCCGCGCATGATTGCGCTCGAGTGGAGACATCGCCGCGATGAAGACCGAGGCGTCCAGGACGCGGCTCATCGGCGCCCATCCTGAACGAGCTCAACCGCGTCGAACGTGCCCGGCGCCCGAGGCATGCACAGAAGCGCTTCGAACAGGGCGTCCGCGGTCGCAATGTCCGTCTCGGTCAGGGTCGTCTGCGCCGTCGTCACGGGCGAGATCCGCACGGCGGGCTCGCCATCCACGGAGACCACGACCGCCTGCCCCGTCCGGCGAACCGTGCGGACGACCTCGGAGAGCCGCGCTTTGGCCTCGGAGAGAGGGATCGATTGGGCCACGTTGGTCTCCTCTGACCAGTATGACCACGATGGGCCATGCTGACAACGGACACACGCGAGGGGCGGCCAGACCGCTCACGCCGAGAACTTCCGGCGCCCTCGCGCGTTCCAAGGCAATCGGGCACCTTGCCGCGCGCCCGCCGTCGACCCCCAGCTCGAGTCCTGAGGAATTGGAGTCCGCCTTGCAACTCTCGATTCGGCCCGTCGCCATCGCACTCCTGATGCATCTCGCTCTCTGCCTCGGTCCGGCCGTCGCCCTGGCCGCGCAGTCGCCCGCCGACGCCGCGGCCGACGAAGCGGTCACCGCCCTGGCCCTGGGAAAGACCCGCGAAGGCTTGGACCGCCTGCGCGACGCGCTGAAGCTCGAGTCCAAGCCGTCGACTCGGTGTCTGCTGGGCCTGGCGCAGCTTCGGCACGGCGATCTCGAGGGCGCTACCCAGACGCTGGAGGGCGTGCCGCGGACGGCCCCGTGCGGCGCTCAGGCGGCCTTCACCCGGGCGGACGCGCTTCTGGGCCTGAAACGCGCCGACGCCGCCGCCGCGCTCTACGACGAGGCGGGCGCACCCGCGCTGGGTCCCGACCGCGACGCAACGCTCGCCGCTGAGCTCGTCGGGCTGGCGCAGGCGGTCGTCGCCGATCCCGACGGGAGCCGCGAACAGGCGGCGGAGCTGCTCAACCTG
Organism: Bradymonadia bacterium; assembly: GCA_049318805.1. GTDB lineage: Bacteria > Myxococcota_A > Bradymonadia > UBA7976 > UBA1532 > CANLBD01. The sequence continues at coordinate 6,791 of JBMOFP010000186.1, forward strand.
GCCCTGGGTCTGCGGATCGCGCCCGCTCGCAGACTCGAGATCGCGGAGCGCCTGGCCGAGATGGGGGCCGCGGCGGTGCGCACGGAGGCCCGCCCGGTGTCCCTGAACGAGGCGGCGGAGCGCGGCCTCTCCCTGCCGGCCGGCGACTCGAACTCGGCGGCCGCGGTGGCGCTGGGCATCGGCCTCTCGGCCCCGGGGGGCGACACGCCCGAGCGCCGCCTGGCCTACGCCCGGCTGGCCAGCGCGGCCGACGGACTCTCGGCCCTGGACGCCATCGCTTTGCCCACGGCCGAAGTGCGCCTCGCCCGCGCGCAGCTCGTCGTCTCAGCCGATCCGGACGTGGCCACGGCCTGGCGCGAGGCGCTCCTGAGCGCGAAGGACGACGCCCAGGGGGCCGTCTCGAAGCGTGCGCTGCCGCTGCAGGCCGCGGCGCTCGCCCGGGCCGGACGTCTGACCGCCGCGCGACCGCTGCTGCGGACCTTGGCCGCGGGCGACGACGAGCTGGCCGCCGACGCCGCCTGGCAGGAGTTCGAGCTCCTCTCGGCGGGACAGCATGCGCGCTCAGAGGAAGCCATCGCCGTCCTCGAGACCTTCGTCCGACGATTCCCCGCGGCCGCCGAGCAGCGGGACGCCGAGACGCACATGAGCGGCTTGCGCCTGGGTCGGGCGCGCGCGCTGGCCGCCCGGGGCGAGACCGCCCGAGCCCTGGCGCTCTACGACCAGGCCGCCGCCGCGCCCGATCGCAGCGAGGCCCCGAGCCAGGCTGTGTACGAATCCGGCCTCGTCGCGCGGGCCACGGGTGACCGCGCAGACGCGCTCCGCCGGTGGCGCATGGTGCTCTCCCGCTGGCCCGACGCCCCGGCCGCTGTGAGCGCGCTCACCGCGCTCGCGCGGTCCATGGCCTTCGACGAGAACGACCCCGCGGGGGCCGACCTCTTCCTGCGCGAGGCCGAGAAGCGCGCGCCCACGGCTTCGGCGGCGGCGATGGAACGCGCCCGACGCGCCGAGCCCAGCCTCACGGTGCAGAGCCCCGGCCGTCAGTCGCCGAACGGACAGGTCAAGGTCCGCGTCGTGGCGCGCAATCTGCCCGAGCTGGAGGTGCGCATGCACCGGGTCGAACCCGAGGCGTATGTGCGCGCCGGCGGCACACCTCAGGATCTTTTGACGCTGGATGTGGCCGTGATCGTGCCGGACGCTCGCTGGAAGGCCCCTGTGCCCGGCTACCAGGCGCAGCGTGACCAGGCCTTCGACCTGCCGGTGAACGTGCCCGGCCCGGGCATCTATGTCGTCACCGTTTCCGGCACCGAGCAGGAGGCCTCGGCCGTGCTCCTCGTCTCGGACCTGGACCTCGTGGCCCGCACCGTCGGCCCGGACGCGGCCCTCGCGGTCTTCCGAGGCGGGCGGGCCGTCTCGGGGGCCAAGCTGCTGCTCGGCGCAGGCGGTGTCTTCCGGCGCGCGGAGACCGACCGTCGCGGCCTGTACGTCGGTCCCGTGGCCGCGGGCAAACTCAGCATTCTGGCCATGGACGACGGCTCGCCCGCGCTGCTGACTCTAGACCGCCAGGAGGCCACGCTGCCCGCGAGCACGGTCGCCGCTTCCGCCGACCTCGACCGGCCCGCCTATCGGCCCGGCGACGTCGTCGGTTTTCGACTCATGCTGCGTAAGGGCGGCCTGCCGGTCCCCGGTCCATGGAAGGTGTGGCTCGTCGAAGGTTCGACCGAACACTCTCCCGTCGTGTTGACGCCCGGACGCGAGGGCTCCGTGACCGGCGAGCTGCCGATTCCACCGGTCGCGCTGGGCGTGGGGGGGACACACTTCACGCTGCGCGCCCAGGCGGTCGGGGCGGACGCACCGCTGGACGTCGCCCGAGTCCTGGTCGCCCCCGAGGTGGCGGCCCCGCGGCGCGTCCGCGTCGACGTAGACCCGGGCACTGGCCAGTACGCGACCGTCTCCGTCCTGACACCCGACGGACGCCCGGTGGCCGGCGAGGCGGTCGAGTGGCGCTCAGAGCCCTTCGGACCCGAGGGGTCGGGACGCACGGACGCCGCCGGCCGCGTGCGCGTCGAGGGACCGCCGGCCGGGCTCCCATGGACGCTCTCGGCCTCGCTGCGCGGGACCCCGGTCTCCGGCACGAACAGTCGAGTCGGTCCCGCGTTCGGGCAGCTCGCGCTCAGCCTCGGCGACGAGCGACTCTTGCCCGGCGAGCGACCGGACCTGACGGTGCGCGGCCCAGTGGGGCCCGTGCGCGTCACGCTGAGCCGACGGACCGTGGTCAAGCCCGAGGTCCCGCCGCCTCTGGATCCGTGGGTCCCGACGCTCGACCTCGCTTTCCACGGCCCCCTCACCTGGACGAGCGTGGCGCCGCCCGCGCCCGAGACGACCATCGAGGAGGAGCTCTGGCGAGAGGACACGAGCCTGGACGGGACACCGGTGGACGGCATCGCCCTGCGCAAGCTCGCGCCGCCGGCCGTGGACGCGGGGATGTACGTCCTGCGGGTCACGGCGCTGGACGGGCGAGCGTCGACCTCGACCCTTCAGTTCGACGCGGCCCCCAACGCACTTCGCCTGCGCGGTGTCCGGAACGCGCGCGTCGGCGAGACCTTGAAGCTCACGCTGGAGGGCCAGCCGTCGCTGGTCACCGTGGAGAGCGAGCGGCTCCTCCATGCGGCGATTCTGAGTCCGGGTGAGGCGACGGACCTGGCGATCCTGCCCGGCTGGGGCGGGGTCGCGACGATGGCGGCCACCACGGCCGAGGGTCAGGTTCACGCTCGAAACGTCGAAATCGACGGCACGCTGAACGTCACGCTCGAGGCCCGACAGGACGCCGGCGTCGTCTCGGCCCAGGTGCGTGTGACCGATGGCGCCGGGCGTCCGGTCGAGGCCGAGGTGGTGATTTCGGCCGTCGACGAAGCGCTCGTCGACCTCGTGGGGCCGCCGCCCTTGCTGGAGTCCGGTCCGTTGGACCGACCCGTGCTGCCGGTGCCGCCTGTGGGCGGCGTGGCCCACGCCTTCGGCAACGGCGGCGAGGCGCGGGCCGTCTCGGCCGCCCTGCGCGAGGAGGAGGGCCGCGAGCAGGAGGCGCGTCGCGCCGCACGCGCCGAGAGCGGTCGACTCACGGACAACGCGGTCGCCGCCCAAATGGAGAGCAAGATCATCCTGGCGCAGCCCTCCGTCGGGCTCGGCGCGGTCGGAACGGGCGCGGGCGGAGGGGGTCGGGGCGACGGCCTGGGCAAGTCGGCCTCGAAGCGGATGGGGTCCGTGAGCCCGGTGTCCCGCGGCCTGACCGGCGAGCGCGGTCGCGTGCTCTTTGTCGTCGCCCGCACCGATGGGGACGGGCGCGTCTCGGCGGTCGCCCCGCTGCCGCCTGGGCGGCGCACGCTGCGGCTCTTCGCGCGCGCGCTCTCGGGCGAGGCCGTGGGCGGGACCGATCGCCTGGTGCTGCCCAGCGCCAAGCCCGACCTCGTGCTGCCCGTCGTCGCAGGCGGTGCCCCGGGAGACCGGGTGACGCTGCGGGCCACGGTCGTGAATCCGGGCGAGAAGCCGCTGACCGCGACGATTCGCGCGGGCGCGGTCTCCCAACCTGCTCAGGTTTCGCCCGGCGCCGCCCTCGAGGTGGACCTGGGCTCGGTGCGCGCGGGCGAGTCGGCCGAGGTCGTGCTTGCGGAGGGCGAGCGTGTCCTCTCCTCGGGCCGCATGGGGTTCCCGCTGGCAGCGGGTGAGCCGGACCTCGCGGGGACCGTGCTGGTCGTCGCGGCGGGCCCCGGGGGCGGACCTCCGCTGGGGTACCTCGCGCTGTCCATGGGCCAGGGCCCCGGCCTCGACGCCACCCGTGCGGCCCGCGCCGGGCGCGCAGCCCTTGCGGCCCTGCCCCGCGCGCTTGCGAACAGCCCCGAAGCGACGCTGCTGACCCAGCGCGTCGGCTCGATGCGCGCCTTCCTGCGCACTCGCGCTCCCGACGATCTGGAAGGCGCCGTGGAGGTCCTCCGATTCCTGACCGAGGGCCGCAAGATGCTGGGCGTTGTGCGCGGCGAGCTGGAGACCGCGGGCCAGGCGGTCACGAGCGCCCTGCCCCAGGCCCCGGATGCCGCCGCGCGGGTCGCGGCGCTGCACGCGCTGGCCGTGGCCGACTTGACTTTCGACGAGGGTGCGCTCGAGCGGGCGCTCAAGGACGCCGCGACGCTCCCCGACGAGAGCGCGGCCCGGCTGGCCGATATCCAGCGACACAAGGGCAAAGCCAAGGAGGCGCGCGCCCTCCTTCGCGGCGCGGGCCCGTTCGCGCTTCTCGTCGCGCGAGCGCTCGGCGACAAGGCGCCGTCCAAGGCCTGGGCCACGTCGCCTCCACCCGGTGTCGACGACCCGACGCGGCCGGACTTCATCGCCGCCCTGGCCCTGATCAACACGCGTCCCAAGGCGCCGAAGGGGGCGCCCAAGGCCAGCGTGAAGGTGGGCGGCGCCGTCCGCGGAGAGCTCGACCTCGCCACCGGCGGCGCACTGCGTCTGACCACCGACGGCGGTGCGACCCCGGCCGTCGCGGTGGACGGCGCCCCGGGCGCCCTGGTCTGGCGCGAGGCGCCCGTGCGCGCCGGCAGCGGGGTCGTGACCGGACGGGGGGGCCTGCGGATTCCACGCGGACGCTCGGGGGCCCCCGTCGACGCCTCCGTGACCACCTCCGGACCCACGGCCCGGCTGACCGACGCCGCCCTGTGCGGCACCGAGGCTGCGCCCTGTCGCCTCGCGGTGGGTGACGCCCTGCGGGTCGAGGCCGACCTCGAGACCCCCGGGTTCCGCGGCGTCGGGGGCCTCGCCGTCGAGACCGAGCCCGTCTCCGGCGCTCGCCGGCTGGTGGCCCGCACGCCTGGCCTCTTCACACT
>JBMOFP010000187.1:0-11610 GCA_049318805.1 Bradymonadia bacterium
CGTGGTCACGCGGGATCCCGTGTTCGCCGACTACGGGGTTGCGGTGGTGAAGGCATAGCGTCACGCCGGATGAGACGTGTGCCAGCGCCGCCTCGAGTGGAGCACGGCACCGCGCGCCCGACGTGTCAGTGACGTTCAGTGTCCGTCCCGGTGAAGCGTGCGGCCTCGGCCCCGGGTGAGCCCGGGTGCGGGGCGGCGCGCCACGCGAAACGTGGACGCCACCTCGAGTCCACGCCGAGCGCGGCGTCGGCGATGATCTCACCCAGCAACGGCGCGAACTTCAGCGCGTGGCCGCTGCCCCCCGTGGCGACGACCAGCCCCGGGCGGTCGGGGTCGCGGTCGATGAGAAAGTCACCGTCGAAGGTGTCGGTGTAGAGACACAGGCGGGTGTGCTCGACCGGGGCGTCGGCGAGGCTCGGCAGGCTCTCGCGCAGGAACGCCCGGAAGCGGTGCTCTTCGTCGGCGTCGACCTCGCGGGGGGCATCGGCGGACTGGACCCGCCCGGGCCCGTGCCGAGCGACCTTGACGAGGCCGTCGGCGTTCGCCGGGAAGCCATACCAGCCAGTGCTCGAGATGTCGGCCGCCCACACCGGGAAGACGCGGCCCTCGAAGGGGCGCGGATCGGCCGGTCGGAAGTGGAAGACGGGCTGACCGACGGCCTTGAGCCGCTCGCCGAGCCAGGGCATCAGCAGAGGCGAGAACGCGCCGAGCGCGCAGACCACCAGGTCCGCCCGGAGGCGCTCACCGCCGCGCAGGAGAACGCCGGCGACCCGTCCGCCGACCTCGTCGAGGGCCTCGACGGGGCAGTCTTCGAGCCGACGCACACCCAGGGCCACGGCCTGTTCGACGAGGTCTTGCACGAAACGCGCGCTCTCGACCCACCCGGCTTGCGGGTTGAAGTAGCCGTCCGGGTACACCGCGGCGTTCCACGCGGGAAAGCGCGCAGCCAGGGCCACCGGGCGCAACCGCTCCACCGTGCCCCCGAGGCGCTCCTGGACCTGGGCGCTCTCGTATTCAAAGCTGCCCGGCGAAAGCGGCCGCCGGCTCAGGAACATCATGCCCGTCGGGTGAAAGAACGGGCTGCGCTGCCAGAGCGGCCAACAGGCGCGGTGCAGCTCCGTGTAGAACGAGTCGCGGCCGTAGTCCCCGCGAACCGCCTTGCTCAGGTCCGTGGAGGCCGCGAGCGGGTGGGGGACCTGCCCCTGCTCGAGCAGGCGCACCCGATGGCCGCGTTTCACGAGCGAGAGCGCTGCCGACGCGCCGAAGACCCCCGCCCCGACCACCAGAATGTCGAGGGGGTACACGGCCTATGGACCGCAGCCGTTTTGCGAGGTCACGGTGTCGCCCGTATCGGGCACGCCGTCGCCCTCGACGTCGGCGAACTGCATCGGAATCGTTGAACAAAACGCGCGGCCGCAGGCCTCCTGGCGTTCAACGTGGGCGTGCGGGCCCGTGGACCAGCCGGTGCTGCCGGAGAGACCGACCGTCTGGCCCTGCGCGAGACCATCTCCGGGCCCTACGTGGACCTCGCTCAGGTGCACGTAGAGCGTCTGCGAGCCATCGGCGTGCACCACGACGACGTAGTTCGCGTCGTTGATGCACCCCTGGCCGCCGCCGTTGTAGCAGGGGTGCCCGGGCCCCGTGCCGGCGTAGGTCTGCGAGACCGTGCCGGCCTTCATGGCCCGCATCTGAGTGCCGATGCCCATGCTGAAGTCGAAGGCGAAGGCCGACCGGCCGTTGTGGCTGAAGTCGGAGTTGTTGCCCTGCGTCACGGCGTAGGATTCGCCGCAGCCGAAAGGCAGCAAAAAGAGGTCGTCCGTCGGCCCCGGGGGCCCCAGGCACGCCGCCCAGACCGAGGTCACATAGCCGCGCAGGTCACCGCGACTGACCTCGAACCAGGTGGTGTTGCCGTCGATGGACTCGCCCTGAACGTGGGCGTGCACGTTCACCACGCTGCCGTCGGGCAGGTTGCCGAGCGGCGGCTGAGCCGTCGACGGCTCCGGGCGAACGTTGAGGCCGATGCCACCCGTGTCTCGGACACGCGCACGAACGCAATCGGCGGGTGGCCCGGGGGGCGGCGGCGGGGCGGCCGCGTCTTCGGGCTGGGGCTCGGTCGGCGAGGCGTCCTCGGTGGAAGCGTCCTTGTCGGCGAGCTCGTCGCCGGTGTCCGATTCGGGGAACGGATCCGAGGCCGCGTCGTCCTGGGCCTCCGCGCCCGCATCCCCCCAGGGTCCAAGGAGCCCCGGGTTGATGTCCTCGACGAACGCCGGCGGCGACGCGTCCTCGTCTCGGCCCGCCGCCAGCTCACCCTCGCCGCAGCCTGTGCTCGCGAGGAGAAGGACGAGCCCGAAGGTCGAGGAGCGGAGCGCCATGGCCGGAGACTACCGCAGTTGAATCGGCACGAGGGTCGTGTTGTTCGAACGATCCGTCTCGGGGATGCCGCCGTGCGGGTTCACCGTGAGCTCGAGCAGGTAGTCGCCGGGGGGCACGTCCGTCACGTCGACCCATTGGCACAGGGTGCCCGCGCCGTAGACATCGGCCCAGCCGCGCAGCAGGCCGCTGCCGCCGCAGCCCAGGTTCCCCTCGGGCAGGGGGGGCAGCACCCGATACTCGATCATGCTCACGAGGAAGAAGCTCTGTTTGTGACCCTGGGCGGCGACGGTGCCGTCCAGGTTCAAGAGCCGGTAGTTCGCGAAGTCGAGCAGGTGCCAGTGCATGTGGCACGGCGAGAACTCGTAGGCCGCCGGTGCCTCGTCCGGGCCGGGCACACACAGGTCGGCAGGGCCGACGTTCGCGATGACGCCGGGGAACGTGAGCAGCCGACGCTCGCCCGGCCCGTCGACGCACCCCTCGACGATCGTGCACTGGTCCTGGGCGCCGATGTCCATGACGTCGATGCGCCAGTCCTGCGCGACGGACTCGCCATCGATGACGAGGTCCGGCAGGAGTCGATTCTCCGGGTCGCAGGCGTCTCCCAGGGTGTCGAAGTCCGCGTTGAGCTGGTCCCGATTCGCGGCCGCCGGGCAGTTGTCGCAGGCGTCCCAGATGCCGTCGGCGTCGAGGTCCGCCTCGGCCTCGAGGTCCGGATCGAGCGGGCAGCCGTCACAGGCATCGCCGATGCCATCCCCGTCGCCGTCGCGCTGGTCGGGGTCGACGGCATCGGGGCAGACATCACAGGCATCGCCGACGCCGTCGTCGTCGCTGTCCGTCTGGGCGGGGTCTCGGTCGACTGGGCAGACGTCCTGCGCATCGTCGATCCCGTCCCCGTCGTCGTCGGCGTCACAGGCGTCGCCCGTGCCGTCGGCGTCCAGATCGGCTTGTCCGGGGTCGGCGGCGAGGGGGCACAGGTCGTCCGCGTCCGGGACCCCGTCGCCGTCGTCGTCCTCGTCGCAGACGTCTCCGGCGCCGTCCTCGTCGGTGTCGAGGGCCACGGGGTCGAAGTCGCCGGGGCAGCCGTCGCAGGCGTCCCCCGCGGGGTCGCCGTCCGACTCTTCCTGGCGGGGGTTCGAGTCGAAAACACAATTGTCGACGACATCCTCGACGCCGTCGTTGTCGTCGTCGTCGTCGCAGACGTCGCCGACGCCGTCGCGGTCGTTGTCGGCCTGGTCGAGGTTGGGCACGTCGCGGCAGTTGTCCGTCGGGCGCGCGACCCCCAACAGCAAGGCCCAGCCGTGCACGTTCCCCGTCAGGCCGACCTGGCCGTCGTACACCCGGAGCGTCCAGACGCCCTGCGCACGTTCGCCGGTCAGGTTCGACAGGCGCTCCTCGGGCTTGAAGTCTCCGCGGTAGGGCGAGATCGCGGCGCCGATGTAGCGCTCGGCCTCATCTCGGAAGGTCGTGTCCTCGTAGGCGTTCTCGCCCTGACCGTGGCCCAGGCTGAGCAGGCTCACCCCGGGGACGAGGTTGTTCACGAACTCCTCGGACCCTAGGGCGGCGCGGTCGACGTTGTTGGCCAGCAGGTAGAGGTGCAGATCCGCGGGGTTGAAGTGCAGAATCGAGACCCACACGGCGACCGAAGTGACACGGCCCGGCCCCGTGAGCCGCACGTCGAAGTCCACGAAGCCCTCGCCGTCGGGCAAAGGCACCGGATCCGCGCTCGGCAGTAGCCCCTCGAGACGCACGATGTCCTCGTAGCCCTGGTCGAAGACCCCGTCGCCGTCGGCGTCTTCACAGGCGTCCCCGCGGGCGGAGTCGTCGAGGTCGCGCTGGTCCGGGTTGGCGATGCCCGGGCAGTTGTCGATGAGGTCGGGCCGCCCGTCGCGGTCGGCGTCGTCTACGCAGCGGAACAGCGGATGGTCGACGGGCAGGCCGTTCGGCCCGGGCGTCGGGTCGAGGGGACAGGCGTCGTTGCCGTCGGCGAAGCCGTCGTTGTCATCGTCGAAGTCGCAGGGGTTGCCTTGCCCGTCACTGTCGGTGTCGGTCACGTCCGGGCTCGAGATCGACGGGCAGTTGTCCTCGGCGTTGGTCCGCCCATCGCCGTCCACGTCGTCGTCGCACAGGTCGCCGCTTCCGTCCCGGTCCGTGTCGAGCTGGTCCGGGTTTGCGACGATCGGGCAATTGTCGAAGCCGTCGCCGCGTTGGTCGTTGTCGTCGTCCACGTCGCAGGCGTCCGAGGTGCCGTCGCCGTCGGTGTCCGGTCCGCTCGGGTCGCAGGCCATGTCCGGAACGGGCCCCGCATCTTCCAGGGCCGGCGGTCCGAGGTCGGGCGCACCGATGCCGCCGCCGGTCGCACCGTCCCCCTCGGGCTCCGGGGTCGCGTCGGCGGTCGCGGCCGCGTCGGTCGGGGCCTCCGCGGGGCTCTCCGATGCCGAGTCGCAGCCGACGAGCGCGAGAAGATTCAAGCCGGTCCAGACCCACAGTGCGTGCCGGGTGTGCATTCAAGTCCCCCGTTCCCTGGGATGGTCAGAGAATCCCCCGAAGGATAGCGCGCCTCGCGGGATCCCGCGCGGGCAAGGGATTGCACCGGCGACTCTCGGCGGGTCGACCCGCTCAGCGCGTGGACGTGGGCTGCAGACCGAGGAGCAGCGCGCCCGCGGCCAGCCCCGCGGCCACCCCGACCACGCCGCCGAGGCCGAGGCAGGTGCACCCGGTCGCGGCCACGCTCACCACCAGGGCGCCGCCGACCGCGAATGCCCCCCATCGGTCGGGCTGCGCACGCATCTAGCGGGCGAGCGCGAGACCCGCGACGACACCGCCCGCGGTGCACAGCGGGGCGCACAGGCTGTAGCACCCGTCGCCGGTGCACAGGTGCCCGATGCGCGCGGCGGCGTGGGCCGTCGTCAACGGCACCAGGGCGCACACGAAGCCCGGCAGGACGCCGCGGGCGAGGGACTGCCCGCGCCAGAGCGCGAACAACGCCACGCACGTCGCGCCGAGGGTCCAGGCGACGGCCCAGCCCGTGCGGGGCGCGAGGGCGACCACGGCCAACAGGACCGGCGAGAGCAGCGCGAGGCCGAGCATCGCCGACCGCAGCCGCGCGACCTCGAACCTGCGCCGCGTGCGGGCCTTCAACTGTACGACGTCAGTGGCCATGCAACGCCCTCCAGGCCGAACGGAGTCGGTCCATGGCCCGCTGGCGCCGCTTGCGAAGCGTCGCGGGCGCGATCGTCGAATCTCCAGGGCGCCCGTGGAGCGCGTCGTCGACGAGTTGTTGGTCTTCGAGCGACAGGCCGCGAAGAATCGTCTCGGCCTCCGACAGGAGATCCGCGCTCACGAGGAGCGCCTCCGGGTCGTCGCCGTGGTGGGTGGAGGGTCGCTCAGCGACCTCGTCGAGGGGGCGCTCGCGTCGAAGAGCGCGCAGGTGGCGCGTTCGCAGTGTCCGGACCTCCCACGAGGCGATCGCGAGCACCCAGGCGAGGGCACTGCGGCGCGGGTCGTAGTCGCTCGCCTGTTCGAAGACGCGCTCCAGCGCGCGCTGGGCGGCGTCCTCGGCGTCCGCGTGGTTCGGGAGCGCGCGGGCGCACCACGCGAGAACGCGCGGCCACACCGCGTCGAAGACCGGCTCGAAGGCGCTCCGGTCTCCACGCTGCAATCGCGCCATCGCGGCGTTCAGGGTCCTGTCCGGGTCTGCGGTCACTTCGTCTCGGCGGGCGCCTTTTCAGCCTTGCGCTTGCACGCGCAGCCCTCGGGCGCCTTGTCATCCGCCTTCGCGGCGCACGCGCAGGGCGTGTCGGTGTCCTCCGAGCACTTCCCCGAGTCGCATCCGCAGCTCTCGCAGGCGCAAGGCGCCTGGGTGTCGTCGGTGCAGGGGCAGGCCTGGGCCACACTCACGGAGGCCCCGACAAAACCGAGGGCGAGCAACGTCGTCTGAATCCACATGGTGTCCTCTTCTTCTTTGCTGTGGGCGTCTACCTGCAATAGGCGCCGAGGACACGAGCGTGACCGGGATTCGTTCGCGCTCTCGGACGATTCGATTGAATAGGCGGACTTCCAGGCGCGTCCCTCGGTCGCACACCCGCAACCTGGAGGCCCCATGCGAAGCGCCGTCTGTCGAATGTCCCTGATGACCCTGAGCCTGCCGTTCCTGCTCGCCGCGTGCGGCGGCGATGACGACGACGGGACCGGCGGTGGCGGCGGCCCCGCGGCCCCCGCCGACTTCGAGCAGGCTTCCGGCGTCTCGGGCTCGACGGGCATCTCGTCCTTGAGCCCCGAACAAGCCCAGTCGGTGTGCGACGCGTTCAAGTCCTACTTCGACAGCCAGATCAGCGTGGCCGAGAAGAAGAAGGTCCTGTGTACGGTGGCTGGCGTCTTCGCAGCGAGTTTTGGGGCCATGGGCGGCAGCCCGAATCCGGCCGATTGCCGCGCGGTCTACGAAGAGTGCCAGGCGGCGCCGTTCGAAGAGGACGGCACGGACGAGTGCACCGTGGCCGACGTGCCGGAGGATTGCCCGGCCACGTTGGACGAGTTCGAGGCCTGCGCGCAGGCGACGGCCCAGGCGTTCAAGGCGCTCGCGGCCTCTCTCTCCGACAGCTGCAGCGCGGTGGCGAATCCGACGGCCCGGGAGGCGGTCCTCGGTGGTCAGACCGAGCCCGCCGCGTGCAAGTCCTTGTACGAGAAGTGTCCGAGCCTCCAGGACGACGACGAGGAGTGAGTCGGCGGCCGGCACCGCGCGCCGTTCGGGCACGACCGACGGCCGTCGGCGTTGCTCTGGGCGCGGTCAACCGTGCAATCCTCGGCCTCTACGTTCGTCTCGAACGGGAGGCACGATGCGCACCTGGACCCTGACGATCGGCTTGCTGTCCTGGGCCTGCGGTTCAGACGAGTCGGTGTCGCGAGCCGCGCCGGAAGACGCCGCCGCGCGCCCGGCCGACGCGACCGAAGGCGAAGCCCCCGACGCTGCCGCGCCCGCGACGACCTGCCGCAACGCCGGGACCGCGGGTGCGACCGCGGGGTGTCTTACGCCCACCCAGACGCCCGAGTACTACGTGGAGCAGGCGCTCAAGTACTTCGACACCCTCGACATCTCGGCCGACCCGGAGAGCATCCCGGTCTACAGCGAGCTCGTCGCGCGGTGGGAGTGGCCCCCGTGGCTCCTGCTCACGGGCTGGGGGCGCGAGAACCTCGTGACCACCGCGAGCGCTCTGCGGCAGCTCGACCCCTCGACCGTGCCGGAGCGCGACTGCCGTTTCTTCCCGGTGCAGCCCTTCGCCCGTTGCTACATCGTCTTCGAGTACGAAGAGGGCCTCTGCCCCATCTACGAGGAGTTCGTCTTCAACGATGCCGGCGAGATGACCTTCATCGAGGCCTGGTCCGACGTGGACGGCCTGCGGCCGACCAGCGCCGAGGACCGTTTTGGCGAGCGTCCCGAGTTCAACCGGCTCTCGACGCGCATGCCCGGACTCGGCAAGCCCGATGGGCGGCTGGACCTCGACGGACCCGAGCTGGCGGCGGCCGCGGAGACGGACCCCGACATCGCGAACTTCCTGCCCCGGGCCAGGGACTTCTGGGGTACGTGGGCGGCCGAGTTGGGGAACGCGCCCGACGACTTCTTCGCGAAGGGCTGCGGCTGGCCGGCAGCCGAGGAGTGAATCGCCGCGGTTGAATCCGTGGGGCTCGCGCGTGCACTCTCCGCGCATGCGAGACACCCTCCGTAGAATCACGGTCGCATCTCTCTTGACAGGCTGCCTGGCCCCGGGCGGCGGCGACTCCGGCGGCGGCGGTGGCCAGGGCCCGCCCGTGGCCGATGTCGGCGCAGACCAGGGCCGACCCGCCGCTGATGCAGGCACAGGCACGGGCGGCGGAACGCCGGGCGGAGATCCCGCTGGAGGCGGCGGCGGGGCGCCGAACCCGGGCGATGCGGCGCCCGGCGGCCAGGTCGTCGAGCCACCGGACGCCGAGCCGGTCGGACCGCCCGGCGACGCGGACGACGATGGTGTGCCCGACGCGACCGACAACTGCCCGAACGACGCCAACAACGACCAGTCGGACACCGACGGCGACGGCGCGGGCGATGTCTGCGATCGGCCGCCCGACGCCGACGGCGACGGCATCCTCGACGCCGACGATCTTTGCCCCAACGACCCGCGGCCCACGGACGACGTGGACGGGGACGGGGTGGGCGGTGTCTGTGACAATTGTGCCGGCGTCCCGAACTTCAGCCAGACCGACACCGATGACGACGGCGTCGGGGACGCGTGCGAGGTCCCCGGGGACGACGATGGCGACGGTGTGCCCGACGCCGTGGACCTGTGCCCGAGTGTGGCCGATCCGGCCCAAGGGGACCGGGACCGTGACGGCCTCGGGGACGCATGTGACGGGTGTCCGGACGCGGCCGACGTGGAGGGTCCGGACAGCGATGGAGATGGCTTCCCCGATGTCTGCGACGTGTGTCCCGACGTTCGCGACGACCGTGACCACGGCGACGCGGACGGCGACGGCGTCGCCCCGTGCGCGGGGGACTGTGACGACGTGAACGGCCTGCGGTTCCCCGGCGCCGTGGAGCGCTGTGACCAGTTCGACGACGACTGCGACGGCACCGTCGACGAGGGCTTCGCAGGGCTCGGCGAGGCCTGCGAGGTCGGCGAGGGGGCCTGCGTCGCGGTCGGGCGGGTCGTGTGCGCGGACGTGGCGTCGACCCGATGCGACGCCGAGGTCCGCGCGCCACGCGCTGAGGCGTGCAACGACGAGGACGACGACTGCGACGGGCGGGTCGACGAAGGCGCGGGGGACTGCTGCGCGCCTGGCGCGGTCGAGCCCTGCGGCGCCAACGCGGGCGCGTGCCGAGCCGGTCAACGTGTCTGCGACCCTACGGGCAACTGGGGGCCGTGCGACGCCGAGCGGGGCGTGGCGGAGGTCTGCAATGGAGTCGACGACGACTGTGACGGCGTCTCGGACGAAGCGCCCGGGTCGCTCGACGGCCCACGGACATCGTTCGAGGTCGACGTCGACCGCGCCATCGCCCTCGGCCTCGCGCACATGCGAGCGAACGCGCAGCTTCCCCAGCTCTACGGCTCCACCCAGGAGCAATTCCTGTTCGCCCTGGCCATGATGGAGCGACGTGGTCCGGACCGTGTACCCCTGGGCTATGCGGGCCTCGTCCGCGACGACCAGAACTTCGTCGAGAACCTCATCTTTGGCGGCATGACGGAGGAGCCTTCCCTGCGTGTGCCGGGCGACGCGCCCCAAGTCTACGAGACCGGTCTCGGGCTCATGGCGATCTCGCTCTATTTGCGCACGGGGGGCGAGGACGAGCCTGGCGTGGACGGTGTACGGCCGAGCCAGGCCCTCGCCAACGGCATCCGGGCTCTGCGCGCCGCGCACGCGCTGCCGAACCAGGTCTGGGGCTACGATGTCCCGAACAACGACCTCTCGACGACCCACTTCGCGGTCAACGGGCTGTACGCCGCGGCCGCGGTCGATCCGGCCGCGGTGGCTGGGTTCGAGCGTCTGCCCGACGCCCTCGAGACGTTTCGCAATCCTGATGGCGGCAGTCGCTACAACGCGGGACGCGTGGACCCCTCGGGCACGTCCACGTCCGCCGTTTCCCTCTGGCTCCAACGACTCACGGGCTTGCCGACGAGTGATCCCGGGCCCCAGGCGAGCCTCGCGTGGCTGCAGGCGAATCACCGACCAGACACCGACGTCGGGGTCTGGCAGGGCACGAGCACGCTCTACGCCTTCTGGGCGGCGACCAAGGCCTACGAGGTCTCTTCGACGGGCGCGGGCCCGCTCTTGTCGGCGATGATCCACGTCCGCGACCCCGCCGCGCTCGGGTATGCCGACCACCCGCCGAGCGCGTGGTTCGACTTCGCCTACACGCTTCTGGAGTGGCAGGATCCACAGGGTGGCTGGCTGCACGGTCAACGAGGGGTACCGCAAGGGTGGACCCAGGCCAGCACCCAGGCCTTCGCGCTCTTGACGCTCGAGCGCGCCCTCGGGGGCGCCGACTCGGCGATCGATGGACAACCGGACTGCGGCGACGGCGTCGACAACGACGGCGATGGGCTCATTGACCAGCGCGATCCAGAGTGTCTCTTCGCGTGCACGGCGAGTGAGGCCGAGGTCCCCGCGTGCATGAACGGTCGAGACGACGACGCCGATGGACTGATCGACCTCGGCTCGGACCCGGGTTGCGTCGTCGGGAGAGACCTCTCGGAGTCACAGGCGTGTGAGCCCGGTGTGCCGGTCGTCGAGCTTCGGCCGAACGTCGCTGCGGCCGGCCGGACACGGGCCGGTGAGCCGAATCGATTCGAGCCCTCGTGCGGAACGGGCGGCGTGCCCGACGCGATCTATCGCTTCACCCTCGCGCAGCCTGCGGACGTGCGGATCTCGGCCCAGGACCCCGCCGGAGTCTTTCGACCGGTCGTTTCCGTCCTGCGCGACTGCACACGACCGGCTGCAGAGGTCGCGTGCACGAGACTCGGCGACGGTGAGGGCGTCGCGACCGTCGTCGACCTCGCGGACGCCGAGCCCGGGGAGTATTTCGTCGTCGTCGAGGGCGCGGTCGCCGAGGGCCTCGTGAGTGTGGGTCAGCCGATCGAGATGCCCCCGGAGCCGAACGGTTACGTCGCGTTCCAGGACCTTCGGGCGGGTTGCGGGTGGACCGACGGCGGCGCCGACGCCTTCGACTGTTATGGCGCGACCACACTCGTCGCTGGCCTCGACAGCATTGCGGTGCCCCTCACCGAGGGTCAGCACCTCGTCGCGCTCGGCGCGTCGTCCGTCCGGGTGACCCACGAGTTCGCGGCGCAGGGGGTGTTGCGCAGCCGCTACGATCATGTCGGCGGTCCTGCCCCGCAAGGTGTCAGAGTCACCCTCGGGGGCAATCTCGGCAGCGATGCCGATACGGCGTTCGAGCAGGGCGTCCTGACGGTCGACGGCATCGACATCCCGTACGTTCGCTCCACAGACGGGCGGGCGAACATGGACCCGCCCGTCATCACACTGATGTTCTCCGCGGATCCCGCCGACCTGGAGGACGTGGTGTTCAGTTTCAACCGCGACACAGTGTCGCACTCGATCGCCGACGCGACGTTGCCCGTCGTGGTCTATACGGCCATCAGCTACGCCGATCCGGACGACGTGCTGGCGGCGATCGCCACGGACATCGCCTACGTCGATGGCGCTTCGCCGGCCGTCGGGCCGTTCAACCTGACGGTGCAGCCACGCTGA
>JBMOFP010000188.1:0-11565 GCA_049318805.1 Bradymonadia bacterium
GACGTCTCCGACCCCGCGGCAAGCGGCGCCCGCCACCAGGAGTGTCTGGCCGCTGCTCGAGACCCGGAAGGGATCTTCCTCGAGCACGACCGCCCCCTCCGAGACCCAGCCGCGGTCGGGCTGGTCGAGATCATCGGCGCCACAGTGACCGCTCGCGTCTACGTCGCTCAGGTCGTCGCCCGCGAGGTCGTCGCCCTCGTCGCGCCCGACGTTCCCGTAGAACACGGAGTTGCGGAGCTCGAGTTTGGCCTCTTCGACGACGGCGACGCCGCCCAGCTCCGCAACGTTGGCCCGCGCGCTCACGTGGCTCAGCTCGACCTCGGCCTGCCTCACCATGAGACCGCCGCCCTCCACGGCTTCGTTGCGGGTCAGGAGCCCGTTCCGCATGCGGAGCACGGCGTCGGACTCGGCGTAGAGGGCGCCACCTCGATCGCCCCGGTTTCGGGCCAGGTGCACGTCGTTCAACGAGACGATGCCGTTCTCGACGGCGGCCACAGCACCGCCCTCGGCGAGCGCGGAGTTCCCGGTGAACAGGATCCCCGTGAGGTCGACCTCGGCGAAGTCGGCGGCCCGGACCGCCCCGCCCTGGGCGCCCGCGCGGTTGCTCGAAAAGACCGACCTGTCCACTTCGACCGTGCCCAGATCCTGGGCGCCGATGGCACCGCCGCCGGCCTCGCTTCGGTTCGCGAAGAAGCGCGAGCGCGAAACCGTGAGGCTCGAGGCGGAGTCCACGAAGACCGCGCCGCCGGAGACCTCCGCCTGATTGGCGGCAAAGCGAGACTCTTCCACGAACGCGACCGACGCGTCGGCGAGGGCGATCGCGCCGCCGTTGAAGGCGGCCTTCCCGGCGGCGAAGTCCGCGCGCGTCACCTCCACGGTCGAGGCGGCCTCGAGGGCGATGGCGCCGCCGTCGAGGGCCGCATCGTTCTCGTCGAAACGGACGTCCGTGAAGGAGAACGCGCAGCCCGCGAGCCCGTTCACGGCGCCCCCCCCGCCGGTCGCGTTGTTCCGTCGGAACTCGACGCGCTCGAAGCGCGCGCTGGACGCAACGCAGCCTACGGCGGCGCCGAAGTGCGCGAAGCCGAAGTTGAAGGTCACGTCGCTGACCCGCACGTCTTCCACGCCCTCGAGCCAGAGCCCTGCGCCGCCCTCACCATCCCGGGCGGGCCGGTAGCCGTTCACGACATGGACCCCATCGAGCACGAGGCCGCTCGACGCGATGACCACTCGCTCCGAATCGTCCACCGTGCGGCCGTCGACCCCGCGGTCACCGTTGAAAACCGTACCCACGGGGGGCATCGGGCGTTCGTCGAGGGTGCGCTCGTCCCCTTCGAAGCCGCCGAAAAGCCGCTGACCGGGTCGGGGGCGCGCCACGGGTGCACGTTCGTCGTAGGCCCGATAGGACCCGCGCGCGATCCAGATTGTGTCGCCGGGCCCGGCCGCGTCGAGGGCCTCTTGAACGGTGGGAAAGGCCGTTTGCCACGAGAGGCCCGCGACAGGCTCGAACGGGTAGCCTGCGTGTGCATCGACGAAGTAGATGCCGCTCTGAAGCTCCGTACCGACGCAGAGCGAGTCAGGATAGAGAAAGCCCCGGGCATTGAAGACCCGCTCGCCGTCGCAGCGTCCGTCGCCGTCCGTGTCGGGGTCGTCGGGGCGGGTCCCCTGCCGAACCTCCTCGCCGTCGGAGATCCCGTCGTCATCTGAGTCGGCGTCCCAGGGCCGGGCGTTGACCGCACGCTCGGCGCCGTCCAGCAGGCCGTCGTCGTCGGTGTCCGCATCGCGCGGATCACCCAAGTGTTGGTAGTTCGCGCCCCACCAACTCTCCTCCCCGTCCATCAGGCCGTCGTCGTCGGTGTCCGCATCGCGCGGGTCGGTCTCGTACTCGGCGACCAGGCCGTCGGCGTCCTTGTCCTCAAAGCCGTCGGCGATCCCGTCTTCGTCCATGTCGGCGCGCAACGGGTCGTAGCCGTAGAGCCGCTCGAGGCCGTCGAGCACACGGTCGTTGTCGGTGTCCACGTCGACGACGATCGTGACCTCGGCGACTGCAGGCGACCCCGGGCCCTCGCACGTCAGCGTGAAGGTCGTCGTCACGTCGAGGTCGACCGTGAACACATCCATCTGGACAGGGCTGTCGCGCGGGAACCCAGGGTCGTCCGTCGAAGCGCTCAGGACACATCGCTCGGCCGACAAGGTCCGCCAAAAGAGAAATGCGTTCCGCGTCCCCGCACGCACGAAAGGCGGTCGCCCGTCGAACTCCACAATCGCGACCGCCGGCATGAGGTCCGCGCAGTCGCTCAGAGGATTGAGGCCGTCCCCGTCGTCGTCGAAGCGCACGTAGTCGCAGCGGCCGTCGCCGTCGGTGTCGGGCAGCCGCGGATCGGTCTCCTCGGGATCGACGACGCCGTCGCTGTCGAGGTCTTCGAAGCCATCGACGAGGCCGTCGTCATCCGTGTCCTGGTCGAGGGCGTCCGTTTCGTCTTCCGTGAACACACCGTCGCGGTTCGCGTCCTCGACACCGTCGGGGATGCCGTCGGAGTCGCTGTCCGGGTCGAATGGGCGGTAACCGGCCGCGACCTCGACGTCGAAAGGGATGCCGTCGAGGTCCTGGTCGCGGAGCACGGTGAGCTCCACGGAGCGGGACACACGACCGGCCGGCCCCGTGCACACGAGCGTGACGGTCCCGTTTCCGTAGAAGGTAAACTCGACCCCCTCGGCCACCGCCGGGCCGTCGTCGAGCCACACGTCTTGCTCTCCTTCCACCTGGCAGGCCTCGGCCCGGGGCACGGACCAGCTCACCCGAACGGGGTCACCTTCGACGACGACACGCGGCTCCACCTCGAACGAGACGATCTCCATGGCCGGTTCGGAGACGACCGTGACGCTGACCCGCGCCGGACGAGGGTCTTGCGCCCCGTCGTCGTCGTGCACGCGGTAGGTGAACTCGACGGTCCCATCGAACGGATGCCGGGGCGTGTACGACACCGTGCCGTCGGCCTCGCGCCGCGTCACACCGACGGGGGCCGGCTCGACGCTGTCGACGACGAGAGAGTAGCTGTCGACGTCGAGGTCGTTGGCGAGCACTGGGATTCGAATCGGGCGGAGCGAAGTTGTCCTCACCCGATCGTCGGACCCTACGGGGGCGTCGTTCACAGGCCGGATGACGACGACGACCTCTTGGGGCGGCGAGGCGACGAGGTTCGAGTCCACGGCCTCGAAGAGGAAGCGGTCCGTGCCGTGAAAATCGGGGTTCGGTCGATAGGTGAAGACCGCGGGCGACACACCGTTCTCGCGGTCCAGCGTGCCGTTCTCCGGCGGCTGCAGGACCCAGAGGTCGAGCAGGGCATCCTGTGAATCGGGGTCGCTGCCCGTGAGAACCAGCTCGAGTTCGGTGTCCTCGTTCGTCTCCAGGGGGCCAGCGTCCAGGGCCTCGGGCGGGTCGTTGTCCGTGGGGACGACGTTGATCCGCACCTCGGCGGTGCCCAACGCACCCGAAGGATCGGCGACGGTGTACTCGAAACGCTCACCACGACCGTCGAAGTTCGGCGCGGGGATATAAACCGGTCGGCCGCCGACGCCCACCTCGACCCGGCCTCGGGCCGGCTGGGTGAAACCCAGGAGCAGCAGCCGCTCCCCTTCGACGTCGGTGTCGTTGGCGAGCAAGTCCATCTCCAGCGACTCATCCTCGAACGCGGTGACCTCGTCGTCGGCCGCCATGGGCGGATCGTTCACGGGACGCATCGTCAACGCGACGCGCATGGGGGCGCTCTCGAGCCCGCTCGGGTCCACGACGACGACCTCGAAGGTGTCCTCGCCGGAGAGGTTCGGGTTCGGCGTGTAGACCGGCGTGAAGGGACTCTGACCCTGCAACGCATCCAGCACGCCCAGAGTCGGGGGCACGCGGACCTCGACCGTCAGCTCGCCCGCGGCTGAATCTGGGTCACTGGCGTCCAGTCGGACAGAGAGGGGCGTGTCTTCTTCGGTCACGAGGACGCCGGGGTCGGTCAACGTGGGCGGATCGGGGAGCCCAAGCACCGTCACCGTGACCTGGGCCTGGGCCGTCAACCCGGAGGGTTCAGCGACGGTGTACTGGAATGTGTCCGTCAGGTCGCCCACGTCCGCGCCCGGTGTGTACCGAACACGTCCGTCGGCGAGCCGCTCGACGGTCCCGTGGCTCGCCTCACCCACGCTGGTCACCGACAAGGCCTCACCCTCGGGATCGCGATCGTTCAGCAGCGGTTCGAGCTCGACCGCACCGCCTTCGTCGACCTGGACATCGTCATCGACCGCCCGGGGCGGGTCGTTCACAGGGCGTACTCGAATCGGCACACGCAGCGGGCTCGACGCCGCGGAGGTCTGGTCGTCGACCGCGAACTCGATCGCGTCTTCGCCGGCGAAGTCGGGCATCGGGCGATACACGACCTCGAGCGGCGGTGGCCCGAACGTGGGCTCGAGGGTGCCCGAAGCCGGCAAACCGACGACGTTGATCGTGAGCGTGCCGCGTCCGCCGGATCCGTCGAGCCTGAAGCGAACCTCGCCGTCCTCGTCGACCTCGACGAGCACGGGCGCAGACGCAACGAAGGGCTCAGTGGTCGAGAGGTCCTCCACCACGGCCGCATCCACGAGGTCGATGTCTCGTTCGGCGGGCCGCGCATCGTCGACCGAGGCGTCTGGCAGGACCCTCGCCCTGCTGCTGCCCGAGTCTTCACACGCGCAGGCCGCGCCTGCGCTCAAGACCAGTCCAAGCGCTCTCCATCGACCCAGCAGAGTTCGTGTCAAGGTCCACTCCCCTTCATTCGCCGTGGAGTCACCAAGCTACCATAATTATCATTCGTCACAAGGCGTACGGATCTCGAGCGGTGCTCGAGCCTGCGGGCCCGTCGGCCGTTCGATAGGGGCCGCGCGGGTCGACGGCGGCGCGCGCGTTCAGCGCGGACGACGCCGCCAGCTCCACGCGCCGAGGGGACGCGCGCCCTCGGCCAGCGCCGGTGTGAGCAGGTAAACGAACGCGAGACCCGCGCCCACCAGCTCCACCTCTTCACGGGTATAGCCTCGCGGCACGTCCTCGAAGGCGTCGAGCGCGGCGAGCGTGCGTGTGTCGACCGCGTAGAGCTCACCCTCGACGGCGTCGTCCCCGCCTCGCACGAGACCGGGATACTCCACGAGGTCGAGCAGGCGGTAGCCCGGCGTGGTGCGGAACTCCCCGAGGTACTGCGCCGCGCGGAGTCGGTCATGCGCGCGCTCTCCGCGCATCAGCGTGCCGTAGACGAAGAGGCGAACGCGCTCACTGCCCATCGCCGCCGTCACAGCGCCCCCGTGAGCAGGCGCCAGCCCCGAACGAGCGCGGTCACCGCGCGCTCCACCTCGGCTTCGGTCGTGCACCGCCCCAGGCTCAAACGCACTGTGCCCAGCGCCTCCCGCGGAGGGACCCCCATCGCCAACAACACGGAGGACGCCGACTCATCGCCGGCGTGGCAGGCCGAGCCCGTGGACGCGGCGACCTCTGGGGTCACCTCGAGCAGGGCGTTGCCCGAGACACCAGGGAACCGGACGCTCAGCGTATTCGACAGTCGCAGAGCCGGATCGCCATGGACCACGAGCCCCGGCACGGTCGCGGCGAGTCCCGCAAAGAGGCGGTCGCGCAGCGCCGCGAGGCGAGCGGCGGTCTCACTCAGGTCCTGGGCGACCAGCGCACACGCCACCCCGAGGCCGACGATCGACGCCACGTTCTCCGTCCCTGGACGCAGCCCGCGCTCGTGCCCCGCACCGCGCATCAAGGGCTCGAGCGGCGTGCCGGTCCGCACGTAGAGCGCCCCGACCCCTTTCGGCGCATAGATCTTGTGACCGGCCAGACTCAACAGATCCACGCCCAGCGTGTCGACGTTCACCTCGACCTTGCCCACGGATTGGGCAGCGTCGGTGTGCACCCAGGCGCCGACCGCGTGGGCCGCGTCGGCGAGGGCCCGCACCGGTTGAAGCACGCCGGTCTCGTTGTTCGCGTGCATCACGCTGACGAGGGCGGTGTCGGTGTCGAGAAGGCGGGCGCCTTCTTCGGCGTCCACGGCGCCGCCCGGCCCGGGCTCGAGCCGCGTCACGTGCCAGCCGCGCGCCTCCAGGTCGTTGCAGGGATGGGCGGTCGCGGCGTGCTCGAGCGCCGTCGTCACGACACCCCGCCGGCTGGGCAAGCATCGTGTGACACCGTAGAGGGCGAGGTTGTTCGCCTCCGTCCCCCCCGAGGTGAACAGCACCTCTTCGAGGCGGGCGCCGAGCAAGGCCGCGACCTGGGCCCGCGCTCGACCTACGGCGGCGCGGGCGTGGGCTCCCAAGGCGTGGCCGCTGGAGGGGTTGCCGTAGTGCTCTCGCAGGTACGGCAGCATCGCGTCGAGGACCTCGGGCAGGAGCGGCGTCGTCGCGTTGTGGTCCAGATAGACGGGACCGTCGGTCCGAATCTGCACGGCGTCGCTCCGCGGAGAGGGGTCAACGCCTCATTGTGTCGCGCACCGCGGCGCTGCGGTCAAAGGCCGTCTGCGGGTGAGCGGCGATCTCCGCGCCCAGGCTCCGATGCCTCAGCCGGGGCAGGCGCCCAGGGCCGCCTTGATGGCCGGCGAAGCGTCGTCGAAGCACAGGAAGATGTCGGCGCCGGGGTCCAGGCAGATCTCGAAGTCGATGGAGCCCGGGCGCGGGCAACTGCTGCACGCGGTCCCGGCGATCAAGAACGACTCGGTGAGACAGGTCAGGAAGGGCGCCGCGTCGCGGGGGTTGTCTTCGAAGGCGGCCTGCTCGCAGGCTGAGAGGCCGGGGTCGAAGGTCTCCTGTCCCACCCGGCGGCATGTGGCCTCGTCCGGGAACGAGACCTCCCAATTGCACGCGCAGTACTCGCGGACATAGACATCACGTTGCGCCTGGAGGGCGGCCGTTTGGCCGTCGACCGAGCCGTCGGGCTCGGGCGCATCGGGCTCAGGCGCATCGGGCTCGGGCGCATCGGGCTCGGGCGCATCGGGCTCGGGCGCATCGGACTCCGGCTCGGGCGCATCGGACTCCGGCGCAGCCTCCGGTGCATCGGGGTCGCCCGCCCGATCCGCGGTCGCACCGCCCTCAGAGGCCGCGTCGGCCCCGGTTTCCTCGCCCCACGGCGTAGGCTCGCCCGTCGCAACGCCCGCGTCCGAGCCCTCGACCGCGAAGGTCGGCCCCGCGTCGCGCAGTTGCCGCACCTCGCCCGGCGCGGGCGGACCGTTCCCGGCCACCTCGGTCTTCTCTTCCGCGGCGCACGCCATCAGGCAGAGCGTCGAAAACAGCGTCCTTCGTCCCCAGAGCCCCATGTGCACACCTCCAGCGTCGGCGCCGAGCGCTCAGACTCCCGGAGGCGGGACTTGAACAAAAGCGAAAGATTCAGTCCGACAAGTTCAGGATTATTGAACGTGTCGAACCCGCCGGCTCTCAGGGGCGTCCGGCGCGTTGCCATACGGTTCGGCGCCAGGTTGCGTCGTCCCCGACGCTGACCGAGCCACAGCGCCCCCCAGGCACAAAGACGTCGTCCTCCGTGTGCCAGCAGAGTCGTGCGTCGTCGGCGGGTGAAGCGACGTCGCAGGGGGCGCGCTGCACCACCGCGCCGGCCGGAGCGGCCCCGAAGCCGAGGTCCCGGTTCAAGTACCACTGTGAGCCGTTGTGTGCGTGTGAGGCGTCCGCGCGGGGCGCAGTGCGCTCGAGGACCTCGGTCCGCAGCCCCATGGCCGACGCCCGGTAAGCCGCCTGCCCTGCGGCGCCACAGGCCACGAGGAGTACGTCGCCGGTGCACTGTTCGGCGACATCGACGACCGCCGTGCCCCGGTCCGCGTAGGTCGCATCGAAGCACTGCGTGAAGCCGCGGCTCGTGAGGGTCGCTTCGGTGATGCCGCCGCGGACCCCGTCGAAAGCGAGCTCGGCAGGACGCGCGCGGCGGGCCCCGGTCGAGAGCATGTCGCGCAGCAGGGTGACCGACGCGGCGTCGAGCGCGGCTTCCCCCGCGAGCCAGTCCGACTCGACGAACCAGACGCGGCCGCGCGTCCGGTCTCGGTAGCCCAGCGAGGTCGTGTCGGCGTTCCATCCCCCGAGCCGTGTGACGGACGCGAAGCCGCGCAGGTCGCGGCCGCAGCCCGTCTGCCCGACCGGAGTCGCGGCGAATCGGTTGCGCACCCAGAAGACATCGTCGGGGCTCGTGCGCACGGTGGGCATGACGGTGCCCGCGCAGGCGCCGGTGAGGGCGCCCTCGGCCACGGCGGCCCCGAACGCGAGCGTGTGCAGCTCGTCGGAGATGCCGCCGCTTCCGATGACGATCCCGCCCGCGTCGAGCCACACCTGGAGCGCCGGGCCCTGGATTTGCGCGACGCCGTCGGGCGCGACGATGAGCGCCTGGGTGTCCGCCCCGGGCGCGCAGCCCGCGACCCATCGGGCGCCCTCGGCGGCGAGGGGCGTCAGGTCGCGCGCCGTCGTCCCGCAGACCATCACGTCCGCGCGAGACACGGGCGCGGGGCAGGTGTCGACGAGCGCGCCCGTCGGCGGGAGCCACGAGGTGCGCACCAGGTTCGCCGCGAGCGGGCCGAAGGCCGCGTTGTTGGGCTGGTCCGCGAAGTCGAAGTGGGTCATCAGCACGTTGCCGCGGCAGCGTCGACCGCGCTGGATCGCCGGCAGCGCGCCCGCGGGGAACGCCGCCGAGTTGTTGCCCTGGAACGTCGCGAGCGTCTCGACACGGGCCGCGTCACCCTCGGGGGACGCAGCGATCGTGAGGAACCGCTCCGTGGCCCCGCCCGCCGCGAACGGGGAGACCACATTCGAGAAGAGCGGGTGGGCGTTCGGGGTCGGGACCACGGTGATGGCCGTGTTCTGGGCGAGGCCGCCGCCCGCGCCCGTGTGGTACCCGAACCAGCGCAGCGGAGCGGTCGCGCCGTTGCGCCAGGCGAAGGTCGCGGTGTAGCCCGAGCCCAGCAACGAGGCCCCGTCCCACTCGGTGATCACGTTCCCGCCCGCCTGGCCGTAGGCGTCCAGGGCCGCCGCCGTGGCCGCCGGCATGCGTCGCCAGTCCTCGGCGTAGCGCCCGATCCACACCGTGCCGAACTCGGCTGCCGTCAATCGCCCGGGCGCGTTCGCATCCCACGCGACGTCGACGGCGTCGAGGCCCGCGGCCCGCAGGACGACCGACACGTTGCCCGTCCCGAACACACCGACCCGCGCGCGGGGCTGCGGTCGGCGCTCGCGCACGAAGACCAGGAACTGGGCGTCGCGCACTCCGCTTCGGCCACACTTCGCGACCCCGTCGTCCGTGCCCCAGTCGGTGCCGTCGTCGGCGTTCCCGTCCATGCCGCGGTCGTCGAAGTCGACCGTAAAGTCCCCGGCGTCGTCGCAGGTGTCCTCGCCCTCGAGGAAGCCCGCGCCCCACTGGTCGCCCGCGGGCAGCGACGTACCGAGCAGGTTGTTGCGGCGCGCCGGCGGCGGGTCGTCCCCGAGGCCGTTGCGCTCCGAGAAGCAGCTCTCGGCGTCCGAGCCGGTGGTGAACTCGCGGTACCAGACGGTGTCGTAGAAGGAGAGGTCCACGGTGTACGGCGCGCCCTCGGGGCCCGCCGCGGCGCGGCAGGCGAAGCGGAGGTCGAAGCGGGTGCCGCGCTCGCGGAGGCCGCCCCAGACACCGTCGTGGGCCGCGTTCGGGGCCGTGGTCGTCAGCTCGCCGTGGGCCTCGCCCAGGGCGTCGTCCGGGGCCGCCGCGCGGGTGCTCGAAACGAGAGTCCAGCCGCCGCCGTCGGCGCCCTGGTCGCAGTACACGGGCGTGACCGGTCCGGCCGGATCGGGCCGCAAACGGAACACCCCGTTCTCGCGGTAGCCCGCCTCGAGGGCCGCCTGGCAGCTCACGAACTCGGGCAGCAGGCAACGCAGCGACTCGTCGGCTTCGCCGTCGCAGTCGTCGTCCTCGTCGTTGCACACCTCGGTGCCGGGCGCCCCCGGTGCGACGTCACACTCGGCGTCGCCCTCCGCGCCGCACACCCGCACGCCCTCACGGGCGCAGGGGCCGAGCCCGGCGACACACGCGGCCCCCAGGTCGAAGCCCTCGTCGAGCGCGCCGTCGCAGTCGTCGTCGAGGCCGTTGCATCGCTCGTCCGCGGGCTCACCCACTTCGGCGTTGCACGTCGCCTCCCCGGCCTCGTCACAGGTCACTGCCCCAATCGCGGCGCAGGCGCCCACGCCCACCTCACAGGGCTCGGCGAGGCCGAAGTCCTCGTCGGTCGCGGCGTCACAGTCGTCGTCGGCGCCGTTGCAGGCCTCCGGCGCCGGATCGCCGGCCAGCGCGTCACAGGTGGCGCCGCCGAGCGCGTCGCAGACCCGCACGCCATCGTTCGCGCACGCGCCCGCACCGACCGTGCACACCGCGCCGAGGTCGAAGCCCTCGTCGGTCGTGCCGTCGCAGTCGTCGTCCAGGTCGTTGCACAGCTCGTCGACCGGGTCGCCGGACAACGCGAGACACACGACCGCGACGTTGTCCGCGCCGCAGCCCAGGACCCCGTCCGCGGCGCAGACACCCTGACCCTGGGTGCAGGGCTCTCCCAGGCCGAGCGCCTCGTCGGCGCTGCCGTCGCAGTCGTCGTCGACGCTGTTGCAGACCTCGTCGGCGGGCGAGCCCGCGAGCGCGTCGCAGGCTACGGCGAGGCCGTCCCCCGTGCAGCGCTGTCGACCTTCGGAGAGGCACGCGCCGACGCCGACACTGCACACCGCCCCGACCTCGAAGCCGTCGTCCGCGATGCCGTCGCAGTCCTCGTCGAGGCCGTTGCAGGTCTCGTCCGTGGGCGCGCCCGGTTCCGCGTCGCAGACCGCCCCAACCGCCGCCCCGTCGCAGACGCGGACGCCGTCGCGGGCGCACTGCCCCACGCCACCCGCACACACCTCGCCGAGGCCGAAGCCTTCGTCGGCCGTGCCGTCACAGTCGTCGTCGATGCCGTTGCAGAGCTCGGGTTCAGGAGCGCCGGGCGCCGCGTCGCAGGCGAACTCCCCTGCCCCCGCGCAAGCCAGCGAGCCCTCGCGCAGACAGGCGCCCACGCCCACACGACAAGGCTCGCCGCGCGCGGCGCCGTCGTCGACCTCGCCGTTGCAGTCGTCGTCTTCGCCGTTGCACGCCTCGACACCGGGGGCCCCGGCAACGGCATCACACGTCACAGCCGCCGCGACCGGGTCGCAGACCGTCCGGCCGTCGCGTCGACAAGCGCCCGTCCCGGCCGCGCACGGCGCGTCGGCGACCCCCTCGTCCGTGGCGCCGTCGCAGTCGTCGTCGAGCCCGTTACAGGCCTCGACGCCGGGTGCGCCCGGGACCGCGTCACACTGGCTCAGCGCGTCGGCGCTGCACACCCCGGTGCCTTCACGCCGACACACGCCCAGGCCGGCGACACACGGCAGGCCACGGCCCGTGTCTTCGTCGGTCACGCCATCGCAGTCGTCGTCCAGGTCGTTGCAGCGCTCGTCCGGCCCGACGCAGGCGGCCCAGCGTCCGTCGTCCTGGCAGGCTTGTGCGCCTTCGGGACACTCCGGATCCGCGCACGGGCGCGCGGTTCC